>JBARUV010000229.1:0-47013 GCA_049645905.1 Sulfitobacter sp.
CCCATGAGAACCTTAAAAGAACTAATAGACTGGCCTGCACAGCGGTATCGTTTTGTCAGGAAAACCTATGAAACTTTCGATACCTCCCAGGGCAGCACAGCCGCGGTGGTACATTGCCACGGCACCCTACACGGTGAATGGCCTGACGGGACGGCTTTTGCCGGTATCCGCTTTATCGACCGGTTTGAAATTGCAGGCGGCAAGATCACCAGACAGGATGTCTGGAATGACATAGCCGAAGTGAAAGCAGGATCATGATAAATATTGACCCAATCACGCTGGCCGTGCTCGCAGGCCGTATGGAACAAATTGCCGATGAAATGGACGCGACCCTGTTTCGTGCTGCCTTTAACCCGATCATTGCAGAAGCACATGACGCCTCTCATGGTATCTATCACGCGCAGACGGGCGACACGCTGGTGCAGGGGAAATCCGGCCTGCCGATCTTTGTCGGTGTGATGTCTTTTGCCGTCAAAGCGGTGATTGAAAAGGCCGCCGCCGACGGGGAACTTGTGGATGGTGACATCTATATTTTCAACGACGCCCATATCGGCGGCACCCACCTGAGCGACATGCGGCTTGTGCGTCCCTACTACCGCGACGGCGAATTGTTTTGCTATCTGGCGTCTGTCGGGCATTGGCACGATGTCGGCGGCGCAGTGCCCGGAAACTACAATCCTGCGGCCACCGACGTATTTCAGGAAGCGTTCAACCTGCCCCCTGTCAAGCTGGTGCGCGCTGGCGTTACGCAGCAAGACATCATCGACATTCTGCTGCGCAACACCCGCCTGCCACAATCCGCAATGGGCGATCTTAATGGCCAATTGGGCGCACTTGATCTGGGCGTCATCCGGATGGATGAGCTTTTGGATGAATATGGTCCCGAAACGGTCGCCGCCGCCCTGCAGGCTCTGACAAACCGTGCCGAAGCGCTGATGCGCGCAGAGCTCGAGGCGCTGCCTAACGGGCGCTGGGAGGCAACGGATTTCCTTGATAACGACGGCATCACAGATGTTCCGCTGCCGATCAAAGTCGCGCTTGAGATCAAGGGCGACACCATGACGATCGACTTTGCCGGTTCCGCCCCGCAATGCGCCGGGCCTGTCAACATCGCTCTACCGACCACCGTGGCCACAGCTTATGTTGCAATCAAACATATCTTTCCGGCCTTGCCCGCCAATGCTGGCGTGATGCGCCCGATTGATGTGCGTGTGCCCGAAGGCTCGATGCTGGCGGCACAGTTCCCCGCGCCGACGGGCGGGTATACAGAAACCATCCTGCGGATGATCGACGTGATATTCAGCGCCGCAGCTCAGGCTGCACCGGACCGCATTGTGGCCAACGCCTATGGCACCATCAACGCGCTCTCCATCGCAGGCAAACGGAGCGACGGACGTCCTTGGGTGATGTTCAGCTTTTACGGCGGCGGGCATGGCGGATCGCTGGAATGTGACGGGCTTAACCATGGCAACGCACCGATTTCCACCGCGACCATCCCGCCGATGGAAATCCTCGAAAGCGTCTATCCGGTCATGTTCAAACAATGGGCACTGCGGCCTGACAGTGCCGGTACCGGCAAACATCGCGGGGGCATGGGTGCGGTATACGAGATTGAGGTCCTTGAGGAAAACGGGGCCGAGGCGTTTCTCTTTGGTGAACGCGGTCGCTTTGCGCCCAAAGGTGCAGCCGGCGGGGATGAGGCGGCGATGAACGTGTTTTCCTATGCGACGGATGACGGCTGGGCACAGCCGCCACTCACATCAAAAATGCTGGGCATCAAGTTGCGGCAGGGCCAGTCGGTGATCCTGCAAACACCGGGTGGTGGCGGATATGGCAAGGCCGAAGAACGCGACCCAAGTGCCATCGCCCGCGATGTGGCGCGGGGTCTCGTCTCAGCTCAACACGCTGATGAATCCTATGGCACTGACTGGCGCGGGGTCAGCGCATGAGCAAATGCATGGTTGGGGTGGATGTTGGCGGCACCTTTACAGATGTCTTTGTTCTGAACGAAGCGAACGGCACCGCCACCGTTGCCAAGGTGCCTACGACGCGGCCCGATCAAGCGGACGGTTTCCTTGACGGTATCGGGCAACAGGTCGGCGATCTGGCAGACATAGCGGTGGTCGTACATGGCACGACAGCCGGTACCAACGCCCTGCTGGAGCGCAAGGGTGCCAAGATCGGGGTGATTACCACCCAAGGCCTGCGCGACGTGTTGGAAATGCGACGACGTGACCGCCCCCGTACTTGGGGCCTGCGTGGTGATTTCGAGCCCATCGTGGACAGACGTCACCGTTTGGAGGTGCCGGAGCGCACCCTGGCCGATGGTACCATCCGCACCGTTGTTGATCTGGACGCCGTGCGCGCGGCAGCAAAAACACTGGCAGAAGAAGGCTGTCTTGCCGTTGCGATCCTCTTTGCCCACGCCTACGCAAACCCTGAAAACGAAGCCAAGGCTGTGGCTGCGGTCCGCGCACTCTGGCCCAATGAACATGTTTCCTGTTCCTCGGAAATCCTGCCGGAAATCCGCGAGTTCGAACGCTTCTCCACCACCGCGCTCAACGCCTATCTGCAACCAGAAGTATCGGGGTACCTCAACCGTCTGGAAAACGCACTCAAAGGCGGCGGTTTTCGCGGTGAGTTTATGATCGTGCAATCAAACGGCGGTGTGATGGGCGTGCAGACAGCCGCCCGAACGCCGGTCCGCACTGCCTTGTCCGGTCCCGCCGCTGGGGTGATTGCCGCCGCCTATATTGCGACCTCGGCAGGGTATCCTGATGTGATTACCGGCGACATGGGCGGCACCTCCTTTGATGTTTCTCTGATCGCGGGCGGACAGTCGATGCTCGCCGCCCAGACCTCCATCGACTTTGGTATGGTCGTGCGCACGCCGATGATCGAGATCACGACCATTGGCGCGGGCGGCGGCTCCATCGCGTGGGTGGACAAGGGCGGATTGCTGAACATCGGGCCGGAAAGTGCCGGCTCCAACCCCGGTCCTGTGGCATATGGCCTGGGCAATGACCGCCCCACCGTGACCGATGCCAATGTGGTGTTGGGACGCATTGACCCGGACAATCCAATCGGTGGCAAGCTGACGCGCTTGGACGTCGATGCGGCGGGAAAAGCGATTGATACCCATGTCGGCGCCCCCCTGAATCTTGACACATATCAAGCGGCCGAGGCGATCCTACGGGTTGCGAACTCCCGCATGGCAGGTGCGATCAGACTGGTGAGCGTGGAGCGCGGTTTTGATCCTAAACGTTTTGCGTTTATGCCATTTGGTGGTGGCGGTGCCCTTCATGCAGGTGCGATGATGGCGGATGTCGGCCTCAGCCGCGCGATCGTACCGCGTTATCCGGGTGTGACCTCGGCCATGGGCTGTGTGATTGCCGACATGCGGCAGGATTTTGTGCAAACCATCAACAGCCTTGTCGACGCGTTGGATACGAACGCGCTGGCCGTCTTTATGCAGACGCATGTGGATAAAGGCATGGCCATTCTCGACGCGGCCAACACCACGTTTGAAGATCGCATTGCCAGTTTCGAACTGGACATGGCGTATATTGGACAAACCCACACCGTTGCAGTCCCTGTGGACGTCACTCTTAAAGATGGCGTGGTCATCGCCCCGACCAAATCGGAGATCGATGCCGCATTTGAGATCGCATATACTAAAACGTTCGGGCGGCTTTTGAAGAACGGCACACGTCGCATTATCAACCTGCGTTCGGCGGTCACAGGCTTGCGGCCCAAGTTTGACCTCAAAACGCTTGCCCCCACAGGCGGCGGCACAACCACGCCCAAGGCGCGCCGCAGCGTGCATTTTGGCGATCAATGGCATGACACAGATGTCTATGACCGCCTTGCCCTGCCAGTGGGCACTGAAATAACAGGCCCCGCCATCCTTGAACAACCAGACACAACCGTCCTGATCGAACCAGGCCTGACGGGCCGTGTAGACGATTTCGGTAACACCGTCATCACCCGCGCGGAGGAAACAGCATGAGCAACCCCGCGGCATGGGATCTTTCAAAAACCGGACTGCTGACGATTGATCTGCAAAACGATTTTATCCATCCTGATGGCGCTTATGGCCGCGCCGATCAGGCGGCGGCCTCCATCGCTTCGCTGCCCGACCGGATCGCGCCCCTTGTCGCCGCACTAAGGGATAAGGGAGGCATCTATTTATCGGCCCAGTTCACCCTTGTTCCCGGCCCAAACGATGAACCGCTGATTGCGCCTCACCTCAAACAATTGCGGCCGTTCCTGACCAAGGGGGATTTCGCGCCAAATGGCTGGGGGCACAGGCTGGTCGATACTCTCTATCCAGCGGATTACGCGGTGGAGAAGGTCGCCTATTCCGCGTTTTACCAGACCCGGCTGGAATACATCATGCGTGCGCTGGAGGTGGAGCACCTTATCGTGGGCGGCATCGTGACCAACGGCGGCGTCGCTTCGACCTTACGTGACGCGCATCTGCGCAACATTGAGACCTGCATGCTGACCGATGGGTGCGCCGCTTTTCGCGACGATGTGCATGATGCGACATTGTTGTCGCTGGGCACGGTCACCCATCAGATGACCTGCGCAGAAACACTTGAATGGCTGACAAACCCATGACCCTGAAATCCCGACTGGCATCCTCTAGAATTCTCATCGCGCCGGGGGTCTATGACGGGCTGACCGCCGCCATTGCCAGCAACGCAGGGTTTGAAGCAGTGTATCTTTCCGGCGCTGCGGTTGCTTACACCCGCCTTGGCCGTCCGGATATTGGCCTGTCGACCGCGTCCGAAATGGCCGACACGATGGCGCTGATTGCCGATCGCGTGGACATTCCGGTTATCATCGATGCTGACACCGGCTTTGGCAACGCACTTAACGCCCAGCGCACCATGCGCACCTATGAACGCGCAGGCGCAGCAGCGCTTCAGGTGGAGGACCAGAGCTACCCCAAGCGCTGCGGGCACCTGAAGGACAAAACCCTGATCCCCGCGTCCGAAATGGCAGGCAAGATCGCGGCGATGGCCGATGCCCGTGTTTCTCAAGAAACCTTAATCATTGCGCGCACCGATGCGATTGCCGTTGATGGGTTCAACGCTGCGTGCGACAGGGCTGAGACCTATCTGGAGGCGGGCGCAGACGTGCTATTCATCGAAGCGCCCCAGACCCGGGACCAACTCCGTGCAATCACTACACAGTTCAAAGACCGCATCCCTCTGCTCGCCAATATGGTCGAAGGTGGCGACACGCCGATGCACGACGCGGCTGACCTTGAGGCGATCGGTTTTTCGATCGTGATCTTTCCCGGTGGCATCGTGCGTGCGCTGGCACGCACCGCGCAGGATTACTACGCCAGCCTTCACGCCAATGGCTCGAACGCGCCGTTCATGGATCGGATGTACGATTTCGCGGGCCTGAACGAGGTGATCGGCACCGACGCGATGTTGGCACAGGGAAAACGGTTTGAGGGGTCGGATGGCTGAAATTGCGTCCGCTCCCGAAGCCTTCGATATCGCAACCGGAACACTGATCATCGGGGCGGGGGCCTGCGGAATGGTGGCGGCATTGGCGGCACAAGCGGCGGGTCAAGATGTGCTGGTGATCGAAGCAGACGGAGTCCCGTCCGGCTCCACCGCGCTGTCTGCCGGATTGATCCCAGCCGCGGAGACAGCACTGCAAAAAGCAGCCGGTATCGTCGACTCTGCGCAACAGTTTGCTGATGATATCCAGTCTAAAGCAAAGTGCGAGAATGACCGCGATCTCGTTGCAGCTTTGGCAAAGGGATCAGCCCCCGCTATTGACTGGCTGACCGAAACCCACGGCCTGCCCTTTTCTGTTGTGGCAGATTTTGATTATCCCGGTCACACCAATCGCCGGATGCATGGGCTGCCGACACGGTCAGGTGCCGAATTGATCGACGCGCTGCGCAGCGCATGTGAGAGTACGGGTGTTGACATTGTATGTGGGCGACGCGCCGTGACGCTGTTTGCCGAAGGGCGCCAGATCAGAGGCGTCAAGGCCCTGCGCCCTGACGGAGAGGCCGAGACAATTGGCTGCAAGAAACTTATCCTTGCCTCCAACGGATTTGGCGGGAATCGCAACATGGTCGCGACCCATATGCCGGATATTCTGGATGCCCGCTGGTTCGGCCATGACGGCAATCGCGGTGAGGCGATCTTATGGGGCGACGCACTGGGTGCAGACACCGTGCATCTGGGTGCCTATCAGGGCCACGGTAATGTCGCCCACCCTCACGGTATCCTGATCACATGGGCGACGATGACCGAAGGCGGTGTGCAGGTGAACCGCAATGGACAGCGCTTCTGGGATGAATCCCAAGGCTACTCCGAAGCCGCCCGTGCGGTTCTTGCACAGCCCGATGGCGAGGCGTTTGCCATTTTTGACTCCCGCATCGCTGGAATTGCGCGCCAATTCGAAGATTTCAAACAGGCAGAAGCGGTTGGTGCGGTACAGGTCGCAGGGAGCATCGATGCCTTGGCAGTTGCATTGGGTTTGCCACGAGATTCCCTTGAAGCAAGCATCATGGGTTTGCCAAAACATGGCCTCGACGCTTTTGGCCGCACATATTCCAAGCCGCCACTATGCGCACCCTACTACGGCGTGCGCGTGACTGGCGCGTTGTTTCACACGCAGGGAGGTCTGCGCACAGATGGCGAAGGACGCGTTTATCACAGCGACGGCGCGCCTTTCCCCAACCTGTTTGCTGCGGGCGGCGCCGCTTGCGGCGTTTCGGGAAGCGGCGATGCGGGGTATCTTTCAGGTAATGGCCTTTTGTCTGCCGTGGTTCTGGGCCGCGCGGCAGGCATGGCCCAACTATAGGAGCGTAGGATGAAAATCTGGTATCAATCGTATGTAGACCGCGAAAATGGCGCGGACTATTGGGATGTGCTGGCCCCCCATCTGGCTGCCAGCGCACTGCCTGATACGCAGATCGACATTCGCGGCATCACGCCCTTTGACAGCTATGCGCATCCGCTGGTCGAATTCCGCTGCGCCCGCGAGATGATCTGCAACGCGATCAAGGCCGAACGCGAGGGCTATGACGCCTTTATTGTCGGTCATTTTCAGGACGCGGGTCTGTACGAAGCACGCTCTGCCGTCGATATTCCGGTGATCGCTTTGGGAGAGGCGACGATGCTTTATGCCTGCCAATTGGGCCAGCGGATCGGGATCGTCACGATTAACCCACGCTTTATCCCGTGGTTTCACCACCAGATCGGCAAATACGGGTTGCGCGAACGGATCACGGATGTGGATGCGATGACATTCGAGCCGGGGCAAATCCTCGCTGCGTATGGCGATGACGCAAAAGCAGCGGAGGTCAAAAGACTGTTCGAGGAACAGGGCAAGCCGCTGATCGCAAAGGGCATCGACGTCCTGATCCCCGGTGGCGGCATTCCGATGCTGCTGTTTGCATCTTTCCATAATCATACGATTGATACTGCGCCCGTCCTGAACGGCATTCCGATCGCTGTGAAAATGGCTGAAATGGCGGTAAGCCTGAAACGGCAGACAGGACAGGGCGTGGCACGCACGGGGGACTACGTTAGAGCACCGGAGCATGTGATTGAGGAATTTCTAGCCCATCCCAAGGGGCTCTGACGACCAGATCGTGACTGCGACAGGGACGTGGGCCAGATCGTGCCGTCTGCCCCCCTATTTTCCCAGACTGGGCAACCAAAGCGCGATCCCGGGAAACAGGATCAACAACCCCACCAACAAAATTGCGCAGCCCATATAAGGCAGTGCGGCAATATAGATATCGCTCATCTTGGTATCGGGGGGTGACACGCCTTTCATCACGAACAGCAGCAAACCAAACGGAGGTGTTGTAAACGAAATCTCCAGCGCGAGCAGAATGATGACGCCAAACCAGATCAGATCAAACCCGAGGCTTTGCGCCAATGGAAAGAAGATCGGCACCGTCAGCAACATCATCGACAACTGGTCCATGAACATGCCCAGCACCAGCAAAATGGCAAACATGATCAACAGCATAACGGTGGGGTCAAAATCAAACTGCGTGGCCCACCTGATCAGGCCGGAGGACGCGCCGGAAAAGGCCAGCAAGGCCGAGAACGTTGCGGAACCAAAGATAATCAGCAGCGCCATTGTGGTGACACGCAACGCGCCGGTGACGGAGTTCACAAACCCCTGCCACGTCAACGCGCGGTACAGCACTGCGAGGATCAACACGCCGACACAGCCAAAAGCGGCGGATTCCGAAGGCGTCGCCCAGCCGTTCATGATCAACAGGATCACCCCCAGTACAATCGACATCATCGGCAGGATATCGGTAAACAGCAGCCATACCTTTTCGCCCGCGCTGGTGGTGTCCACTTCATACGCAGGGGCGGCGGTCGGGTCCCACAGGCACATGCCAAGTATCAACAGCACATACATGCAAGCCAGCATCAGGCCGGGGATAATGCCCGCCACAAGCAAATCGCCCACATCCAGTGTTGCCAGCGTCGCAAGGAGCACGGCCAGAGCCGAAGGAGGGATCAGCATCGCCAGCCCGCCCGTGCCCAGTATAGGCCCGATGGCCATGTGCTTCTTGTACCCCCGCTTCTCCATCTCGGGCACCATCAGGGAGCCGAGCAAAGCGGTGGACCCCATTGAGGACCCCGACAAGGTCGCAAACGCCGTGCCCCCCGCAACCGTCACAAAAGACAGGCGCCCAGGCAACCGACCCATGAGTTTTTCAACAGCACCAAACATCCGGGTGGCAAGGCCGGTGTGAAAAAAGAACTCTCCCATCAGTAAAAACATCGGGACGGGCATGAGGTTGAAATTGGTGACGGTCGGCAGGGCGTTGTTGGTCAGCTGCCCGATGCCCCGCGTCATCTGACGCCAGATATCGCCACTACCGCCCATGAAATACGTCGCGCCAATCATATTTGCGGCGATGAACGCCAAAGCGACAGGCACCCCCAGAAACATGAAAAACAGGATCATGCCCAACAGGAATGACAACGCATAATACCATTCCATCAAGCGTGATTCCTATTCATGGACGCCGGCCTCGCCGGAATGAAGGGTTTCGGCGCCAAAAACAAACCGCAGACAGTTGAGGGACATCAGGCCAAAGCAGATCGGTATCGAAATGAGGAGCATCCATTTCGGCATATCGAGCGATCGCATGTCAGCATCGCCAAAGGTATAGGCCTTGATGGTGTTTTGCGCGGAGTACCAAAGCAGCACGACACAAATGACAGCACAGAGAAGTGCAATCACGCGTGAAAAAAGCCGCCCGAAATCGGTTGGCAAAGCGGCAGTCAGAAGTTCGATAAATACATGGCCCCGCAGCCGAACCAGCCAGGGCGAGGCCGCCATTGCAATATAAAGCAATCCATACTCGGAGAAGGTAAAGATGTGGCTGGAGCCGGAATAGTTGAACGACCGCGCCGTGGCCTGAAACACGATGCCGAACATGATCGCGACCAGATAAATACCCGCCAGTATGGCCAGCAGATTGCACACAGCATCTAGAATTTTCAACACGGAGGGGGATACTTTCAAACGCATTTCCGGCGCGTCCGACATGGCCGCGCCGGAGTGTTTCAAGCCTTAGGGGTGATAGTGCTCTCGCATCGTCGCATAAGACGACCCGTCATCGCCCATTTCCTTCAGGCGTTCTTCCATGCGCGACCATGCCGCATCGCTTGCCATCTTGAGGTAAATCGCTGACCCCTCGTCTGACATGGAAACAAATTGCATCCCGCGTTTTTCAAGTTCGGCACGATCTTCGACCACGCTTGTCTGCCGATCATTGTAGGATTTCTCCTCCCATTCGATCACGACTTCGGAAATCAGTTTCTGGCTTTCCGGACTCAGCGCGTCCCAGCTTTCCTTGTTAAAGATCACGCCGATGTCCGTGTTATAGAACGTCGGTTCAACAGCATATTTCATGAACTCGTCCCACTTGAGGTCCATAAGGCCAATCTCGGTCCAGGCCGCCGCATCAACAACGCCTTTTTCGAGTGCCGCGTACACTTCGGTCGAGGGCATGGAGGCTGTGGTCGCATTCAACGCTTCGAAAAATGCATGATAAATGGGATTGTCGCGCAGTTTCACACCCGTAAGGTCGAGGACGCCGTTGGCATCAAATTTTGGTTCCTTGGCGGTGTAGATGTGGAACTTTACGCCACCGTCGACCCACCCCAGATGGCGCACGCCGAACCGCGCCTGATGCGCGGCGTCCATCGCGTCGGCACCGCCGTTCGCGCGGGCCTCAAGCGGGGTGACTGTGGCTGCAACCATTGCGTCAATCTCTGGCACGTTGGCACCATAGAACGATCCCGGTATGTGGACCATATCAACGATCCCGTCACGAACGGCAGCAGGTTGCTGGAACATGCCGATTGCCTCCGGGCCGCCGCGTACATCAATCTGCACAACACCTTTGCCGCGCTCGTTAATGTCATCGACCATCGCCAGAAAGGTCTTGGTGTAGACCAGAAATGCCGGAAAGGCATGCACGGCAGAGACGCGGTCTTCCGCCATCGCCGAAGTCGCCGTCATCGCAAGTGCGGCAACAGCACCCGTCATCTTGCCAGTGATGTTGAAGGACAGGCTGTCAAACATCTTCATAGGTCGTCTCCCGCTGGTTTCATTATTGTTTGCTCTTATTTTCTTTGAATAGATGCAAATTCATGTAAATACAAAAGCACCTTACAGGCGATTCAGTCAACCCCGCGACCGAGCATTGCACAAGTTTCATTGGGTAAGCGGAGCATCACGGGGTGCGGGTGCACAAAATACAGGAGGCAGGGATCGTGGAAATTGCAGTTCTTGGGGGTGGCAACGGCTCTGCCGCTGCAGCATTGGACCTCACAGACCAAGGCCACAACGTCCGGTTGTGGCGGCGCAACGCGGCAGGAATAGCAGCTCTTAATGGGCGCGATAACACGCTGAACCTCAAAGATTTTTCCGGCTCCAAACGGGTCACTCTGGCTATGGTCACCACTGACATCGGCGCGGCCGTTCATGGCGCTGCGCTAATCGTTTGCCCCACCCCTGCGATGGCGCAGACCGATATCGCCCGTGTCCTCGCGCCCCATCTGGTCGATGGACAGGTCGTTTATTCGCCGCCGGGAACCTTTGGATCGGTGATTATGGCACGCATTGCACGCGACGCGGGAAACACGGCTGATGTGACCTTTGCGGAGGCGGGCACGCTGCCCTATCTGACCCGTTGGCATGGCGATGATACGGTCGCCATCACGACCCGCGCGACGGCCTTGCCCTCGGGTATTTTTCCGCGCCGCAATGCGGCTCATGCCCTCAAAGTGATCTCTGCCGCCTATCCGGCTGTGCGCGATTGTGGAGATGCGCTGTCGGGTGCCTTGATGAACGCGGGGCCGATCATCCACCCGCCGCTGATCCTGATGAATGCAGGACCAATCGAGCATTTTGAGCATTGGGACATCCATAACGAAGGCACGCAGCCTGCCATTCGCCGTGTCACCACCCGGCTTGATACTGAACGTATGGCTCTGCGCGAAGCACTCGGATACGGCGCACCGCACTGGCCGCTGGCGGATCATTATGATCCGGACGAGGAATGGATGTACGGCGAAGCCGCGCATGACAAATTGACGGATTCGGGCGACTGGCGTGAAAACCTTGTCCTGACCGAACACCGCTACATGCGTGAGGATGTGGCATGTGGGTTGGCCTTTCTGGTCAGCGTTGCCGACTGGGCCGGTGTCCCCGCCCCGACAGCACGCGGGCTGCTCGCTGTAGCCTCCGCCGTCTGTGACACCGATTTCACGGTCACCGGCCGGACCCTCGCCGCTCTCGGTCTCGACACCTTCAGCCGCGAAGACATGACCAAAATGCTGGAGAACGGGTTGTGAGGCGCGAGCGTATTGTTTCTGTCGGGGCGGGTCGCATGGGCCGTGGCATGGCGATTGCATTCGCTTATGCGGGTCATGAAGTCGTGCTGATCGACGCCAAACCACGCGATGCCCAGGGGTTTACCGCGCTAAAATCCGACGCCGACACCGAGGTGCGCAAAACATTCACCATGCTGGCCGGTTTCGGGATGCTGGAGCCCAATGACGTTGATACGATGGCATCGCGCATCACAACAGTATCGCTGGACGACTGCGCGGGTCCTTTGGCCGCAGCAGACGTGATCTTTGAAGGCGTCCCCGAAGTCCTCGACGCCAAGCGAGACGCCTTTGCGCTGATCTGTGAACACGCCCGCAAGGACGCGATCATCGCCTCGACCACGTCCACCATTCTCAGCAATGATCTGCAGGGTTTTGTCACGCAACCCGAACGGTTTTTGAACGCGCATTGGCTGAACCCCGCGTTTCTGGTGCCACTGGTCGAATTGTCACCCGGCGACCTGACCGACCCTGAAACTACCACGCGCCTCAAGACCTTGCTGGAAAATATCGGCAAAGTCCCCGTGGTCTGCGCTGCCTCCCCCGGTTATATCGTGCCGCGCATCCAGATGCTGGCCATGAACGAGGCCGCGCGCATGGTCGAAGAAGGCGTCGCAAGCCCAGAAGACATGGACAAGGCGACCAAGTACGGCTTTGGCTTCCGCTTTGCCATTCTGGGGCTGCTGGAATTCATCGACTGGGGCGGGGGAGACATTCTGTTTCACGCCTCCAACTACATGAGGTCAGCCACAGGCGAAGACCGCTTTGACGCACCCCAGATCGTAAAAGATAACATGGCGCAGGGCCGGAACGGTCTGCGCGACGGAAAGGGATTTCTCGATTACGAAAACATGGATGTGCCTCGCTATCAGCAGGAGCGTTTAGGAGCATTTGTGGCGATGCTCGCCCATCTGGGAAAGATGCCGCCGAAAGGTTAGGTTTGGTGGCAATGTTAGCGATGGGATCAAAACAGATCCGGGTTGAAGGTCTGCTTTGCAATCAACATCTATTTGACACCGGGGCCTTCACTCTCTTGTCCCTAGTCAATGTGCTATGGGTGTTTTCACCCTTTAGCCAAGCCTGTAGTCTCTGCGATGAAGGAACCGCAGATGATGAAAGATAGAGATCACGCGTTGGCGTCTATTGAAGCGGCAGTCGCAGAAGTCGCAGCCTCTGGTGGTCGGGCTGTACTTGTTCAAGGTGAAGCTGGAATCGGCAAGACGACGCTGATCCGGAACGCGCTGCGGGCTTTGCCAGGCGCGCAAATCAGTGCCACGGCGATGTGTGACCCGCTCCACACCCCGCGCCCGTTAGGACCTGTGCGTGATCTTGCACGTATTCTGTTTCAGCGTCCTGCAGAGGCGCATGATGAGCACCAGATATTCGACGACTTTCTGCGCCTTCTGCAATCGTTGCCGGGCCCGACCATTTTGGTCATCGAGGATTTACATTGGGCCGATCAAAGTACATTGGATTGGCTCAAGTTCGTGGGCCGCCGCATTTCACAGCTTCCCATCCTGATAATCGGCAGTTTTCGATCTGATGAGGTAGATGCCCGGCATCCACTGCGCAATGCCTTGAACGCTTTTCCACCTGCGCGGCGGGAAAACCTCATCCTGACTCCGCTTTCCATTGCGGCAGTGACCGATATGGCTGCCGGGTCTGATCTTTCAGGGGCGCATATTCATGAGATAACGGGCGGCAATCCGTTCTTTGTGACAGAGATATTGAATGCTAAGGGCGACGGGGCAAACCTGCCCGATTCAGTTGCTGACGCCGTCAATGTGCGTCTTAATATCCTCACTCCGGCAGAACTCAGGTTTATCGAGACTGTTGCCTGCTGCCCGGTACGAATACCCTACGACACGATCCGCATGATGGATCTGGGCGATGTCCCGACCATGTGCGATGCGGCCATCACGCGCCAGATCCTTGTGCCTGACGGGTCCGATTTCCGATTTCGCCACGAATTGACCCGTCGCGCTGCTTACGCCCGTATGCAGCCCGCAGCAAAGCGTGAAGCCCATTCACTGTTCCTGTCGTCCTTGCTTGAAGACGGTTTGCCTGAGGATCAGATCGACCTCGTTTTGCACCATGCCCAGGGCGCGCATCGTCGCGATCTGGTCCTGCGGTATGCACCGCAAGCCGCCGATACCGCAGCAGCTCTTGGTGCGCATCGCGAGGCCGCGCAATACCTTGGCGCGGTCATGCAGGTCTTGGAAGGTCAATCGCCCCGTTTCGCCGCTGATATTTGCGAACGCTGGGCCTATGAGGCCGGATTGGCGCTCGCGATTGATGAAGACGTCATCGCCGCGCGCGAACGGGCGGTAACGCTCTGGCGCGAGGTTGGTGACGCGGAACGCGAAGGTGAGAACCTGCGCTGGCTCTCACGGCTGCATTGGTATCGCGGGGAATCCGACATCGCAAAGCGCTACATCCATCAAGCCATTGATGTGCTTGAAGGTGATGATGTCGCTGCGGCCCGCGCCAAGGCATACGGTTTGCGCGCACAGTTTCATATGCTGCAGGATCAAATGGACGAAGCGCAGATATGGGGTCAGCGGGCCTATGATCTGGCCGTGGCGGGCGACGATCACGAAATCATCGCACACGCGCTCAACACGATTGGTACCGCACGCATGTTCCGAGGTGATCGGGGCGGTGAAGAAAAACTGCGGGAAAGCCTCGCGGTATCGCTGAAGCATGGCCTCGATGAACAAGCCGCGCGGGTCTACACCAACCTGTCAGAATGCCTTGTCGAATTCCGCGCGCTCGACTCCGCGGCAGAGCTTTTGGACGAGGGTATCGCCTTTGATACCACACATGATCTGGACAGCTGGACGTATTACCTTGTCGGACGCAAAGCGCAGCTGTCTTTTGAGCGGGATCTCTATGACGAGGCCTTGGATATCGCCGAAGACGTATTAGCCCGTGACAACCAGACGGTTTTGATGCGCATGCCCGCGATGATCATCAAGGCGCGTGCAAAACTCAGGCTGGGGCATGAGAACGCAGCAGACTGCTTGCTGGATGCCGTGACCGCCGCCGAGAAAATTGACGAGCCGCAATACCTTGTCACCGTCCGCATCGCCCAACTTGAAGCGGCGGTTTTGGGCGATGATCGCGCAACCGGCGCGGACATCATTGCCGACCTTGCAGATCTGTCCGCCGACCAACTCAGCCCGCGCAAACGCGGCGAATTGATGTTTTGGGCGAAGCTTCTGGATATCATGCCGGATTGGGATTGCGATCCTGATCTGCCCGACGGCTTCCGCCTGTCAATGACGGATGCCTGGCCCCACGCGGTGAAGGCATTTGAGGCCGAGAAATCCACCTATCTGCAAGCATGGGCACTTGTGAAAACGGGCGCATTGCCGGATGCAGATATCCTTTTTGAGCAGATCGGCGCCAGTGCGGCCCGCAAGTCGCTACGCCAAGCTTCCGGTTCCGGGCTGGCGGCCCTGCCCCGCGGGCCCTACCGCGCAACAAGAAAACATCCTTATGGCCTGACCAAGACAGAACAGGTTGTCCTTGGACTGATCAACGAAGGCAAAAACAATGCCCAGATCGCAGATGAGTTGTCGCGGTCCCAGCGCACGATAGAAAATCATGTGTCCTCTATATTGGGCAAGCTGGGATGCAAGAACCGGCTTGAGGTTGTTCTACGCGTCCAAAGCGAAGGATGGATTTTAGCGAAGACATCCCCATCTTAGCCGTCGAAAATTGAGTGCCCGAATTTCGCAAATTGAGTATGCGCACGCATGTGCAAGGCCCTGCTTGCTGCTACCCGTATAGGGCATCTGAAATTTCGCAGGTGCCATGACAGAGGCAAATTATGAAACATCTGATTAAGACAGGCCTTCTGGTTGGTGCCATTGGATTGGCGGCCACTATGGGGCAATCCGCGACCTTGACCCCGGCCGGATCAACCTTTGTTACCGGTACGACCGCTGCGGCCGATCCACAGCTTGTTGGGCTCGTGCAAAACGATAATGACCTGACCGCGCCTTTCCTGCGGGTGCCGGATCCCAGTTCGATCTTCTTTGTCGGGTTCGACATCCAAAACCGGGTTACGCGGTCCGATACAGATGGCACAATGATTTTTGGGCCACGTATCAAATTCGCGGCGAATGTGACGGGTGGCAATTTTCTGATCGATTCACTTTCGCTGCATGGCTTCGGTGATTTTTCCACCGATGTTGCGTATCGCACTGATGGTGCTGGCGACGTGGGGCCAACCTTTGCTGACCGGTCCGCCGATGGAGAGACCCTCAACTTTGATTTCGGGTTCCCCCTCGTGTTTGGTCCGTTGGTCGGAAGCGTCAATCAGGAATCCCGTTTCCTGAGCATTAAGACTGAAGCTACCCACTTTACCAATACGGGCCGCGCCTCAATTTTTGGCCGGCACGTTGACTACCCGGGTGAGGTTTTCCGTCTGGATTACAGCGGCTTGGCCGTTCCAGCGGTGGCCCCGGTTCCCGTCCCGGCATCGTATTTGTTGATGTTTGGCGGGCTTGGCGCATTGTTAGGCTTGCGCCGGAAACGCTTGCACAAGCGTTTCGTTTAGATCCGGACTGTCCCGACCGGTCCAGATCGGTCGGGGCAATCTCTATTCATTTTATTATATACCAATCATTTCAGGAGCTTTGCGATGAACGAACGCACCTCTCATCCTATTATCCAAGACGTTACTGCCCGCTCGCCTGTTGGTGAGGCACTGGTCCCGCCTCCGCCGACCCGCCGCACAAATGGTCCCGTGCAAGCGCCTGGTTTTGTGCTGACTCTTGGCGCTGATCTGCTTGAAGGGCGCTTCCCGGATGGGCCGATTTTCGGCTCTGGCGGGCGGGCGTTTGCGATGAATAGCTTTGTCGATAACATTCGCGATGCGCTGGACGGCAATTGCGTGGGCTATGGGTTTGCCATCAATCAAGCTGGTGTGCTGGCCCGTAGTGGCGGTGGCGGATCGCGCCAGCTTGCCAATAATCCAGCCAATAACCTGAAGATGAGCGCACGCCGCCGGATGCACACGGCAAGCGTGACAAAGAACATAACCGCGACTGCCGTGATGAAAGCGATGACTGATCGGGGCGTTTTACCAACGGCGCGCGTCCGCGACTTTCTCCCAACTCAATGGGCCATTCCGTCAGAACTGAACAATCTGCGCATCCGCGATTTGCTGACCCATGAAAGCGGTTTCAACACCCAGGGCTCCGATCCGCATTACACGACTTTGCGCGATTCAGTTGAGAACCTGACCAACTGGAATGCGACCATCGCTAACGCACCCTACGACAACCGGAATTTTGGTCTTTTCCGTCTGATCCTGCCTTATATGGTCTGCCCGCAAATTATGGCCAACGTCGAAGCCGAAGGTTGGTCCAACCAGAATTACGACACCGCTGTCGATCAGGCAACGCAGGACTATTACAAGCTTCTGGTGCGTCATTATGTGTTCAACCCGATGGGTATGCGCAACATGAACTGTGCCCCAAACTCGAACAATGCGAACCGGACCATGTGCTATATGTGGCCCAACCCAAGCCCGTCACAAGCACAGGACGGCGGCGACAAATCCGACGAAGCTGGCGGCGAAGGCTGGGTCATGTCTGCCCGTCAGCTCGCAAAATATCTGCGGTTCCGCCGCTACAGCGATGCATTCCTGCCCCCTGTCACCCGTGAGACGATGGATGACGAACGGTTTGGCTGGCGGACGATCCAAGGCGATCAGGGCGCTTACCTTGAACATGGTGGCGCATATGGCGGTTTGCTGAACGGCACCTGCGTCTCAGGCAGCGGCCCCTTGCGTACCCAGATTATGCAATTTCCGATCAATGTAGAGGCCGCTGTGATGGTGAACTCCTTTGTGACGGGCTGCAACTCAGGCCCCGCACTGGATCAAATTCTGCGCAATGCTTTTGATGCGGCATTCATTTGATCTACCGCAGCGATCCCGCCTACCTCTCTCGTGCTAAAGGGGTCATGCGTGGCGTCAACTTTGGAGAGGATTGGTCTCGAGGCACGAACATTTTTCGAGCGATAGTTGAACCGCAACTCTCATTGGTGCCCGAGTAGGAATGTCATCGCAGGCAAGTCGGCAGTTAGCATTCAAATTTGCCGAGTTTTAATCATCACCCACATCCCGTTTGGTGCGTTTGATACGTTGGACGAGAATGGGCACAAAACAGACATTTTCTGTCACCTTTCTAGAAACCGCGCGACACTCCCCAGCAGCATATCGTTCTGCGCAGGCGTGCCGAGGGAAAACCGCATCCAGTCCTCCAGCCCCGCTTCCCGGGTGCGCGCCACAACCAGACCCGCATCATCAAACAGATGCACTACCAGCGCCTCGGTGCGCTCCCTCTCTCCCATGCTCACCATCAGGAAATTCGTCGCACTGGGCAGCACGCGTATGCCGCGTTGCGTCAGCACGCCCGCAATCCTGCCCCGCTCTGCAACAATTTCGGCTACCCGCCCATTGACGACATCCATGTCCTGCAACGCGGCCACAGCCGCCGCCTGCGCCAAGGCGTTCACGCTGCCCATCCCGCGCGCAGCGTAGAGGCCGGGCAGCACATCGCGTGGTGCATGCGCCCAGCCAACGCGCAGTCCTGCAAGGCCATAGGCCTTTGAAAAAGTGCGGGTAACGATGACATTTTTGCGCCCTTTGGCGAGGTCATGTACGGAGCGGCAAAACCCATTATCGACGAACTCACCATAAGCCAGATCGAGCACCACCATGATATGGGAGGGGACATTTTCGACCAGCCGCCCCATCTCGCTCAGGGATAGAACCGTCCCTGTCGGATTGTTGGGATTGGCCAGAAACAACAGCTTGGTTCGCTCTGTCACTGCCGCGAGCAGGGCATCCACGTCGGTCGTGAAATCGGTTTCAGGCGCTTTGACAATTGTGGCCCCTTGCCGGCGTGCGCACATCTCGAATTGAATATAGCCATAGGCAGAGATCAGGATTTCATCCCCCACCCGCGCATAGTTGCGCGCGATCACGTCCAGCAGTTCCTCGGACCCGTTACCACAGATCATTTCGTCGGCGTCCAGCCCGTTCGCCACCGCCAACCCTGCGCGCAGTGCATCACAATAGGGGCTGCCATACGCATAAGTATGCGGCAGGGTGTCCTGCAGGGCTGCCGCCACCTTGGGCGTCGGTCCATAAGGCAATTCGTTAAATCCCAGATTGACAACCGGCAACCGCTTGGGTTGTGGCTTGGAAATGCGACCCCGCACCACCAGAGGTTCAAGGTAACTTTTCGGCATTCCCGTCATACTGCGCGCTCCACATGCATGCGGATCAATTCTTTGTAGTGTTTCTGGATGGTCTGCGTCACCGCCCACGTACCCGTTCCGATGGGTTTGCCGTCAATGCTGGCCACTGGCGTTTGCGCACCAAATGTGCCCGTCAAAAACGCCTCGTCCGCGCCGTAGGCTTCGTATAGCGAAAAGTTCTTTTCGAAGACCGGAATACCGTTGTCGCGGCAGAGGTCGATCACCTTCTGCCGGGTGACGCCGTTCATGCAATAATCCCCCGTCGAGGTCCAAACCGCACCCCGCCGCACGATGAAAAAGTTGCAGGCGTTAGTGGTGTTCACAAATCCATGCGGGTCCAGCATCAGCGCCTCATCCGCACCTGCAGCCTCTGCCTGTAGACACCCGATGATGCAATTCAGTTTGGAATGCGAGTTGAGTTTGGGGTCCTGTGACATCGGCAAGCCGCGCACCTGCGGCACCGTCGCCAGCCGGATACCTGCCAATTGCAGGCGGTCGACCGGTTTCGAATGTTCCATGATGATCACCATGGTCGGGCCGGACCGGCTGAGCGAAGGATGCTGGAACGGCTTGTCCTTGATGCCGCGTGTCAACATCAGACGGCAGTGCACATCACTGGTCATCCCATTGGCCGCAGCAGTGGCTGTCAGTGCCTCCATGATGCCGGCCTTGTCCATTCCAACCTCAAGCGAAATCGCTTTGCAGGAATTGAAGAAACGATCCATGTGTTCGTCGAAGAACGCCCAGACCCCGTCATAAAGCCGCATCCCTTCCCAGATGCCGTCGCCCAGCATAAAGCCGCTGTCATAAACGGACACCTTGGCACTGTCGCGGTGCACAATATCGCCGTTAACATAGATCTTGATATCACGATTGCGGTCGTCTTCATCCGCGTCGTGGGTGGTGGCGTGAGTGTCCGTCATGGTGGCTTTCCAGAAGTGATCCCAGTCAGCAGCATTGCGCCTCCTCATCCGCGCGGCAAGGGGCAATGCCAGTGTGATGCCTGTCCGCGACAGGGACATTCCACATATGTCGCATTTGCCCAAGGGCAGCAGGTGGCGATTTCTATCATGGAAACCATCGCATTCTGAAAGGCACGCTTATGTCCACGTTACCTGCTGGCGTCGATTCATTTATCCGGTCCCTGCCCGCGAACGATATACCACAAGCAACGCTTGAACGGGCGGGCCTTTTGCTGCTCGATACTTTGGGAATCGCTGCGGCGGCCGCCCCGATGGAGGCTGGCGTGCTGGCCCGTGAAACCGCCTTTCGCCTCTATGGCACGGCAACACCCCAAGATACCGCATGGATGATGTTTGACGGGCGGACTGCCAGTTTGGCGGGCGCGTCATTTGCGGCGGCCAGCCAGACGGACAATCTGGACGGCCATGACGGGTTCAACCCCACCAAAGGGCATATCGGCGTCGCCGTGGTTCCGGCGCTTGTCAGCATTGCGCAGCATCTGCCCGACTTATCCGGGCGCGATGCCCTTGCCGCACTTGTGGTCGGGTATGAAATCGCCGGACGCGCGGGTCTCGCACTGCACGCCAGCGTCGCGGATTATCACACTTCCGGCGCGTGGAACACGTTGGGCGTAACGGCGCTGGCCGCCCGCCTGCGCGCTGCCAACGCAAGCCAGTTGCGCGAAGCCCTTGGCATTGCAGAATATCACGGACCGCGCAGCCAGATGATGCGCGAAATCGCTACCCCTACAATGCTGCATGACGGGTCGGGAATGGGCGCAATGGTCGGTATTTCTGCACTGATCATGGCCGAAATGGGGTTTACAGGCGCCCCTGCCATCACGGTCGAGGGCGCGGATATCCAGAACTTCTGGACCGATCTCGGCAGCGTCTGGATCACGGATCAGCAATATATCAAGCCCTACCCGATCTGCCGCTGGGCCCATGCGCCGATTGATGGCGCACTGAAACTGCGCACAGAACATTGCATCACCCATAATGAGGTGGCGCACATTGATATCCGGAGCTTTGCCAACGCTGTCGCGCTCTTTCCCGGGATGCCCGACACCACATCCCAAGCGCAGTATTCGCTGCCATTTGCCGTCGGTTCCATGATCAAACACGGCACCATCGGGTTGGACCAGATATCCGGAGAAGGTCTGGAAGATGCGGATGTGGCCAGACTGGTAACTGCAACGCATCTGTCAGTTCAACAGAACCACGAAGACCGGTTTCCTGCAGGGCGTTGGGCCGACATCACCATCACGCTCAAGGACGGGCGGGAACTCCATTCCGGTGAAATCAACGCGCGTGGCGGGCCGGATTCACCTTTTTCAGCAGACCAGATCGTCGAAAAGTATATGACCTTTGCCAGTCCGGTTCTGGGCGAAATGCGCGCAGGCCTTATCCGCGATGCCTGCCTGTCGCTTGCAACGGAAGCGTGCAACTTTGGCAATCTGCTGGCGCATCTGAAGGAGGCGCCGTAAGGCGGCTGGCACCCTCTTTCCATTTTGCCATTGAACCGCGATGATCCCGCACCTGCGATCAAAGAGGATCAAACATGCCCGACAAACCGATGAACATCCTCTTTGTGATGTACGACCAACTGCGCTTTGACTACCTCAGCTGCGCGGGTCATCCGCACCTGCACACGCCAAACTTTGACCGCGTGGCGGGAATGGGTGTGCGTTTCACAAACGCCTATGCCCAATCCACCATTTGCGGGGCAAGCCGTATGTCGTTTTACACGGGCCGTTATGTGCATTCCCACGGCGCGGCGTGGAACGGATTTCCCCTGCGCGTGGGCGAGCACACTATGGGCGATCATCTGCGCCGGGCCGGCATGGACTGCTGGCTGATCGGCAAAACCCATATGAAGGCCGACGACGAAGGCATGGCGCGCCTCGGCCTTGCGCCTGACAGCATCATTGGCGCGCGGCAGGCTGAATGCGGCTTTGATGTCTGGCACCGTGATGACGGGCTTTGGGCGCAGGGGCCGGACGGATTTTATGATGAGAAACGATCCCCCTATAATGAGTACCTGAAATCCAAAGGCTATGACGGTGAAAACCCTTGGCACGATTACGCGAATTCGGGCGACAACGGTGGCGCGATTGCCTCCGGCTGGATATTCGCCAATGCCGACAAGCCCGCCAATATCGACGAAGCAGACTCCGAAACGCCTTGGCTGACCTCCGAAGCGATACGTTTCATGCAGGAGACCAACGGTCCCTGGTGCGCGCATGTAAGTTACATCAAGCCGCACTGGCCCTACATCGTACCGGCACCCTATCACGACATGTTCGGCCCCAACCACGTCCCCGCCGCCACACGTCACACCTGCGAACAGGACGACCCGCAACCGGTCTTTGGCTCCTATATGCAGAACCGCATCGCGCAGGCGTTCCAAAAGGAACAGGTCCGCAACAAGGTAATCCCCGCCTACATGGGCCTGATAAAACAATGCGACGATCAACTGGGCCGTATCCTTTCGCATCTTGAGGAAACCGGCGCGATGGAGAGCACCATGATTGTGCTGACATCGGATCATGGCGATTATCTGGGGGATCACTGGCTGGGGGAAAAGGACCTGTTTCACGACCAATCTGTGAAAATTCCGATGATCATCTATGATCCCCGTTCCGGCGCGAATCCCACCCGTGGCAGCACCTGCAATGCATTGGTCGAAGCGATTGATCTGGCTGCCACCTTTACCTCTTTTGCAGGCGCAGAAGTACAGGCCCAAATTCTCGAGGGGCGCGACCTGACCCCTTGGTTGCACGGCCAAGCCCCTGAGCAATGGCGCAAATACGCGATTTCCGAGTTCGATTATGCCAGCACACCGACGGGCGCATCGCTTGGTTTACCGCCGCGTGATTGCCGCCTGTTTATGGTGTTCGATGGCCGCTACAAAATGATGCACGCTGAAGGCGGCTTGCGCCCGATGCTGTTCGATCTGCAAAACGATCCGGACGAATTCGATGATCTTGTTAAATCGGACCCGGATCACCCTGCTTTGGAGGCCCTCTATGGGCACCTCGCGGAATGGGCACGTCGCATGTCGCAACGGGTCACGATGTCTGACGCGGACATCCTTGCCAAACGGGGAAATTCAGCCCGCCGTGGCGTGCTTCCCTTCCTCGCAGATGGCACCGAAGTCCCCGAGGACCTACTGGAAAAATACATCGGCCCGACCCGCCAGAACCACCTGCCCGACTAGGGTGAATGAACAAGTGTTTTCTCATTCAAGCCCTGAATCAATCCGCAGTCTGAGCGCGCGCAGCCTGTGGCCCTAGACCCGCCAGCGCAAGACGCGCCGTTCAATCATGCCGATCGCAGACGACACCAGCACACCCATCACCGACAGGATTACCACGCCAGCAAACAATCGTTCGAGATCATAGAGACTGCCCGCCTGCAAAATATATGCGCCAATCCCGTATTCCGCGCCCAGCATTTCGGCAGCAACCAGCAGGATGATGGCGATAGTCAGAGAGATGCGCAGCCCCGACAGAATACCCGGCATCGCCCCCGGTAACACGATCTTTGCGACGATAGAGCGCCAGCTGAGACCGAAACTCTGCCCCATGCGGATCAGCGTGCGGTCCACATTGTCCACCGCCGCATAGGTGGCCACCACCGTTGGGGTGAAGGTTCCGAAAGCGATGAGAGCGTATTTGCTCATTTCATCAATCCCGAACCAGATCACGAAGAGCGGCAAAAGCGCGATCTTCGGAATTGGAAAAATCGCAGCTACCAGCGGCACGAGCCCCGCACGCGCCAATGAAAAAAGTCCAATCAGCACGCCCACGGAAATCCCCAACAGCGCGCCCAGTGTGGCACCCACGGCCAACCGCATCAGCGAAGGCATCAGATGTTTGAACAGCAATCCGGATTGATACAATTCCTGAAACGTCAGCAACACATCGCTGGGTCGTGGCAATGTCAGCGCCGAAATCCAACCCGACCGCGTGCCCCATTCGGCCAGTACCAAAAGCACGACAAAAACCGCTATTCCCACGCCGCGTTTGCGTTCGGCAACAAAGCCGCCACCTCGGAACGGCACCGGCTCAGACATGGATCAACTCTGCGTCCGCAGCCGCGGCCTCTTCGCGCATCAACCCCCAAAGGTGCTGCTGTTGGCGCTCAAGGGCCGCATCGCCATAGGCACGCTCTGCCAAAGGTGTTTCAATCTCTACTACTTCCCTGATCTTGCCGGGGCGGCGAGACAGGACAACGATTTTATGGCCCAGCCGCACGGCTTCGGCCAGATTGTGGGTCACGTAAACCGCCGTGAACGGCTGGCGGGTCCAGAGGCTGATCAGATCATCCATCAGCAATTCGCGGGTCTGGCTGTCAAGCGCGGACAGCGGCTCGTCCATCAACATCACCGCAGGGTTCACAGCCAGCGCGCGGGCTATGGCAACGCGCTGTTTCATACCACCGGAAAGCTGTTTGGGCAGAGCCGCACCAAACTCCGCCAGCTTGGTGCGGGCCAGCACATCGCTGATAATGCGCTGACGCTGTGAGCTGCTCAACCCGTGATCCTCCAGCACCAGTGAGACGTTTCCTTCTACTGTCCGCCACGGCAGCAATGCAAAATCCTGAAAAATATAGGTCAGCGGATTCAGGCATCCCTGCGGTGGCGCACCGACCTGCACGACCGTGCCCGACGTCGGCCGTTCCAATCCGCCCAACAGCCGCAGAAGCGTCGATTTTCCACACCCGGAAGGCCCGACAATACAGACAATCTGGCCCGACGGAATATTCAGCGAGATATCGTGCAGCACCTCTGTCTGGCCGTAGTGATGGCTGATGTTCGCGGCCGTAAGATCCACTCAGGTCTCCTGAAAATAACCAAGGGCACCCCCTTTGAAAGGCGGTGCCCGACACGTTTCAATCCAAGGGTGCTTATGCGCCCAGGGTTTCCACATAGGATGTATCGATCAACTGCTCCAGTTGGATATCTGCATCCACCAACCCTTCGGATTGGAACCAGGCAAGCTGATCGGCGACGGATGCCACATTCATTGCCGCCCCTTCGTTCAGGCGCATGGTGCCGTTGATGATCGAAGGCGCCGCCTTTTCAATCGGACGATCAGTATAGACGTACTTGTGGATCAGTTTGACCATATCCATTTCCCCCTCCGCGCCGCCCGTCTTGGCGATCATCGCGGCGTTGTAGTCAGCGACACCTTTGGAAAAACCACCAAGGAAGTTCTTGGTCAGGTCCTGTTCCTCATTGGCGTTCTTGTCCGAGGTAAAGACCGTGGTCACCTGATAATCCGGCACGTAATCTGCTATATTGCCGATGATATGCACGGCCCCCGAACCCGCCAAAGGCTTGGCAATATGGGGCACGATGGACCATGCATCAATCTGTCCCGATTTCAGCGCACCGATAATAGCACCGACCTTTTGCAGGGGTTTGTACTTCAACTCGATGCCTTCAGCCGCCGCAACCTTGGCGCCCATATAGTGGAACGAAGACCCCGCCTGCGTTATTCCCCAGCCTTTCCCATCCAGTCCACCCGGAGAGTCGATACCTGACTGGAATGCGGCATCAGAAACCAGAATCTTCTGACCATCTATGCCTGCCTCTTCCTGCAAGGCCCCACCGATCACCTTGATCGCGCCCTTTTGCGCCAGCGATACCAGGCCACCCGAAATCGCGGTAACCGCGTAATCCACGTCGCCGCTGGCAATCGCCACGGCCATCGGCTGCGCCGCCTCGAAGAAACGCAGTTCCACATCAACGCCCGCATCCGCGAAATAACCGCGCTCAACCGCGACAAAGCTACCGGCATGGCTTGTGAAGCGCAGCGCGCCCACAACAATCTTGCGATTCTGCGCCAAGGCAGGTGCGCCCAGACCCACGGCTGCGGCGGCCCCCAATGTCGTCAAAGCCTGACGGCGGTTAAAATATGTCATGTGATCTCTCCCCTAAATCATCAGGCTGGAGAATGGGCAGGGCGGGGTTACAGAGTCAAGCGTGGGCTCTGGCAATTTGCAGGTGGCTATGGCACCTCAGACAGATGAAAGTCTTCTCCGGCAAATCGCGTCCCGTGCATATGGGGGCTTACCCTCTTGAACGGCTGCGCCGCCATACGGCCCCGTTGCTGGACTTGCCCCAGATACCATTCCCCGCCTTGAATTTCGGCCGTCCGGACACACCTGAAAGCATCATCAACGCAATGGGTCCGTTTCAGGCGATGATGGACGTATTGCGCAGCGGAAAAATCAACGCGGCAGGGGCCGATATACCCGACAGCCCGGTCGAGCGGGCCAACCATCTCAAGGCGTTCGGCTATTTCAACGATGCCTCAATGGTCGGCATTTGCGCGTTGCCGGACGCTGCCCGCCTGATGACGCCCCGTCGCAATCCCGACTGTGCGGCACTCGCCGGATCGCTGCGTGACCGCCAGACCAAAACGCTGGCGGCAGGCATCGACGTGATCATGGCCAACCTGAGCGAAGTGGCGGGCGCGGATGATGAGCCTTTGGGCCCGCATACCCACGCGCTTGTGATTCTTCAGTCCTTCCCCCGCGATCCGCGCATTGGGGAGGCAGGAACCGACTGGATCCAAGGCGCACAGGCTCACCGCGCTGCGATCCGCACAACCGAGAACGCGACCGTGTTGGCTGAATACATCCGCCAATTGGGCTTTGATGGGCGCGCACATTCGCCCACCACCTCTGATGTCCACCTCGGTGCCTTGGCTGTTTCCGCAGGGCTGGCCGTCTGGGATAACGGCACATTGCAGGCGCCGTGGATCGGCGCGCGGTTTGGCCTGTCCGTGGTGACAACCGACATGACGCTCGCGCCCGATATGCCGCTCAAACCGCTGTCAGAACAGCCGTGGTCCGCGCTGAAAGGCCCGCAGTGGCGCATGGGCAGCCATGGCGGTGTTTC
Source organism: Sulfitobacter sp. (assembly GCA_049645905.1). Classification (GTDB taxonomy): domain Bacteria; phylum Pseudomonadota; class Alphaproteobacteria; order Rhodobacterales; family Rhodobacteraceae; genus Sulfitobacter. Next base: position 27,078 of record JBARUV010000229.1, read on the forward strand.
CGCGCGTACCCAAGATCCATATGCAGAGCGCGAATTTGTAGATGGCCCGCACCCGTTCGAAACGCTCAGCCGTGTGGACAAGCCGACCACCTATATTGATGCGCCCAACATTCCCCGTGTGCCCAAGCGCACGGATATGTTTGCACGCGGCCAGTTCGGCGATATGGGCGCCAAGGTCCAAAGCGCAATGTCCGGCGGGCACCACATTGTAAAAGCCGCCCCCGCCGCCGCGCAACGTCGACTGCTCGGCGCGCTTATTCTATTACAGGACGGCGCCGTGACAGCCCGACCCAAACTCACCGACACCGCACGCAATGCGGCTAACCTCAAGGCGGCCAGCTATTTTCTGGGCGCCGATGCCAGTGGTCTGTCGGCCTGCCCTGACTGGACGTGGTACAGCCACGATGCGACTGGCACGCCTATTGATCCACCCCATGATCACGCCCTCAGCATGGTCATTGACCAGGGGTTCGACACGATGGAGGGGTCGTCCGGCGATGACTGGATCGCGGTTTCGCAAAGCATGCGCGCCTATCTGCGCTTTTCGATTCTGGGCGGTATCCTCGCCCGGCACCTGCGTAACCTCGGCTATCCCTCCAAGGCCCATACCGTGATGGACGGCGACGTGCTGCAGCCCCCGCTGCTGCTGCTTTCGGGTTTGGGAGAAGTCAGCCGCATTGGCGAGGTAATCCTGAACCCCTTCCTCGGGCCACGCCTCAAGTCCGGCGTTGTCACTACGACCCTGCCCGTCAGCCATGACAAACCGATTGATTTCGGGCTGCAAAAGTTCTGCGATTCCTGCAACAAATGCGCGCGCGAATGCCCCTCCGGCGCGATCACCGCAGGGGCAAAAACCATGTTCAACGGCTACGAAATCTGGAAATCCGACAGCCAGAAATGTGCCACTTACCGGATCACCAATCAGGGTGGCGCGATGTGCGGGCGCTGCATGAAGACCTGCCCGTGGAATCTTGAGGGGCTTTTCGCCGAAGCTCCGTTTCGGTGGGTCGCGATGAAATTCCCTGCTGCTGCACCCGCCTTGGCCCGTCTTGATGACAAAGTTGGCAAGGGTGGTCTGAACCCTGTCAAAAAGTGGTGGTGGGACATCGAATTGAAACAAGACAGTGGTCGGTTTGATACCCCTGCTGCGCCAGTGAATGCACGCGACCTGCAAACCGATCTTTACCTCAAGTTCGAGGATCAGACGCTTGCCGTCTATCCCGCCCCGCTGGCCCCGCACCCGTGGCCCTATCCCGACCCGATGAACCGTGAGGCTGGCATCAAAGCGCATGCAGCCCTGATCAGCGCGGATGAACACCGCGCCCGGAATGCACGCGGCGAGACAGACCACCTGCATCTTTATGACGCAAGCACCGACGCGCCTGTTCTGGATCTGCGCATCACCCGCGTTGAAAAGATGAGCGATAACGTCACCCTTTATGATCTGGCGCATCCGCAAGGCCACGCCCTGCCCGAATGGACGGCTGGCGCGCACCTTGACCTTGTTGTCGCGCCAGAATTTCTACGCCCTTATTCGTTGTCTTCTGACCCGGCAGACCGCAGCCGCTATCAGATTGCGGTATTGCGCGAAGACTCCGGCCGTGGCGGCTCTGCCATGCTGCACAGAATATTCACGCAAGGTCGGCGGGTTTTTGTCTCCAAACCCGTAAACCATTTTGAACTGGACCAAGACGCCCCCCATGCCCTTTTGATGGGTGGCGGGATCGGTATCACCCCGATGATCGCCTTTGCTCACCGGTTGCATGCAATGGGCAAGCCGTTTGACCTGCATTATTCCGCGCCAAGCCGTGCAGCAGCCGCGTTTGTGAAAATACTCAGCCAGCAACCATGGACGTCAAAGGTCCATTTGCACATCTCTGATGAAGGCTCCCGCGTCGACTTACCAAACGTCATGGCCACAGCGCCACAGGGCGCACATGTTTACACCTGCGGTCCGGATGCCTACATGCAAGCGGTCATCACAGCCGCCACAGATGCCGGTCTCCCAGAAGAGGCGCGACATCTGGAATATTTCTCTATGCCCGAGGTCCCGGAATACGTGAACCATCCCTTTACCCTGCGCTTGGCCTCAGGCCGCGAAATCAGCGTTGCGGCCGATGAAGCCGCCAGCGATGCGCTGATGGCCGCGGGTGTTCCGGTGGACACCAAATGCAGCGACGGCATCTGCGGTGTATGCAAATGCGGCGTAACGGCAGGAACCGTGGAACACCGCGACTTTGTCCTGTCCGCCAAACAGCGCGAAGGGGCCATGATCCTGTGTCAGTCCCGCGCTGCCGACGCGAATGGCGTCCTGGAGATTGATCTTTGAAAACTGTCCTTGTGACCGGCTCTTCCGGCTTTATCGGTTCTTTTGTCGCGCGTGCCCTTCTGGATGCGGGCTGGCGCGTGATCGGCATCGACTCGATGTCGGATTATTATGACATCAGCCTCAAGGAACGCCGTCAGGCGATGCTTTGCACGCACCCCCATTTCAGCGTGGTGAATGACAAGCTGGAAACGCCCCATACCTTGATGACAATGTTCAAAGACCACCGCCCCGATGCAGTGATCCATCTGGCGGCACAGGCTGGCGTGCGCCACTCCATTGATGCGCCGCGCGCCTATCTGGACGCCAATCTTATCGGCACGTTCGAACTGCTGGAAGCGGCCCGCGCATTTCCGCCCGCGCATATGCTGCTCGCCTCAAGCTCTTCTATCTTTGGCGCAAACACCGAAATGCCTTACCGCGAGGCGGACAAGGTGGACACCCAGATGTCGTTTTATGCGGCAACCAAAAAGGCGACAGAAAACATGGCGCATTCCTATGCGCATCTTTACGATCTGCCGACGACGATGTTCCGGTTCTTTACCGTCTATGGGCCTTGGGGCCGCCCGGACATGGCACATTTCAAGTTCACAAAAGCGATCCTGAAAGGCGATCCCATCGACATCTATAACCACGGCAAGATGCAGCGCGACTTCACCTATATCGATGATCTGGTCGCTGCGATCATGGCGCTGATTGACGTGGTTCCCGCGACAGGCCATCCAGTTGACGGCGACAGCCTGTCTCCCGTCGCCCCTTTTCGCGTGGTTAACATCGGCAATGGCGCGCCGGTGACCCTGCTTGATTTTGTTGCCGCTATTGAAGTTGCCTGCGGTAAGGATGCCATCAAGACGTTTCACGACATTCAACCGGGTGACGTGCCCGCCACATGGGCGGATACAACGCTGCTCGATACCCTGACGGGAAAACGCCCCGTCACGCCAATCACGACGGGCCTGCAACAGTTTGTTGACTGGTACCGCGACTATTATAAAGCTTGACCCAGACTTCCCACCCGAGCCGCCGCACGCTATGACACGCCCGAACAGGAGCCTCTTCATGACATTTGACCGTACGCTAAAAATTGCCCCCTCCATCCTCGCCGCCGATTTCGCCAATTTTGGTGCCGAGTGTGAAGCGATTGAGGCCCAGGGCGCGGACTGGGTGCATGTGGATGTGATGGACGGCCATTTTGTGCCCAACATTTCGTTTGGCCCGACAACCTGTGCGGCACTCCGCCCCCATATCAAGGGCGTGATGGACGTGCATCTGATGATCGCCCCTGTGGATCCTTATATCGATGCCTTCGCACAGGCCGGCGCTGATATGATCACCGCCCATGTTGAGGCCGGACCACACATCCACCGCACCCTTCAGGCCATTCGGGGCGCAGGTGCAAAGGCGGGCGTCGCACTTAACCCCGGCACCCCGGCTGAGGCAGTCGCGCATCTGCTGGATCTCACCGACCTGATTTGCGTGATGACGGTAAACCCCGGATTTGGCGGACAGAAATTCATCGACATGGCGGAAAAGGTCAAGACGCTGCGGGCGATGATCGGCGACCGCCCCGTCCATATCGAAATTGACGGCGGCGTTGATGTGAATACAGCGCCAGCTGTTGCAGCCGCAGGCGCTGATGTGCTTGTCGCAGGGTCAGCGGTATTCAAGGGCGGATCAGTCAGCAATCCGGCCCCTTATGGCGACAACATCCGCGCCATCAGACAGGCCGCGTTGGGTACCTACGTCTGACCATCCAGAGAGCTGGACGCGCGGGCCATCCTCCAGCGCTTTCAAACAGTCTTCGAGATCACGCCAGCTGATCGGCGAAAGCGGCAAGCAACCTGTGCTTGAGAATTTTTCCCGTCGGTGCCGCAGGCAGATCGGTGCCCAGAATAATCCGTGAAGGCCGCTTATATCCCGCCAGCCGCTCCGCCACAAAAGCGCGCAGTGTTTCGGCTGTGACATCATCCATGTCGGCGACCTGCACAAAGGCCAAGACTTCTTCATCCCCTGCTGCCATCCGGCCGATCACTGCGGACTGGATAACCATCGGGTGATCGTTCAATGCGGCCTCAACTTCGGGCGGATAGACATTGAAACCCCCGTGAATGATCAACTCTTTGGAGCGACCGAGAATATGCAGAAATCCGGTTTTCGCATCAATGCGCCCCAGATCGCCGGTCCGCAGCCAGCCATCACCATCCAGTACCCGCGCGGTCTCTTCCGGATTCCGGTAGTAGCCTTTCATGATATGCGCCCCGCGCGACAGCACTTCTCCCGCGCCATCGCCGCCACCGGGCACGCTGTCATCAATCGCAATCTCTACCCCCGGCAGGGGTGGGCCGACTGAAATATCTTCTGTTCCTATCGGGCCTCGCGTCGCACAGACACCTGCCGTGGTTTCCGTCATGCCATAGCCGTTTTGCAGCGCGATACCGTAAAATGCCTCTGCCTTGCGTTTCCACGCAGGGTCGAGAGGGGCCGCGCCGGACGACACATAGCGCAGATACGTGGACCCCAGCGCCGCCAGCCCCTGTTCTTTGGTGTACTGCATCAAAAGCGCATGCATTTGAGGAACAGCAGACAAAAGGGTCACCCCGTCCTGCAATGCCGCAAACAGTTTTGCCGCTGAAAACCGCGCCTCCATCCGGACATGAGCGCCTGCATAACAGGAGGCCGTCACAACCGAAGCCAGACCAAACACATGGGTGATAGGCAGCACCCCATAGATCAGATCGCGTGGCGTCATATCGCGCAGGTGGGCCGAGGCCATCCCGCCAAAACGCACGTTTTCATGGGTCAGCATCACGCCCTTGGGATCGCCTGTGGTGCCCGTCGTATAGAGCAGAACTGCCACATCCAAGAGGTCGGCGTCAGGCGCGCTCTGAAACGGGGTGGCAAGGTGGACGCAACCATAGCTGCCGCTCTGCTCGACCCCGCCTAGCGCCACTGCATGCGCTACGGCGTCCTCTGACGCGTCGCTCGTCGCCACCACAGCCGCTGGCTTTGCATGATCCAGAATGCGTTTCACTTCGGCAGTGGTCTGGCGCGCGTTCACAGGTATGATCACCGCCCCGAGATGCCACGTCGCAAACAGCATTGCGACAGCGGTGGCACAATTCTCGGACAGCATCAGAACACGGTCGCCCGCGCGCACGCCGGCCTGTTTCAACATATCTGCCGCTTCGTGGCTTGCGTGGCCGAGGTCGCCGTATGTCCACGATGTACCAACACTGTCACTTATCGCGGGTGCATCCGGCTGGCGGGCAATCTGGTCGGCAAGGAAATCCTGAACACGGGCATTCATTTTGCACCAAACTCCGGTTTGCGTTTTTCAAGGAAGGCAGCAATCCCTTCACCTGCTTCATCCCCACCTCCGGCATGCGCCATGGCATCGCGTTCGGCGTCCAGCTGATCTGCCTCGGTGGACTCATAGGCGTCCGAGACAAGTTTGCGGATCACGCCCTGGGCCGCCCGCGGTCCTGCGGCAATGCTGTCAGCATAGCGCATTGCCGTTTCAAAGGCTTTTCCGACAGGGCACAGCCGGTTCACCGCGCCTATTTCGGCAAAACGGATCGCCATAACAGGGCGCCCCAACAGACACATTTCCATCGCCAGAGGGCGTGGCAAAAGGCGTGAAAGCGAGGACGTGAGACCCGCATCGGGTACCAAACCTGCCTTGACGTACGCAGCAGTAAACTTGGCTTCTTCCGAAGCGACGATCAGGTCACAGGCCAGCGCAAGTGACAGGCCCGCCCCCGCCGCACCGCCTTCGACCGCCGCGATAACCGGCACCGGACAATTCCGCATGGCGCGGACCAGATCATGCAGATCATCGATCTGTTCGCGCCGCTCCGCCTCGCTGCTCTCCCGACGCTGGATCAGAACATTCAAATCCCCGCCCGCACAGAAAAACCCGCCTTCGGAGGTGAGAATAACGGCACGGATACGCGGGTCCTGCGCCTGTTGCATTGCGTCGGAAATACATTGGTAGAGAGCTGGTGTCAGCGCACCGCGCTTGGCAGTATTGCCGTTCCAGACAACCAGCCGATCCCCCATGTCCTGTATCTGCGCAGTCATATCACAGCCCTTTTGAACACGCCGTTGCCTTGGGACAACAGCTTTCCTTTTGCGTCGCGCATGTCGGCATTCGCGTAGACAACCTTGCGACCGCCGCCGACGACATGCGCAGTGGCAATCACCTCGCCCATCGGCGCCGGAGACATAAAATGCGTGGACAGCGACAAGGTCACCACCGGCACCACCACCGGTTCGGAGCCCGCCAGATAGCGCGACGCAGCAAACCCGGCGGCCGCGTCCAGCAGCATGGCCTGAATACCGCCCTGAAGGGTGCCATTGCGGTTGAGGTGTTTCGCCTCAACCATCAGGCGCACCACAGCGCCGCCGTTGGGATCGCTTAGATCAATGGTATATCCGACAAGGTCCTGAACGCCGGAGCCCTCAGATTCATGCTGCGGGTATGGCACTGCGCTGCGCTCAAGCGGCGACAAAGGCAATGAATCGCTCCAGATGGTGATCGGTGTCGCCAAATCGGTGGTCGGCCATGACAATACGTTTGGCGATATGGGCCAATTCGTATTCCTGCGTCATGGCGATGCCGCCATGCATCTGGATCGATTCTTCGGCGATCAGACGGCCCGCACGCCCCAAAAGGTTCTTGGCTGCGGAAATTTGCTTCTCACGCTCGGCGCGGTCATCGGCCAAATGGCCCGCTGCATTGATCACGGCAGAGCGCGCCTGCTCCAACTCGATCAGCATGTCGGACATGCGGTGCGCCAACGCCTGAAATGTTCCGATGGGCCGCCCGAATTGCTTGCGGGTCATCAGGTACTCTTTGGTCAGACGCGTTGCGGTTTCCATCGCGCCAAGTGTCTCCGCACAAAGCGCGACATTGGCAACACTGGCGCGGGTTTCAATCGCGCCAAACGCTTTGCCAGCTTCGCCCAAACGGGCGCTTGCAGGAACACTGACATCATCCAGTGTGACCTCTGCGGCGCGGCCTCCGGCGAGCAGGGGATAGCCCTGGATCGTCACGCCTTTTGTGCCCGACGGGACAAGAAACAGCGAAATACCATTTTCGTCAGCCGCATCACCGCTTTCGCGGGCGGAAACCACCAGCATGTCAGCAGCCTCGGCATTGATTACCACAGCCTTGCGGCCATTCAGCGTGATAGTGTCGCCGCCTGCGGCAGCGGTTGTCTGTACGCGGTTCAGGTCATAGCGGCTGGTGGGTTCGCCGTGGGCAAAGGCCAGTTGCAAGGCACCGCCGATAATTTCCTCGACGTGGGCCTGCTGGTCTGCGTTGCCCAGATCCGCGATCAGGCCACCTGCCAGCACGGCGGTGTCCAGAAACGGCTCGACCACACCTGCGCGGCCCAACTCTTCGAACACCACAGCGATGTCGAAACCCGCACCGCCAAAGCCACCCTGCTCTTCGGTAAAGAGCGCACCAATGACGCCCAGTTCGGCCAAGCCGTTCCAGATGTCACCGGACATGCCTGCCTCGGAATTCAGGATCGCATTGCGCGCCGCTGTATCGTATTTGTCGCGCAGGAAACGGCGCAGGCTGTCTTGCAGCATTTGACGTTCTTCGGTCAGATCAAAATTCATCTTACGCGCCCCCGCTCATGGTCACTTTGGCGATGATGCCACGTTGGATTTCGTTGGAGCCACCAAAGATCGACAGCTTCCGGTTGTTGAAGTACTGCGCCGCGACAGGCCCTGCGGCGAGCGGATCAGGCAAGGCTTCATTCGCGCCCTCAACCGCTTCAGAGGCAAAGGGCATCGCGTAGACTCCCGCTGCACGTCTTGCCAAGTCGTTGATTTCCTGCCGGATAATCGTACCTTTGACCTTGAGCATTGACGCCTCGACGCCCGGTGCGCCACCTGCCGCCGCCTTGGAAACAATACGCAGGTTGGTGGTGGACATGGCCATCAGATCCATCTCCACCTGTGCCAGACGCGCTGCGAAATGGGGGTTCTGGATCAGTGGCTTGCCGCCTGCCATCTCTGCCTTGGCGATACGCTTGACGGAGGTCAGACCCGCACTTGAGAAACCCACGCCTGCAATATTTGTGCGTTCATGTGTCAGCAGGTACTTGGCATATGTCCAGCCCTTGTTCTCTTCACCCACAAGGTTCTCGACCGGCACTTTCACATCGGTGAACCAGACCTCGTTCACTTCCGGAGACCCGTCCAGAAGGATAATCGGGCGCACTTCGATGCCCGGCGTGTCCATGTCGATCAGCAGAAAGGAAATGCCCTCCTGCTGCTTCACGTCTTTATCGGTGCGCACCAGACAAAAGATCATGTTGGCGTGCTGGCCCAGCGTGGTCCACGTTTTCTGGCCGTTGACGATGTAGTGGTCGCCATCCTTGACTGCGGTCGTTTTCAGCGAAGCCAGATCAGACCCCGCACCCGGCTCGGAATAGCCCTGACACCACCAGTCCTCACCCGAAAGAATACGCGGCAACCAATGGTCATTTTGCTCTTGGGAGCCGAATTTCTGCAATACGGGTGCGAGCATGGCCAAGCCAAAGGGCACAATGCGCGGGGCATGGGCGGCAGCGGCTTCCATCTCGAAAATGTGGCGCTGCACGGCGTTCCATTCCGCACCACCGAATTTCGCGGGCCAGTTCGGCGCCAGCCAACCCTGTTCGTTCAGGATCGCGTGCCATTTCTCCTGGCCCTCTTTGCCAAGGTCCTGACCCGCGCGGATTTTGTCGCTCATTTCCTTGGGCAGTTTTTCGTCCAGAAAGGCGCGGACTTCTTCGCGGAAGGCGTTCTCTTCGTCCGTATAACTCAGGTCCATTTCAGCTCTCCTCAATAAATTTCAAACAGGCCAGCAGCACCCATGCCGCCGCCGATGCACATGCTGACCACACCCAGTTTCGCGCCCCGTCGTTTGCCTTCCAGCATCAGGTGGCCGGTCATGCGCGCGCCGGTCATGCCGAACGGATGACCAATCGCAATGGACCCGCCGTTGACGTTATATTTGTCAGGGTCGATCCCCAGTTTGTCACGCGAATAGAGACATTGGGACGCGAAGGCTTCGTTCAGCTCCCACAGGTCGATATCATCGATTTTCAACCCGTGGCGTTCCAGCAGGCGCGGGATGGCATAAATCGGGCCAATGCCCATTTCATCGGGTTCACAGCCAGCGACTGCGAAGCCTTTGAACGCTCCCAACGGTTCGATACCCTGTTTTTCCGCCTCGCCAGAGTCCATCACCACGACAGCGGCCGCGCCGTCCGAGAGCTGGCTGGCGTTGCCTGCGGTCACGAAATTGCCTTCGCCGCGTACCGGTTGCAGGGCCGCGAGACCTTCCAACGTGGTGGACGGGCGATTGCATTCATCGCGATCCACGGTGACAGCCTGCGTGGAGATCTCCTTGGTCTCTTTGTCCTGCACGCCCATGGTGGTTTCCATCGGCACAATCTCGTAGTCAAACTTGCCAGCCTCTTGGGCAGCAGCCATGCGTTGTTGGGAATAGAGGCCGTATTCGTCCTGATATTCGCGGCTAAGGCCATAACGCTGCGCCACCACATCTGCCGTTTCGATCATGGTCATGTAGATGTCGGGTTTGTGTTCGGCCAGCCACGGGTCTTTGACCGGTTTGGCGTGTGGTTGCACCATCGAGATACTTTCGACTCCCCCCGCGACCATGGGGCCTGCGCCTTCCTGTGTGATCGCATTGGCGGCCATCGCGATGGTCTGAAGCCCCGATGAACAGAACCGGTTCACGGTCACCCCCGAAGCGGTCACGGGCATCCCTGCGCGCAGGGCAATCTGGCGCGCGATGTTGCCGCCTGTGGCGCCTTCGGGTGTGGCGCAGCCCATCAAGACGTCTTCGATACGCGCAGGGTCAATGCCTGCGCGGGCCACGGCGTGGTGCACGGCATGGCCGCCCATTGCCGCGCCGTGGGTCATGTTGAAGGAACCCCTGAAGGATTTCGCAAGGCCTGTGCGGGCGGTTGAGACGATAACAGCTTGTTTCATGGCTCAGGCTTCCTTGTTGAGATCATCAAAGGTGCGCCCGTCGGCGACCAGTTTTTCCAGAAGAGGTGCAGGTTTCCAGAACCATGCGTCCTCTTTGGCGTATTTATTGATATCCGTCAGCACGGAGTCGAGACCCTGAATGTCTGCCCATTTCATCGGGCCACCCCAATACCGGGGGAAGCCGTAGCCGAACAGCAATGTCATATCGACATCGAGCGGGCGGCGGGCAATGCCTTCACCGACAACCTTTGCTGCCTCGTTCACCATCGCACACATGTAGCGACGGACAATTTCAGCATCGGTAAAATCGCGCGGGGTAATCCCCAGTTCTTTCTGCTCGGCCTTGATCAGCTTGGCTATTTTGGGGTTCGGCACCCCGCCGCGCTGACCTTTTTCATAGACATAATACCCTTCGCCGGTTTTCTGGCCAAAGTGACCCTCTTCGCAGAGGTGATCGATATAGGTGGGCACGCGTTCGTCAGGATGACGGTCCGGGGCTTTGCGTTTGCGGGTCATCCAGCCAATGTCGAGACCGGCAAGGTCAGCGACGGCAAAGGGACCCATCGCAAAACCAAAATCCGTCAGCGCACTGTCGATTTGATAAGGCGATGCCCCGTCAAGGACCATATGGTCCGCCGCCGTCCGGTACGTTGCAAGGATGCGGTTGCCGATAAAACCGTCACAGACGCCTGCGCGCACCGAGATTTTACCGAGCATTGCACCCAGTGCGAAACCTGTTGCGACCACATCGGGCGCAGTTTTGTCTGCAACCACCACTTCGAGCAGTTTCATCACATGCGCAGGAGAGAAGAAATGCAGGCCGATCACGTCGGCAGGCCGCGAGGTGGAGGCAGCGATTTCGTTCACATCCAGATAGGAGGTATTGGAGGCTAGGATGCAGCCCGGTTTGCACGCAGCGTCGAGCTTGCCAAAGACCTCGCGCTTGACCGACATGTCCTCGAACACGGCTTCGACCACAAGGTCCACATCGTTAAGGCTGTCATAATCCGTGGATACAGTGAGGGCCTTGTCCAGCAGTGCGTCGTGCTGCGCTTGGGTGATCTTGCCACGCTTCAGGGCGCCAGCAAGGTTTCCGGCAATGCGTCCCTTTGCGGCTTTTGCCTGTTCATCGCCATTTTCGATCAACACCACATTCAGGCGCGACAACAGTGCAGCGGTCGCGATTCCTGCACCCATCGTACCGCCACCGATCACGCCAATAGCCTTGAGGGGGCGGGGCTCCACCCCTTTGAGTTCCGGCAGGTTGGACACCGCGCGCTCGTTAAAGAAGGCGTGGATCATGCCTTTGCGCTGGTCGGTTTCCATCATGTCCATGAACAGTTTGCGTTCGTATTTCATGCCCTCGGCAAAGGGCATTTCGCACGCCGCCTGAATGGCGCGCACTGCGGTTGCCGGGCTAATCTGCCCCCTGCCCTTTTTCAGGACCGCATCATAGGTGGCGTCCCAGTCCAGTGGCGCGGGGGCGGGCATTTCGCTTACGGCACGGCGTGGCGCCCCCTCGTCCAACAGGGCCCGGGTATAGGCAAGACCGACCTTTTCGGTGTCACCCTCTTCGACCTTGTCAAAGATACCCAGTTCAAGCGCCTCTGCGGCTTTGATCTGGCGGCCCGAAGTAATCGGATCGACTGATTTTTCGGCGCCGATCAGGCGGGGCAGCCGCTGGGTGCCTCCGGCACCGGGCAACAGGCCAAGGTGGACTTCGGGCAGGCCCACACGGGCGCCGGGTTGGGCAATGCGGTAGTGGCACCCAAGCGCGATCTCAAGACCACCGCCAAGCGAGACACCATGCATGGAGGCGACAACCAGCAGCGGAGACCCCTCGATACGGGTGCATAAATCGGGCAGCAACGGTTGTAACGGTGGCTTGCCGAATTCTTTGATGTCGGCACCCGCAATGAACGCACGGCCTTCGCCAACGATCAGCACGGCCTTGACGCCCGCGTCGCCTTCGGCGCGGTCCATCGCGTCAGACAGCCCTTGACGTACCCCTTGCGACAAGGCGTTGACAGGTGGATTGTCGATGCGGAGCACCACGATATCATCATGGCGGGTATAGGTGATGGGGCTGCTCATTATGGGCTCCTTGAATTGATCAGCCGCGCCGCGCGAGGGCGGGGGCGTGTCCGGTTTGTGTCTCAAGCGCACGCACGGTGTCGCGCAGGGCAGGGCCAACAACGGCCTTCATCCGATAGTCCGGCAGATCGCTGGGCAGAGCGCCGCAGGTAAATGCCACGGATTCCCCGAATTCTCCGGCAAAGTAGGGTACGCTGACCGCGTTCACCGTGCGGGCGTAGCGGGTTGGTTCCGGCGCAATGACAAAACCCTGCCCGATCAGCTGGTCATAGCCGTCGCTGCGAAACCGCGACAGGTCGGCGTCAGGTTCAAGTGCGGCAAACCGGTCCTCGCCCATTGTAGCAAGCACCGCCTGACCGGAGGATGACCCGAACATCGGAATCCGGTGACCCGGTTCCAGCCAGATCGTGGCCTTGCCGTGAGGTCGCCATGTCTTGGCCAGCAGCATCCGTTCGCCGTCACGCACCGCGATCAGCGCCAAGGTGCCGGTGTTATCTGCCAGTTTTTGCATTGCATCAGAAGCCAGATCGACAAAGCTGATCGACAGCGAGGCCACCGACCCCAGCGCCACCGCAGCAGGCCCAAGGCGAAAACGCTCGTTACGGGCGCCGTGGCTGAGATACCCCAGTTCACAAAGCGTGTAGGTCAGGCGGGAAATCGTCGGCTTTGGCAGGCCGGTACGCTCCGCTATTTCAGCATGGGTCAAGCCATTGTCGCTGGCCCGAAACGCCCGCAGCACCCCAAGCCCACGGGCCAGCGTGTTGGCGAATTTTCGGTCCGCTTGTTGTGCCTGTTCGTTCATCGCGCCGCCATCGGGATCAGCAGGGATATCATCGGAAAGGTCATGATAAGGATTAGCACGATGATGTCCACGCTCAGGAACCGCGTGATACCGGCAAAGATCTTGTCGATTGGTGCGTCTTTGCCGACTACATTCGCAATGACAAAAACATTGAGTCCGACCGGCGGCGTGATCAGCCCGATCTCCAACAACTTGATCACCACAACGCCGAACCAGATCAGGTTCAGATCATAACTTTCCACAAGCGGGATCATAAGTGGCAGGGTCAGGACCATGATTCCGATGGGGTCAAGGAACATTCCCAACAGCAAATAGATTGCCGCGATGCAGATCATCAGGACGACGACGCTCAACTGGGCGTCGCTCACCACACCGACAACCATCGGTGCGACACCAGTGAGCGCTACAAAGGCGACAAAAATCTTAGCGGAGGCTGCGATCAGGAATATAGCAGTGGTCTGGATGCAGGTTTCCTTGACCGCGTCCCATAGCCCTTTAACTGTCAACTTGCGTTGGGCAAACCCGATCAATGTAGCGGCGGTCACACAGACTGCGGCCGCTTCGGTCGCGGTAAAAATGCCGCCGTAGATGCCGCCGATGATCAGAACAAACAACAGAACAGCAGGCCAGCTTTCCCACGCCGCATGCATACGTTCAGTGGTTGAGTAGCGCTGATCCGTGGGCGGTGCGATGGACGGCGTGTGCCAGACCCAGACCGCAATCACAAACACGAAACCCGCAAGCGTCAACAAGCCTGGCAGGACGCCTGCAAGGAACAGGGACGAGATCGACGTTTCGGTGAAGATACCATAGATGATGAACAAGACTGACGGCGGGATCAACGACCCCAGCGTGCCACCAGCGGCGACAGATGCTGTTGCAAGTCGTGGATCATACCCCATGCGCAACATCTCTGGCGTGCAGATTTTGCCCATCGTGGAAGCGCAGGCAATCGAACTGCCGGTGATGGCCGAGAAGCCACCGCACCCCATAACGCTGGCCATCGCCACGCCGCCCGGCAGTTTGGTCAGCCAGACTTTGGCGGCGTGATAAATCTTGGTCGTGATGTCGGCGCGATACGCGATGTGACCCAGTGCCACAAACAGCGGGATCATCGAAAGGTCATAAGAATGGATCAGATCAAACGAATTTGAACGAACCATGGAGGTCGTCGCCTTGATCGCACGTTCCGGGGCAAAACTGCCCGACCGGAAGGCATAGATAAAGAATGTCGCTATTGTCGCGACAAAGGCCAGTGTGAACGCGATCGGCACACGCAGGGCCAACAGGATCAGAACCGCGGCAAAGGCGATCAGACCAATTGTTGCAGGATCCATCAGCGAACCTCGCTTTCGCCAAACATGTCGCCGGCGTGTTGTTGGGCATCTGACACTTCCCGACCCGCATGTATGGCGGCCAGATCCCGAATCGTCAGTTCCAACAGGCGCGCAACCGTCGCGGCAAGACCGACCACAAACAGGAACCGCGCAGGCCATTTCGGCAGGTTCAGATCACCGTAATAGAAGCTGCCCTTGGACCAAACGCTCAGAAAATCGCGACCGCCAGCGTAGATCAGCGGAGTCAGTGCGAGGATGCCAATAACTGAACCCGCCACGATCAGCCATGACCGCAGCCGAGGGTTAAACCGGTCAGAAATAAACGCCACGCTCACATGCGCACGCGCTGCGGTGGCAGCCCCGAGGGGCAGGATGATGGCCGCGACCATAAGTTCGCGGACCATCGTGACACTATCGGGGATTGCCCCTGAAAAGGCGGTGCGCATTACCACGTTGGCCGTAATCAACACCCCCAAAGCGATGACAGCCAAAGCCCCCAACGCAAGCAGGATTTTCTCTAGATTGACCAACATGGCAGCACCTCCCGATATGGTTGCTTAGTTGGACTTGGGAGCCCAGGGGTAGCCGTTGGCCTCAAGCTCGGCGGTGTATTTGGCGATCAGGCCCTTGTACTCGTCCAACAAGGCCGCACCATCAAGGCCATCAGCGTTTGCCGTTTCCACCCAAGCGTCCAGAAACTTGACGCCACTTTCGACCAGTTTTGCACGTTCTTCGGTCGGGAACTCGATGATTTCAACGCCCGCCTCTTTCATGGATGCGATAGCCTTTTCGTTGGCTGTGGTGACAAGCTTTCCGAACTCATCTGCCATTTCTGACCCGACCGTGCCCACCATCGTTTGCTGTTCAGCCGTCAGACCGTCAAAGACGTCCTTGTTCATGAACATGCCGACGCCGCCGACCTGACCCCAGTTCAAAAGAGTATAGCTCGTCATGACTTCGCCCTGTTTCAGGGCCGCCACGGCATAGGAATAGCCCTGTGAGCAATCTATCAGGCCCGTGTCCAACCCCTGATACGCATCATAGATCGACATGTTCACCATGTTCGCACCATTCTCGCCGAACACCTTGCCGTACGCGCCAACGCCGCGCACTTTCTTGCCCGCGATGTCCGCAACCGAGCGGATGGCCATATCTTTGCAGCCGATGTTTACCTGCGAGGTTGTCCATGTGCCGATATACACAAGACCTTTGTCTGCCAGATTTGCCTGAACAGCAGGGTTTGCGCGCAACAATTCGTCCGTCGCTCGCATGCCGACCCAAGCGTCAGGGTTGTTCACCGGCAGGTCAGCGATGCCGTAAGCTGCCATTTCCTGTGGGTAATACACTGCGATTACGGAGCCCATATCAGCAACGCCGTCCGCGATGGATTGCATGGCTGCGTTCGATTTGAACAATGCGCCACCCCATTGGATGTCGACGGTCATCTCGCCTGCGGACCGTTCTGCCAGTTGATCGGCAAACCATTGCAATGCCACGGCGCGTGCACCGCGGTTGGGGCCTGCTTCACCGTGAATCAACACGGTTTCAGCTGTTGCCACGCTGCCGGTAAAGGCCATTGCTGCGGCCACGGATAGTGTTCTGAGAAATGTCATTTTGATCCCCTCCCAAGGAATTTTCCATCTTGTTTCACATAGCAAAACAAAGTTTCACTAAATCTTGAGGCACGCTAGAGACCTCGGACGATTTCCGCAAGCGTTAGATTTGGAGGGGGGTGAAAGTTCGCCGAAAATTACTTTTCAGGGCACGCCGCAACGGCCGGCCAAGTGAAAATTCAGGCCTTGCGGTAGATGAAACAGCGCCCTTCAACGGCATCTTCGGGCAAGGCAACCTCTTCCAGATTCTGGAAATACATGCGGTCACTGGTGACCATATGCCCGCCCGCCGCCAACAGTGGCTCGACAAGCGGCGAAATAGCCCGCGCAAAGGCATCGTTCTTGGCCAGATTATGCCCACCCAGATCCGCATGGATCAATGACGCGGTGGGCCCGAAACGCGCCAAGGCGGCGGGCAGTGTGTCATGGACATCACCCAGTATCAGCATATGATCCGGAGGTGTGCTGGAAGGATTCGACTCCACGGCGCGTTCAAACACAAAGATGTCACGTCCTTTTAAGACCTCGACCATATGGTGATAGGTGCGGCCGTTGCCCAGACCCAGCTCAAACACAGGACCGGGCAGATGCGCTGTGGCGGCAGCAGCGTAGTTGATGCAGGCGCGTTGGGACAGCATACGATTGATGAAAACGTCCAGTCGGCTCATGATGCAAAATCCCGTTTGTGTGGCTTACCCCGATATGGAGCATGCGAACGCAAAAGTGTACAGTTGGCTATCACGCGGCCGTGGGCTGGACGGACAGGCGCAAATCGGTTTCACTCCGTCTCGACTGGGATAAACAAAACACAATGAAACCACTGCTGGAAGTTGATGCATTAACAATTGGGTTTGGTAAGGCCGCGCCCGTGGTCAGTAACGTCAGCTTTTCTGTGATGCCCGGCGAAACGATGGCGCTGGTCGGGGAAAGCGGTTCTGGCAAGACACTGACCTGTCGGTCGGTACTGCGTATCCTGCCCTCTGCTGCGCAGTTAAGGGGCGGAACGATCCGTTTTGCAGGCAGCGACGGTATGACCGATCTGTTGGCTGCCCCGGAACGGGCAATGCGCCGGATACGCGGCAATCAGATTTCGATGATCTTTCAGGAGCCCATGCGCTCGCTGTCCCCTCTGCACCGTTTGGGCAATCAAGTGGCTGAGGTTTTACGCCTGCACCGCTCCATGGGGGCTACAGAAGCCAAGCGCGCAGTATTGGAACAGTTCGAGCGCGTCGGCTTTGCCGATCCGGAACGTGCCTGGCGCAGTTATCCGTTTGAAATGTCTGGCGGTATGCGGCAACGGGCAATGATCGCCATGGCCATGGTGGCGAAACCTGAGTTGCTGATTGCCGATGAACCAACGACTGCCTTGGATGTGACAACGCAGGCGCAGGTGCTTGGCCTGATCAATGAGTTGCAAAAAGAAACTGGCATGGCGGTGATCCTGGTCACCCATGACCTTGGTGTGGTTGCCAATATGGCGCAGCAGGTCGTTGTGATGAACAAGGGTCGCGTGATGGAAAGCGGCAAGGCGGCAGACGTGCTGGGTTGCCCGGCGCATGGCTATACCCGAAAACTGTTCAATGCGGCCCCGATAATCCCCGAAGTGGCAAAACCTGCGCGGGCCCTGGCGCGTGAGGACATCATTCTAGACCTCAAGGATATTACCAAAACCTACACCATGCGTGCGGGCGGATGGCGCAAACCAACAGAAATCACGGCGTGCAAGGATGTGAATTTACAGGTTGTCCGCGGCAAGACCCTCGCCGTGGTTGGCGAAAGCGGTTCCGGCAAGACAACTTGTGCACGCGTCGCGCTGGGTGCCGAAGCGCCTGATCAAGGTGGCGAGGTACTTTTTTATGCCGAGCCCGGTGCGACCCCGCTGCCGGTCCACGGCATGAGCACGTCGGAACGCACTGCTTTTCAAAGGCAGGCACAGATGGTGTTTCAAGACCCCTATTCATCGCTCAGCCCGCGCATGCGCATCCGCGACGCGCTGACGGAACCGTTGGATATCCACAAGATCGGCTCCAAACGCGACCGCATGGAAAAGGCGGCAGAGATGCTCGGCTGGGTCGGCCTGAGCGCAGATATGATGTCCCGGTATCCCCATGCGTTTTCCGGCGGGCAACGCCAGCGCCTGTCAATTGCACGGGCGCTGACACTGGACCCCAAACTGCTGATTTGTGACGAACCAACCAGTGCTCTTGATGTTTCGGTTCAGGATCAAATCCTGACACTGCTTGAGGACATTCGCGACCGTGCCTCTCTCAGCTATCTCTTCATCAGTCACGATCTCGCGGTGGTTGCCCGCATCGCTGACGAAGTTGCGGTGATGCGCGCCGGTGTTATCGTTGAACAGGCCCCACCGGATACGCTATTCTACAATCCTCAGCATCCCTACACCAAGGCGCTGATCGCGGCGCAACCGGAGCCGGACGTGACCCGCCCCATTAATCTTGAGATGGTCGCAAAAGGCGCCGGCGCACCGGAAAGCTGGCCGGAAATGTTCCGGTTTGAGGGACGAATGGCGCCCGATTTGAGAGAGCTGGAACCAGGACATATGGTGCGTTGCCATGCGTAGATTACTGACCCTTTTGATGGCGTTACTCGCCCTCCCCGCTGCGGCCGAAATGACGCTGCAGGAAAGCAGCTTTTGGCAGGCCGAAGTGAGTGCAGGCAACTTGCCGCCTGTAGCAGAGCGGATTCCCGAGGATGTTCTTGTTGTTGATCTGGAAGCCAAAGGCAGGACGTTTGGCAAACAGGGCGGCACCCTGCGCACGCTGGTTTCGCGCTCCAAGGACGTGCGGCAAATGGTGGTTTACGGCTATGCGCGGCTGGTGGGCTATGCCCCCGACTACAGCCTCTATCCGGATATCCTGCGCGACGTGACCGTGCAGGAAGGCCGCCGGTTTACCCTGCATCTGCGCAAGGGTCATCGCTGGTCTGACGGCGCACCTTTTACGTCAGAGGATTTTCGATATTGGTGGGAATATGTGGTCAACAATCCGCTGATCACGCCCTCCGGCCCACCGGAGTTCATGTATTTCGACAACAATCTCGGCTCGGTTCATTTTCCCGATGAATGGACGGTGGTATTTGAATGGCCCACGCCGAACCCCAATTTCCTGCCCCTGCTGGCACAGGCAGCACCACCATTCATCTATCGGCCCGCGCATTATCTACGCCAGTTCCACGGTGAATTGGCCGAGCCGGAGGCATTGGCAAAGGCGGTCCGCCGCGCCCGGGTCAAGAGCTGGGCCGCATTGCATAACAAGCTCGACAATATGAACAAGTTCGACAATCCGAACCTGCCCACTCTGCAACCTTGGATCAACGCGACCCAAACCGGATCGTCGCGACAGATGTTCGTCCGCAATCCCTATTTTCACCGCGTGGATGCCCGCGGTCTGCAACTGCCCTATATCGACGTGGTTGAAATGACGATTGTCTCGGGCGGTCTGATTGCGGCCAAGGCCAATGCAGGCGAGGTTGACCTACAGGCGCGCGGGCTTGATTTCCCTGACATTTCCATCCTGAAAAAGGGTGAAGCGGACGGCGGAAATTACCGCACGCTGCTTTGGGGGAATGGTGCCGCCAGCCAGATTGCGATCTATCCGAACCTCAATTTTGCCGATCCCGTCTGGCGCGACGTGATACGCGACGTGCGGTTCCGGCGCGCACTCAGCTATGGCATTGATAGACACATGATCAACCGCGCTCTTTATTTCGGACTGGCGAAGGAAGG
>JBARUV010000230.1:0-3251 GCA_049645905.1 Sulfitobacter sp.
GGGATGGTCATCGCCCTGTCACCGTCATCTCCAATGGGGAACCCGCGCTACCAAATCTGGTCCGCAGTGCTGTTCGAGGACCCGTGCGCCACATCCTCGACTGGTGGCATATTTCGATGCGCGTTCAACACGTTGAAAACGCCTTCAAAGGGCTTTTACTGGAGGAGCACTTTCCAGGGACGCCAGACCTCTTCAAACACCCATCGGAGACATTGCGATGGTGCCTGTGGCATGAGAAAATCATGACAGCTGCCACGCGTCTTCAGTGCCTGATGATTGATTGCTCCAGGCTCTCGAAGGAAAACACTGGGGTGCGCAAGGCGGCATCACGAGTATGGGCGCGTTGTCGGGACCTGTACGCGTATCTGGCCAACAACTGGGCTGCACTTACCAACTACGGCTGGCGACACCGCAATGGTTTTCCGATCTCATCCTCGCGCGCCGAAGGCTGTGTAGACGATATCGGAAACGCTCGTATGGGAAAACGCCGCTGGATGCGATGGTCGCCCAAAGGCGCTCACAACGTCGCGGTTACCAGAGCAGCCGTTCTCGACGGTCGATTGACCGTCTCACGTCAGGCGATGGCCGCATGACCCCCAAGTTTTGCGCACTCCCGTTGGCGTGCCGTCGACCAACATGGCTTCGTTCTTGACGAACTCATTCAGTTCCGGCGAGACGGCTTTTTGGTCAGGCCAATGAAGCGTCCTAGCATGCAGCCGCGCTTATTACTTGAACAGGGAGGCGTCAGTTTTTCCTGTAGATGACCAAAGTTCACGGCACAAAACCCGCTCCCGTTAAGGCAGGCAGCAACAAGAGTTGAGGAGGAGTGTGAGCAGGCAACCTGAACCGCGCTTCCTGTTGCGACACCGCAGATCCTTTTTTGACCCTCGCCAAAGCAATCGCTGTTCATCCAAGCCCAAAATCGCTCAGGCTGACATGAACCTTTCAAGGTAAGGGTTGAAAATGTCCGGTGCTTCCCAGAACGGCGCGTGGCCGATGCCATCCAGGCGATAAACAGTGCCCTCCCACAGATTCTCGTAGGGAAGCCCAGCGACGAAATCGTTGTTCACAAACGCGTCGTCGTCTCCGTTGACTATCGCAAGCGGCACCGGGCATTTGATCGCGGTGGCCTGTTGATTGGACCCTTCGGGCACAAGTATACGCGAGAACATCAGCGCACGCGCACGGCCATCCGTGCGGGCGACACATTTCTGCAAGAATGGCTCGAACGGGGCGTTGATTCCGCAAGTCGAATGGGCGTAATCCGACACTTCCTGTTCAGTCAACACCTCGGTTCCGGCAAGGTGCATATGGGGGCTGGGAAGGAACCCTGCCCCCAGTGATTCCTCCTTTGGCTCAACCGGCGGTGTGCCGGTAATCATCAATTTGGTCACCGCACCGTCACGTGCCAACATTTCAAGTCCGATATGTCCACCGAGAGACCAGCCCAGAACGGCATAGGACGGTATATCCAGTGCCTTCATCACTTCAATCGCGGTGTCGGCATAGCCCGGCATCCAATAGGTTGCCTCAGGATCAAAGGCGTCGCTGCTGTCCCCATGGCCGGGGAGGTCAAATGCGATGCAGCGGTAGGTTTTGCCGATTTCGCCCTCCAGCTGATTGCGAAACACCTGTCTGCAGGAAGAATTGCCGTGGATCATCAGCAACGGCGGGCCGGATCCTTCGCTGTCCGTGACGGCAATTGTTGCGTGAGAGGTTTCGATTTTGTGCGTTTTCATAACTGGTCCCTCATGATTTGCGTCCAGAGCCGAGAATGCGGCCAAAAATGTCGATTGCACCGCTTGGTGCGATGCGCAGTACAAGGATCATCGCGACTGCCACCACGATAAAGCGTACTTCTTCCAGCCCGCGCATACCCGCCATCGCCTCTGTCGCGAAAGTCAGGGCGAGGGCGGCAAAAACCGGCCCGAGAATCGATCCGACACCGCCGATCAACACCATGGACAGGACCATCGTGGCGATGGAGAAGCCGAAAACTTCGGGCGAAGCAACCCGCAAATAGATAGCATAAAACCCGCCAGCGATGCCTGTAAACACCGCGGAGACCACTAACACTAGCAATCGCTGGCGCGCGACAGAAATGCCGCGCGCCGCCGCGTAATCAGGGTTGTCACGCACGGCGCGCAGTGACTTTCCAAAAGGCGACATGGCCACAAGAAGCAGCATGATGACCGACAGTGTCAGAATGACCAGCCCGACATAATAGTATCCAAGCTTGAAGTCGCGGATGAATTTATAGTCACCGATGGTAAGATACGGCAAGCGGACCAGCCCCTCCGCCCCACCAGTCAGATCACCTTGGCTAAGAACGATCTGCAGACAGAGTTGCCCAAAAGCGAAGGTGACTAGCACCACATAGATGCCCTGAAGTTTGACAACTGGCAGGGCAATAAGAACCGCCGCTAAAGCGGCCGTCGCACCACCCGCGACTATTGCCAGCCACGGCGAGAGGTCCATCGCCGTTGTCAGAATCGCCGCCGTATAGACGCCAATGCCGAAAAACGCGAGGTGGCCGAAATTGAACAACCCGCCAAGCCCGAGGCTGAGATCCCAATTGACGGCAACCGTTGCGTAGATGAACGCGATGATAAAGACATGGCGCGTGTAGCTGTCTGTCACGAAGATCGGTGCAAGGGCCAACAGGGCGAGCGCCAGCAGGGCAAAGAGGCGTTGTCTTTGGGTCATGACGCTCTCCCGAACAGGCCGTTGGGTCTGAACACCAGCACGAGGATCAACAGCACAAACAGAACCGAAGGGGTCCAGTACAGTCCAAGCCAGAGCACCAGCAACGCTTCCAGGATGCCAATTACATACGCCGCACCCGCCGTCGCGCCGAGGCTGCCCAGACCACCAAAAATGACGACGATCATTGCATTCACCAGCGGGTCAGCGCCAAGACCCGGTGTCACGAACCGGATCGATCCAAGCAGAACACCTGTCAGCCCGGCAAGTGCTGCCGATAATCCAAACGCAAGCGAGAAGGTGCGCGAAACGTCGATACCAATCAGCGCCGCAGAATCCTGATTTTGGCCAACTGCGCGCAGCGAGCGTCCGCTGCGAGTTTTGCCAGTGTACCACCACAGTGCCAACAACACCGCCGGTGCCAGCACAATAATCATCGCCTCGTGTGACGACACAGGCGCCCCGAACAGGCTGACCTGCCCGTCGATAACACGGGGAAGTTGCTTGAGCCTTGGACCCCAGATCACCGAGATCCCGCGTTCCATGAT
>JBARUV010000231.1:0-5502 GCA_049645905.1 Sulfitobacter sp.
CTGCAGGGCGGCCAAGAGGCGGCAGGCATCGATATGATGCGCACCCGCGTGCTGCAGCAGATGCGCGACAATGGCTGGCGCAGGTTGGCGATCACCTCGCCGACAGCAGCCTGCGGCAAAAGCACCATCGCGACCAACCTTGCGATGAGCCTGCAGCGTCAGGCCGATCTGCGTACCGTGCTGATGGAGTTGGACCTGCGCCGGCCTTCACTGACCAAAATGCTGGGGATCGAGGGCGATATGAGCTTTGCCCATGTGCTGGAAGGGTCGCGGCCCTTTGCCGAAAACGCCGTGCGCTATGGCCCCAACCTGGCAATCTCAGCTAACCAGCGGCCTTGGCGGGAACCTGCCGAGCTGCTTAGTGGCGCGCATATCCCCGAGGTGCTAGGCGACATTGAGACAACTTATGCGCCTGATGTGATGGTCTTTGATATGCCTCCGATGCTGATCAGTGACGACATGATGGCCTTTGCCCGCCATGTCGATTGCGTGCTGTTGGTGGCGGGTGCTGAATCCACGACCGTTAAGGAAATCGACATCTGCGAACAGGATCTAGCCAGCCAGACCAATGTGATGGGCGTGGTTCTGAACAAGTGCCGCTATATGGGGTCGGAATATGGCTACGGCTATTACGAATAGGGTCAGACACCTCTACTAATTCCTTAGCTACAAAGGTAATGTAGATATTGAAGCCACTGGGCAAACGGAAAGAATAGCTGCCGGCAACATGAATTTTGCGAGATTCTATGCCTGTGGCCCCCGGACCGATTCATCTGAGAAATTTTTGCTGCAATACTGTCCACGGCACTGTATGGAAGTTTCATCGGAGATGGATAGGTGCTTCGTAAACGCCCTTCTTACGATCTGGGCTTCGGCTCTATGGTCGGACTTCAATTCATAGGAACAAGACACAATGGCACGGTCCGATATTTGTCCGGTGCGCGTCGGGAACGCCCTTTATCTGGATGAGATCAGGCAACATATCCGCGCGATTAGGCTTGATCCGCAATTCACAATAGTTGCCGGATGACTCTTGAATGACCTCGGACGTGGTGGAACAGAAAAAGACGACAGGTGCCATCAATCTGTCTCGCCGACTTGTCATGGTCAACTCGGCGAGCGCGGTCCTGAACCGGCTTCTGAGCGTGACTGTGCTGATCTGGCTGTTCCAATACCTCATTCAACGGATTCCGGTAGAAGAATTTGCGCTCTATCCGCTGGTGATGGCGGTTATGGTCGTCGCGCCGTTGTTTTTTTCGGCTTTCAACGGCGGGCTCGCACGATTTCTCATCGACGCCTATGCGCGGGAAGACTATCAGCGCGCCCGCGCATTGCTGTCCTCAGTGGTGCCGGCGCTCGCACTCTGCGTGATGGCGTTCTGGATCGTCGGGGCCGTCTTTACTCTCAGTATCGAAACTTTCCTTAACATTCCCCGGGGCCTCGAGCACGAGGCTCAGCTGATGATGGGGCTTCTCGTGTTTTCCTTCGGTGTGCAGATGTTCTTGGCGCCTTTCATGGTGGGTTTTCACATCCGGCAGCGCTATGTCGAGCAGAACTTGCTAGAACTTCTTCGCGAGCTTTTGCGGTTCGCGATACTCTTGATCCTGATGCTGACCCTCGGGCCGAAGGTCATCTGGGTTGTAGTCGCAACCTCGGTAGCGGAGATCGTGATTGCTCTAGCGATGGCGTTGCGATCGCGGCAGCTCGTACCTGATCTGCGCTTTGATCGCCGCCTCGGAAACGTACGCATGGCGCTCCACCTGACCTCCTTCGGTCTCTGGACTACGTTGGGGCAGCTCGGCGGACTCATGTACACCAATGCGGCGACGATCGTGCTCAACCTCCACGGCACTGCGACCGATGTGACCTGCTACTTTCTTGGTGCCACGATCTTTCGGCAAACGGAAGCTATCATTATGCGGGCGATCGCCCCGCTGTTACCTGTAATCACGGCGTTGAACGTATCCGGCGATAATGCGCGGCTTACCCCGACCGTCCTGCGCGGTGGCCGCTATGCGCTGTGGGCAGCAATGATTGTCGCGACACCCGCCATCATCTATGCTGATATCTTCGTGAAGCTCTATGTAGGTCCCGGCTTTATGAAAGCGGCTTGGGTAATCATTCTGTTCATGTCGATGCTTCCATTCACCCAGGCAGTTGCGCTCCTTCCGTTGACGGCACTGGCAAAAGGATGGATGCGGCAGTTTTATCTCCCTGCCTTCATCGCACAGCTTCTAGGGCTTGTTCTGATGCTCGTCGCGGTCACCCGATTCGAAATGGGTGCGATCGGGGTCACCGCCGCTTTGGCCATCGTCACGATCGGGTCGCAGCTACTTTATTTCTGGCACCTCTGCCGCCGCATGATCGATGTAGACTTCGGTACCTTCTACCGTCGTGTCCTATTACCGGGATTGCTCCCGGCAGCGGCTGGCGCAGTTGTTTGGACTGGAGTTCGCTTTGCCGTTCCTATGGGAAGCTGGGTAGCGCTTTTCGGCTGTGGTGCTCTTGGAGCGATTGTATACTTCGCGACACTCCTTGCCTTTTCGCTTGAGCCTGAGGCTCGTAGGAAACTTGCCGACCGCATCTCGCGGCTGCGCGCGCGTATTTCGCAATTCCTGTCGGGCTCGCCAGGGTCGTAAAAGGTGTGGACCCGTCGCGGTTTGATGCCGCACCTTTTCGCATGAATTTCTGATCTTCTAGCTGTTCCATTGGAACAAATGCCTCAACTCGAGCGTTGTCGTCGCAATGCAGTCGCGACGTTTCTTCGCATCCGTCCGGTATTGACCCTAGCGGCCTTAAAACTGAACGCGGCGACCGCTGTCGCTGAAAGCATGAACTTATTTGGGATGGGCATACCTTCGATCCCAAACGCAGCTTTGCTGTATTCGAGATACAATCGCTTGCGTTCGCTCAGCCGTGAGCGCGCTTTTGGATCGAACCAACTCAGCACATCATTATGCCCGGTATTCGCCAACCGCGACATCTTGGAATGAAGCCGCCGCTGGAAGAGCGGTTCCGTATCGAGTCGGACGATCTTTCCCAGCATCGCGGCCTGCAGGAGCAGGACATAGTCGGAGGATATGAACGCACCGATCAGGCCGGTTCGCTCCAACTTGCTGCGGTTGAACACGCCGAACACTGAGGCCGCCATACTCATTGTCTGGAGCACTTCGAAGGATCTGACAAACGGTGAATCGGAAGATGTCGCTTGGCGATCGGTGTCCGTACGAATTACTTCATCGTTTTCGTCGATGAACTCCGCGCCCGGATAGACGATAGATGAGTCCTCCTGAAAGCCCTGAAGGCAGGTCGAGAGGTAGGCGGGTTTGATAACGTCGTCATGCGCAGACCATTTGAAATATCGCCCGCTGCTCTGACGAAAGACCTCGTTGTAGTTCCGCGCTGCGCCAAGGTTCTCCGGGAAGCAGTGATACTTCACCCGCCGGTCGATGCGAGCATAGTCTTCGCAAATGTCAGCCGTTGCGTCGGTAGACGCGTTGTCGGAAATGACTAGTTCGAGGTCTTCGTAGTCTTGAGCTAGGATCGATTCTATAGCTTTGGCCAGATAGCGCTCACCATTATAGACGGGAAGACCGATACTCACTTCGGGCATTTGAACCTCATAAAAATGTATTTGGCGCCCAAATCAGGTTTGGCCAATCCCATATTCCGTCTAAGACCTTTGTAACAGGAAACGGTGTGACGAGTCTAAATCCACCTGCGGCTCAGGCAATGTTAAGGCTGTACCCAGAATAAGTGAAATCCGTCTGGAGGTCCAGTCCGTAGACGTTTTCTACTAGTCCAATCAGTTCGTCCGCATCGCCACCTGTGCCGTTGAGCCAGACCTCGGAGCCTTGCGCCAAATTAGTCGTGTTTTCTGCCAGGAAATAGTCCGTCAGCTGCCCGGCGAGATGTATCTTGTCGATACCGCTCTCAAAGTCCCAGACAAACCCAAAATCTGCGATGCCGTCTGTGGCAGCTGAGCCGTCATCGTAGAACACGGTGCCAGCTTCTCCGAAGATAAAGGTGTCAGCCCCAGTGTCGCCAACGAAAACATCGCGCTCCCCGACACCGGCCGTCGTCTGGTCCGTCGCAACGAGCATGTCCGCCCCCGCAGTGCCGCGTACAATATCATTGCCTTCGATCTCCGTGACTTGAAGGTCGCCGAATGTAACATCGTAGTAATGTGCATTAAGGTAGATGCCTCCGGTGGCTGGGGCCTCGTTGGATGAGAAAGTTTCGAGCCCCTGTACGGTCCAATCCACGGGTTCGGACGTGCCGACCTCCCAAGCTTTCAAGCTGTACAGACGGTCGTATATGCCGACCTGTTCGACGCGGACCGTGAAGTTGTAGGTCGTGCCTTCGTCGAGCGTTACGTTGTTTTGGTCCAACACTTCCGAGAAGGAATGATAGCTGTGGCTTGCGAACCGCTCGGTGTAGAAGAAGGCCGCGCCAGGTTCGTAGCCGATCAGCGGCTGCCACTGGCTGATCACCGGGGTGTGCCCGTTCCAGAGCATCCCGATCGCGAACGCCCCGCCGTCGCGGCCGAGCGGATCGACGTTTTCAAGATCGTGCATCTCGATGGTCAGGTTGACCTCGTAATTGTCCCAGCTCTGGTCACCAATCACTAGAAGACGGTCGTAGCCCAGATCAACGGGACGGACGCCACTGGCATTATGCGTCCAGGTCCCGTCAGAGATCTGGACTACATCCTGCAGGCTGCTCACGGTCGCCCAGTTGATGCTGTAATTCGGATTCCACGTATTTCCGGCGGTGTAGTTAACCACGACGTCGGTTGTCTGGACGCCGCCACCGGCATAGTTCGCTATGATTGTCACGACGTCGTCAGCGGCTGAGCCGTCTAGGGCGTCGTAGGCGATGTCGATGTTGAAATCACCATTTTCCTGCAGGCGCCGCGTGTCAGGACCGACCGACAGTGCTTGCGCCGGACCTCCGTTCAGTGAATAGCTTAATGAGACCGGATTCCCCGCGACATTGCCAAGGATGTTTATCCAAGTCTGGGCTTCGCCGGGCGTCCCGAACGTCTGTTCCTCTCCGTACCAGACGTCGATTGTGTTACCGACTGCGACGCTTACGGTCGCGCTGTCCGTGAAAGTACCATCGCCGATGCTGTAGACGAAGGTGTCTACACCCTCGAACCCGCCCTCTGGTGTGTAAGTCAACGTCCCGTCGCCGTTGTCGACAAGCGTTCCATTCAGCGGGTCATCGAAGCCTGCAAAACTGATCGGGTCGCCGTTGCCGTCAACGTCGTTGGCCAGCAGATCTGTGGCCACCGTAATGATAATCGGCGTGTTCAGATCGGTTGACACCTGATCGTCCGCAGCGTCTGGCGGCACGTTGACTGGGATGACAGTCCCGTCCTCGTCGAGGATCGGGTCGGCGGTGTTCTCGAAATAATCGACCCGCGCGGTATAGCCGGTGGCACCACCGGTATTGCCCGAGGAGAGCCCGACCGCGGAAACCGCGATGGCCTGACTGAAG
>JBARUV010000232.1:0-9798 GCA_049645905.1 Sulfitobacter sp.
TTGCTTCATTTTGGCGTCCAGAGCCGCATCGCCTATGAAAGCGTGGTCGAATTTGATGTTACGGGCCAGCCCAATTCCATCGGCGTGCGGTAAAGGTCCGAGACATCCTCAGCATAGCTACCAGACCATTTCACGAGATTGAGAAAAGAAGGGGCGAAAGATTTCACGAAGGTCTCTCTGAATTCCTCCGCTTCGGGGCCGAAAAAGGCCGGGACGTAATCCACAGTCGGCGTTGGAAAACACGCCTCCACGTGATTGACCATCTTGGTGCGCGCGCCAAGGCGGCGGATGTTGTACTTGGCGCCAATATGCAGGATTTCTTCATAGATCGGGATGGCGTCCTTGATCGCCCCATGCATCTCAAAACCGACCTCGCCCGCCATGCCCTGCCGAAGCGCCAGAAACTCGCGACCCGAAATAGAAGTTGCGCGAAAGCGCATGAAACCGATGTCACGCAGATCCTCGCCTGTCGCTTCCTCCATGACAAACAGCGCGTCCGGACCTTGCACCTGAAGGATGAAACGCTCTGGTCCCTCCTGTGTCAGGGTGGCGTCATACGTCCCCCGCTGAAACTGGTATGTCGCCCAGAGGATGCCCGGACCGCTGGTGAAGAGGTAATCCTCTTCAGCCAGCCTCATCAGAATCCCCTCGCCCGTCAGAAAGCCGTTTTCGTTGCAGAAGACAGCATGTTTGGCTTGTCCGATGTCGAACTTGGCAAAACTGTTCACGGTAATGTCCGAAAAGAATTTCAGTGCTTCGCGTCCCCTGACCCGAATTTTGCCCAACGGCGACCAGTCCCCGATATAGCAGGTTTCTTTCCAGGACATGCTTTCGTCAATCCAGTCGGTGTATTCATCCGGCTCGAAAGAGGCCCCGAACCGGGCATAGACCTGCGTGTCGAGCTTGGCCGGAACTGCCGGAGCCATGGGAATGTTGTGAATGTCGGATGGGGCGAACATAAAGTGTCCTTTGAATACTGACGGCCAGCCTCTGCGAGCCAATCGGAATTGAATTGTCCGGTTGGAATCCTTCACCGTGGGGCGAGAGGTGGCGTCACTTCACCGCGTCGCCGTTCAGTGCCACACGCCAGACCTCGTTTTTCATTGCCTCTGTCACATAGAGATAGCTGTTGTGGATCGAGAGATTGGTCGTCCACAATCCGGCACCCTCGGGCAACCGGATTGTGCCATAGGCGATGCCGTTTACATCAAGAACGATCACTTCACCTGCGAGAAAATGCGCGACATAGATATTGCCAGCCGCATCAACGGTCAGTCCGTCAGGACCGGTGCCACCGCTGAAGCGCGCCAGTACATGCACGGGGTCATAGGGATTCTTCGTCAGCGGTGTCGGCACCGAAATGATCCGGTTGGCCGCAAATTCGGCAATATAAGCCCGCTCGCCATTTGCAGAGATCGCGATGCCATTGGGGTAGATCAGCCCGTCATGAAAAAGCTCCGGAACGGCTCCCTCTTCGGGGCTGACATAGAAAACCTTGCCGGTCGGATTGAGGAAATCGGACCCCCGTGGTCGCGTAACATAAAGCCCACCTGCGGGATCGAAGGCGAGGTCGTTCAAACCATCGAGTTTTTCACCATCGACAGTGTCATAGAGTATGGTGCGTTCGCCGGTCTCAAGGTCGAACTTGGTCAGTCCGGCATTGTTGTCCGCCGAGACAAAGTCGCCACTTGGTGAAAATTTAGCGCCATTGGGTCCCGGCTGCGGCGTACCGACAGTAACGCATGTGTCGCCCTCAACCCGCAGCAACGCGCCGCTGAAATAGCCGACCATCCACAGCTGTCCGTCACTATCGAAATTGATACCTTCGATAAAGCCGTCACAGGTTGCCACCTTTTCCCACATGCAGCCCTCCGCCCCGCAAATCGCGCCCAAATCAGGTGCCGCGCGCGGCGCCATCGTATCTTGTGCATGGCCGGGCATCGCCAGTCCCGCGGCGATCAGCACCGCCACGATTGTTGCCTTGAACTTCATGTCTTCCTCCCAAAAGGTGTTGTCACTCTACCGTTCCGACTTCCACGCCGGTCCATGCCTCCATCGTCTTTATGATTTCAGTCATATCCGCTGCAGGCCCGTACTGGCTGGATGTGGCGGTGTAGATTTCGCCAACGGTACGGCCGACAAACATCGGCACGCCATAGCGCGATGCCTCAGCAAGGCAGAGCTGTATGTCCTTGACCGACAATCCCACCGCCATTCCGAAATCAAAACGCCGGTTCAGAACATGCTTTGGGATCTTCGACGCCGACGCACTGGTGCGCCCGCTGGACTCGTTAAGCACGTCAATAACCGTGGACGGGTCGAGCCCCGCCTTGACCGCCAGAACGAGGGCTTCTGAGGTCACAGCCAAGGCGGTGGTCGAGATCAAATTGTTCACCAGTTTGATAAGCTGGGCCATTCCGACATCTTCGCCGACGACGCTCGGACGACCGATCATTTCCAGATACGGCATGACTTCGGCTACCGTTGCCGGACGCCCAGCCACCATCATCGCAAGCGATCCGTCCCGCGCCCCTGTAACGCCACCGCTGACGGGACAATCAACAAGGTGCTTGCCGTTTGTGGCCAGAACCCCGGCCGCTGCGCGCGAGGCAGTCGGGCCAGACGTGGACAAGTCAACGACGATACGCAGAGCCGTTCCGCCAACCATCGCCTCCACCGTTGACGCCATGATGTCCGGAGTGGGTAAGGAGAGAAACACAATTTCGGCCACATCGGCAATTGCAGCAGGATCGGGTGCAGCGACGCCCCCCGCATCGCAGAATTGCGCCAGCGCGTCAGCCGAGCGGTCAAATGCCAATACCTCGACATTTTGCTGCAGCAGCCGCGAGGCCATAGGGAGGCCCATCTTTCCGACACCCACAAATCCGACCTTCATCCCTGAGCCTCCTACTTTCATTATTCTGACCGCTGCGATTGAATAGTCATGGGCGTCGCATCGCCGCCAACAGCGCGCCGAGGTCGGCTGCGTTTTGCAGCCCGTCGCAGGCATCGATCAACGCCTCTGCCTCTGCGGGGTTGGTACAACAAAGTCGCATTTTCGCGTCAATATCTGCATCACCCAGCGGTCGGGCGAGGCTGCCGCGGGCATGTTCGACAGTTTCGCTAAAAAACGTCCCGTCAGCCATTTCCACATCAATCCGTGCGCCGTTCACGCTGTGGGTGTCGTCCACCATCACGCTAACCTTGGCACCAATGGACTGCACGTCAGGCCTGGCGGTCATGGCGTCGGTGAACTCGGCCGGTGTCGCCTGGCCGTCCGTTAGGGCAACGGCCACCGCATGCTGCGCGCTGACCTGCGCCATGTTGCCCGTGGTTACGCCGGGTCGGTCGGTCCGGTCCTTGAGCAATCTGGCACCTGACACCTGAATGGACGCGATACTATCCAGATCGCTACCGACACGCGTGCGTAATAAAAGTGCTGCGTCGATCACCGGATTCAGAACGACACCACAGGGATAGGGCTTTAATGCGGTGTCCAGCATATGCCACCGCGTGCCTAAATCTGAGGTCAGTTCGCTTATGCGGTCGGCGGCGCCCATCACGTGGAGAAACCCAAACCGGCAGCCCAAAGGATTTTCCGGCCCGTCAAAGCCTTCGGCCGCAAGCATAGCTGCCAGCAATCCATCCCGCGCAGCACCACCAACGCCAAGCAACTTGGACGCTGTTCCAAGGGTCGAGACAAATCCCGACGCGCGGCTCATTGCCCCGCCGAACGCCCATTCCATCTGGCGGGCGTCAAGATGCATCAGGCGACCGGCTCCGGCTGCGGCGCCGAAAACCCCGCAAGTCGCCGTTATGTGCCAGCCTGCTGCGTAGTGCTGAGGTGAAATGACATGCGCCAGTCGGCAGGCAACCTCCATCCCCATTGCAAGCGCGCCCAACAGGTCATTTCCATTGCGCCCTTCGGTAATGGCAGCAGAAAGGACAGCGCCCGCGACGCACGAGGTTGGATGAAGGATTGAGGGGATATGCGTATCATCGTAATCAAGCGCATTCGCCGCCGCGGCATTATACCACGATGCCCAAAGCGGGTCGGCAGTAGCATCTTGGCCGACTAATGGAATATCAGCACCGGATGAGTTGCGAACAGCCATGTGTGCCATCGACTGCATTGAAGACGCCTGCGATGCAGCATGTGCACAGGCCAGAGCATTCTTGAGCGCGCGTGACGCAAAGCCAAGCACATCATCAGGCAGATTTTCTGACATTGCAAAAGTTGCCAGATCGTGACTCAGCAAGGAAGTCTCATTGTCTTTCATGGATTTTCCTCCGCTCTTGATCTGGCACACCATAAAGGCCGTGCGGTCACGTGATCCGCAGCGGCAGCTTGCGCCAACCCGAGGCCTGATTATTGATGTTGCGCACCGGTTCGCCGGTCGGCTCAATCCTCGTCACCATCCGCGCCATTGCACCGATCAGCGCATTGAACTCCATCCGCGCAACCGCCTGTCCAAGACAGGTATGCAGCCCCGCCCCAAATGACAGATGCCCCATCGCTCTGCGCGTTACATCGAACGTGTTCGGGTTTTCCCACTGGTCCGGATCGCGCCCTGCGCCGATCAGAAAGCAGGCGATGCGGTCGCCTTGTCGAAGGTGCACACCCCCCAGTTCAGTATCTTTCGTCACGCCGCGCCCAAGAAACCGCGAGGGCGGGTCATAGCGCAGCACTTCCTCGTACGCACCTTTGATGATCGAGGGATCGCTGCGGACTTTGTCCCATTCACCCGGGTTCCGCCCGAAACCATTCAGACCCGACGAGATCGACATGATCGACGTGTCGAACCCACCGGTCAGCACCGCCCTAACCAAAAGCGCGGCTTCTTCCTCGCTGACAGTGCCGCCTTCGCTTAGGCTGTAGATATCGGCAGCCATGCCTGTCTGGCTAATTGCATCACGCTCGCACTGCCTGTTCAACCAAGCCAGCGCGTCCTGCCCGTTCTCAAGCGAGCGTTTGTAAAGATCGTTCAGCGGCATCGCCGAGTTAAAGGCAAGCTCGGCGAAATCCAGCAGCATTTTGCGGTTACTGTCCGTGATGCCGACGGCATCGGGAAATACCTTGAGCACGTAAGCCGATGCCAGATCATCAACGCCGTCAATATATTCCTTTTCAAGCGCCGCGCCGACGATCGCTTCGGCATCCTCATCGAATTTCTCGGTATACTTGCGCAATTGCGCGGGCGTGAACATGCCCATGATCGCCTTTCGCACGCGGGAATGAACCGGCGGGTCGTCTGTCACGAGAATATTCGGGATGTGTGCCCGCGGCCCGAACGCCTTGACCGTGGATGTGAATGTTTCCCAGTGCCGCAGTACAGTTGCAGCTAGATCATGGCGCACTGTCGCATAGACCCCATACTTCCTCAGCATGAAGACAGGCCCCAGATCACGAAGCGGCTCCATCGCTTCGGGTCCTTGCGCGATCACTTCGGGATCAAACGGGTCGATGTCCTTGAATGACAAAGCTAGTGTAGAATTGGTCAAACGGTTCCCCCCTTCTGAATATCCTGACGAGTCGGACAAGTCCTTTTCGGTGTTGGCCAGATGTTATGTAGGTGAGTATTGCCCGTCAATATGGTATGATTGTATTATCATCAGATTATAACTTTGACTTCTTGTCTGCGGCAAAATATCGTAATACAATCATACGAAGTTTTGCCAATTACGCAGCAAATCGCAAGACACCGCAAACTGACACGAGGGGGGATTATGCTCGAAATTTCTGTACCGGTGACCGACGTGGATCCATTCGAGAGCGATGTCATTCTGAATTCGCTGGACATCATGCGACGGGAGCTTGAACCCGCGCCAATTCTCTGGCTGGAGAAATACGGGGTCTACGTCACGGGGCGCTATGACATCACACAAGCCATGCTTAAGGACTGGAAGAATTTCACATCGACCGTGAAAGCCTTCGGGAATCGCGATTTCATCCGCCCGCTGATGGTGCAGGAGGACCCGCCCGACCACAGTGCCCACCGCAACGAGATGATGAAGATGTTCTCGCCTGTCGCCTTGCGCGATTACGAGGAATATTTCAACCAGCAGGCCGAGATCATGGCGGACGAGATCGTCGCCAAGGGTGAGGTTGAGGCAATCGCTGATATCGCTTCGCGGTTTGTCCTCAAGGTCTTTCCCGACATCCTTGGCGTCAGTGAAACCATGGATCGCCAGATGTTGCTGCCGTGGGGCGAGCTTTCGTTCAACTCGACGGTGCCGGGCAGTAGGCTGTACAAGGAAAACCTCGAGCGTGCGGGGCACACGATCCAGTGGTTCCAGGATGAAATGCGCCGCGAAAACGTGAACCCTGACAAGATGATCGGCCAGATCTACAAGTTGGGCGATGAGGGCCGGCTGACCCCGGAAGAGGCCGCAGTCATGGTCATCGTGGTCTTTAGCGCCGGTTTCGACACGTCTGTTCTGGCGATCGGCAACGGCCTGAAATATCTGGCCGAACATCCTGACCAGTGGGACATGATCCGCGAAAACCCGCGCCTTGTCCGCACCGCCTTTGAAGAGACCATCCGCATGGACCCACCCTCGCGCCTTTTGGGTCGCGGGGTGAACGAGGATATGGAATTCCACGGCGTCCAGTTGAAAAAAGGCGACAAGATCGCGACCTTCCTTGGGGTGGCAAACCGCGATCCGGCGGCATGGGAAGATCCTGATACCTTCAAGGTCGACCGCAAGCGGGTCATGGGGCACACCTCGTTTGGGGTCGGTATCCATGCCTGTGCCGGTCAGGCTCTCGCACGGATGGAATTTGCAGCGATTGTTGGTGCTCTTGCAAAGCGCGTGAAACGCATCGAGCTTACCGGTGAATGCACCCGTAAGCTGAACAATCAGGCCTGCGGCTGGGACCGCGTTCCACTAAAGCTGCATCCGGCCTGATCCGAAAAAGCCGCCGCGCGAGACACTCGCGCGGTGGACCGCCTTTGGCCTCCAAAGCGCCGGAAATATCTAGATCAGTCGTAGATAAGAAACGATAGTTCGCGGGGTTCCGGATTTGGCGTACTGCGCGCGCTGCGCGTCAATCACCTTGGTGACACTCACCGGATCTTGGACAAAGCGAAACCATATCCGAAGGGTTTCGCCATCGTCGGAAATCTTTTCGATCACAGCGTCGGCGCGTTCCAGCGCCTGAAGGGCACACAATGCCACGTCGGAATGATCGGAACCGGTCTCCATCTAGATATCCAGAACCAGATGCTTTGAAAATGCGCGTGAGACGCAGACCATCATTCTCTTGCCGTCTGCGCGCTCTTCTTCACTCAGCACGGTGCAGCGATGGTCCGGCGTGCCTTCCAGAACCTGAGCCTCGCAGGTGCCGCACATTCCTTCGCGGCAAGACCACGGATGGATCACGCCCTCTTCGTCAAGGACGTCAAGGATCGATTTGTCTGGCCCGATATCGAGGGTGATCCCCTCTCGCGCCAGATGCACGGTAAGAGCAGTGTTTTCCTCGACAGCGCGCTGCTGCGCCGGTGCGAAAGCTTCGCTGTGCAAACGGTGGGCGCCATCGGCGCCGAGCGCATCTGCAATGGCTTGACGCATCGGCTCGGGTCCACACACATAGACATTGACCTGCGGATGATCCGCCAGCCAAGCAGCGGCATCCATGTGCTGCCCGGTATCAGACAGCGCATGCCGGGTGACCACGCCGCCCCTCAGGCCGGTCAGGCGTTCGCGAAAGGCGAGATGGTCGGGAGAGCGCGCGGAATAGGCCAGATGCCACGGCCTGCCCTGCTGTGACGCAGCGTCCGCCATGCAGAGGAGCGGCGTAATGCCGATCCCTCCGGCCATAAGCAGAACCGGCTCTTCGCTTGATGACATGCGAAAGTTGCTTCGAGGCGGGCTGATAGCGAGCCTGTCGCCAACCTGCAGTATCTCGTGAATCCAGCGCGAACCGCCACGCGAGGTTTCGGCAAGACCCACAGCAACCTCGTAAGGCGCGCCAGATTGAAATGGACGACAAAGCGAATACTGCCGGACCATGCCATGCGGCAGGTGCAGGTCCAGATGTGCGCCGGGTTCATAGGATGGCAAAGCCTCGCCGTCTTCCGACGCAAGCTCAAGACTGATAACATCTTTTGCTTCGGTCCGTACCCCTTTTACCGTAACTGTAATCTTTGCAAAGGTATCAGGCATCACATTCATGCAGCCGCGCCCTCCCTGCCTGATTTCGCATTGATGGAAGTCGCGCCCGAGCTGTCAGATTCTTCTTTCATCAACGCATTCATTTTCCAACGGAACATCGACAACGCGGCATCGGCGGAAACCGGGACCAACTTCACGTAAGGATCAAGGGTCAGCGTGCGGCTTTGCGCCTCAATCATCTCCTTGTCCTCCTGGAACGCAGCGAGGGTCAGCTTGAGCGCATGATCCGATTGCGCCTCAGTGCCGGTGCGGGTCGCCGGACCGTTCGTGAAGAAGTAGCGCGCGGTCGTGTCAGTGATCGGATTGATGATCTGGCATGTACAAGAAGACTCTATCGCCACTATCCCGTCGGGCGGGCCGTCATTGCAGCGCGCAGCGGTGCCGACTTCATAGGCACCTGACTTCATCAACAACACGCCGGGCACCAGGAAGTCGTAGGACATCCAGCGGTCGGACTTACCGGTCCCCGCCTTCATCGAAGAAGGCGGCAAGGGCTGGTCGCAAAGCCAGCGGCTAACACGCACACCTCTGTCAAGTTTGGTTATCCGCGGCCGCTGTTGCGCATAGAGAGGTGAGTCACCGAACGTATTCTCGTGCACATAGCTCAGATGCGAGAAATCCAGCAGGTTATCGTTGATGAGCATGTAATTGGCGTCATAGTCCAGATGACCGCGCCGAAAGATCCAGTCGGCACTGTCAAGACTCTCGACCGGTGGAACAAGCGCGGAATCTGCGGTTGCGGGGTCATCCATCCATACAAAAACCCAACCGCCAGCCTCTTCGACCGCATAGCTTTTCACACAGGCATGTGGCGGGATCTTATCCTGCCCCGGTATTTCGACACAGCGGCCATCCCGGTTGAACTTCAGGCCGTGGTACATGCACCGCAGATTGTCTCCTTCAATGCGTCCGATGGACAGCGGCGCGGCGCGATGACAGCACCGATCCTCAAGCGCTACCAGCGCGCCTTTGGTGTCACGGTAAAGAACAATCGGCTCGTTCATCACCATGACCTTGTGCTTGTCCCCTGCGACAATTTCGTCTGCCCAGGCAACCATGTACCAAGCGCGCTTGATAAAGATATGGTCCATTTCATCCTCCCAAATGCTTTGTCGGCTCGCACGTGCTTCCGCGAGTTTCGATCAAAGTGAACAACGTTGGAATAAGATACGTTTCATGACTTCAATGAACGTAACTTATTGGATTGGTGGTGAAGTCTGTTTCCAGGTCCGCGTCGGATCATTGTTCTGGAGCACAGTGGCGAATAAACCACGCAGCCAGATGTTCGACGGATCACCGCTGTGAGAGCGATGCCAGAACTGGAGAATTTCAAGCTCGGGCACTGCAACCGGCAGATCGAATACAGTGAGATCCGCGATCTTTACCGCCATCTGCGCGACGGCCTTCGGCGCGACGGCAAACGCGTCGATGCCCTCCAGCACAGTCGGAAATGTCAGGGTCCGCCCGCTGACCATATTATGATAACGCGGGATTCCCGCGGCTTGCAAACAGGCCATAACCTGTTCGCGGATGTTCGAATTGCGCGCCAGCACAATTGCCGAATGCTTGCGCAGTGTGTCGAGATCGGGCTGATCCGCAATTGGATGGCCTGTGGCCACCAAC
>JBARUV010000233.1:0-1583 GCA_049645905.1 Sulfitobacter sp.
CCCCACCACAGTTGCCGCGAGATGCACCAAGGCTCGATGTTTTCCAGCCAGTGGAAATACACCTTTTTGTCCTGCTCGGGCAGGATGGTGACTTCGCCAGATCGCACAGCGTCAATCGCGGGCTGCACGATCTTGTCGGTGGCGACAAACCACTGATCGGTCAGCATCGGTTCGATGACCACTTTCGAACGATCACCAAAGGGCTGCATGATCTTTTTGGCCTCGACCAAGGGAACCGCCGCGATCTCAACGTCCTCACCCTTTTTCGCGGGCTTGCGGCCAAGGCGGGGATCATCGGATGTGGTCATCACGGCCAGACCCTCGGCAGTGATATCCGCGATGACTTTGGCTCGGGCCTCGAAACGGTCCATGCCTCGATAGTCTTCGGGAACAAGGTTGATTTCGGTCGCATCCGTCGGCGCATCCTCGGACCCGTCCGCAATCGCCTGTGCACGGGCGGCGGCCTGATCGTAGGGCAACCCATCGGCACGCATCGCGCCGCGCGTGTCCATCAGTGCGTACAGCGGGATGCCATTGCGGGTGGCAACGCCATAGTCGTTGAAATCGTGGGCACCGGTGATCTTGACCGCGCCGGAACCGAAATTCTTGTCCGGGTATTCGTCTGTGATGATCGGGATCATCCGGCGGTGCTCTTTCGGGCCAACCGGAATTTCGCATAGTTTTCCGATCAATGACGCATACCGTTCATCCGATGGATGAACCGCAACTGCGCCGTCACCCAGCATGGTTTCAGGGCGGGTGGTGGCGATGGAGATATAGTCACGTTCCTCGCTCAGGGTGACGGTCCCGTCCTCGTCTTTTTCGACATAGGTATAGGTTGCGCCACCCGCGAGGGGGTATTTGAAGTGCCACATATGGCCGTCGACTTCGATATTTTCGACCTCAAGATCGGAAATCGCGGTCTCAAAACGCGGGTCCCAGTTCACAAGCCGTTTGCCGCGATAGATCAGGCCCTTGTCGTACATATCGACAAAGACTTTGATTACGGCATCGTGGAAATTGCCTTCTTCCC
This sequence comes from Sulfitobacter sp., assembly GCA_049645905.1. Classification (GTDB taxonomy): domain Bacteria; phylum Pseudomonadota; class Alphaproteobacteria; order Rhodobacterales; family Rhodobacteraceae; genus Sulfitobacter. The sequence goes on from JBARUV010000233.1 coordinate 1,034, forward strand.
CCGCAGGCGCGTTGGGTGCGCCCGACATGGTGAACGCGTTGCGGTCCCAGTCGCAGCTTGCGCCAAGGCGTTTGAGCTGTTCGATAATGGTATCGCCGCTCTCGGTTTTCCATTCCCAGACCTTGTCCAGAAACGCCTCGCGGCCCAATTCGCGGCGCGAGGGTTGCTGGGTCTCGGCCAGCTTGCGTTCCACGACCATCTGCGTGGCAATGCCTGCGTGGTCCTGCCCGGGCTGCCAAAGCGTGTCAAAGCCACGCATGCGGTGCCAGCGGACGAGGATGTCCTGCAAGGTGTTGTTGAATGCATGGCCCATGTGCAGCACGCCTGTCACATTTGGGGGTGGAATCATGATGCAAAAGGTCGACGCCTCGGGTTTGGCATTCGCGCCTGCGGTAAAACAGCCTGCGGCCTCCCAGGCGGCGTAGAGCCGGGGTTCTGCTGTTGCTGCGTCGAATGTCTTGTCTAGTGCCATGGGTCAGATCCTGATTGCATTGTGCGTCACATAACGAGCCACGGCAGAAAGGAAAAGTGGCAAGCGGTTATCGGACCA
>JBARUV010000234.1:0-2245 GCA_049645905.1 Sulfitobacter sp.
TGCCCCCGAAGTATCCGGAAACGGCATAGGCATCGAAGGCGCTCACAGGCGCTTTAAGGCCTTCATTGATAGCCAATGGGGCACCCAGCGCGTCACTCTCAAGACCCAGTCTGCTGGTTTGTGAAGAGATCACATTGATCAGCCGCGCCTCGGCCTGATCGCCAAAAACATCCGTCCATATCCGGGCAACTTCGGCGGCACGTACGCCGTAAGCCTGCATCCCTTTGCCTTTTTCATTCCAGCGCGCGCGGGCGGCCACATCGGCCCATCGGGCCTGATCGAACTGCCCATTCCAGACCTCGTTCGAGAACTCGACATAGACGTTCAATTCGGGGTCAAGGCTGTCGCGCACCGTTTGTGCAAAGGCGCGGACAAAGGCATCGTCCGCCAGATGCGGCATATTAATCCACGCATCTTTCTCAAGCTCATTGGCGAGGCGCACAATGAGCTCGACGGGGACACCGTCGGCATAGGTAACATCATCCGGTTTTGGACGCGCGTCCCATGTGGCGAGCGTGGAATTATCTGTCGCCAGCCAGTCCGTGAAGCGCAGCGCCCGGAATGACCCAAGGCGCGCGGTCCAAGCCGGATTGAACACCGCGCCGCTGCGCAGGCGATCGTCATTTTCCACCTTGGTCACAGTGATGTCTCGCGGTGGATCAGTGGTATTGATCCGCTGCACGCGGATATCAACACTGCCCGGACCGGGGGCATAATCAAAGCTGACCTCACCCGCGCCATAACGCACTTTGCTGGCACGCCCTGACACCTCGATCACACCCTTGCCGGTGTAGCGAAGCACATAGCGGCCCTTGAGCGAGGTCGCTTCCACAGGCATATCGGTCAGGATCAGCGTGCCAATGCTAGACAGTGTTTTGGGCATGCGCAGGGGCCAGCCGTTTGCATCGAGGTGCCCACCAGCAACCAGTTGCCTATACGTCATGCCACCGTATTGACCTGGTTCGTTTCCCAGCCAAGGGCGTGCGGTTTTCATCAGATCAAGGAACGCTTGCTGGGTCGACCAATCAGTGACTGCCGCCAGCCCGATGGCCACATCGCGGGTGCCTGCGACAGCGCCAACCGGCACCTGTACCAGATTTGCGGGGGGTCCTGTGGGGGCCGCAGGGGCCACAACTGCGCGCGCAGGCCGGCCGGCGGCAGGGACCACCGGTGTGACTGCTACACCGCCATAGGTCTGTACTGCATCCCAAGCAACGCGCTGCAATTCGCGGGCCAGATCGGCGTCCGGCGTTTCGAATGCCTTGCCTTGGCGATTATTGAAATCCGTGGGCAAGCCCAGCGGATTCGTCCCTGTCAGCGTGGCGTATTGCACCATCGCAACAAAATAATGGCCCACATCGTTTAGGTGAATGTCATCGGCAAACAGCGCCTGAATGTTGATTAGCCCCGGCACCTGCTCTGCCGCGATTTCATCATAGAGCCGGGCCATTGCCTGACCTGCGGGAATCAATCCAACAGTCCCCGTCGGCGTGCGTTTTCCGGCTTTGATCTGCGTGACGATATTTTCCCAAACCGGTAAATCATCCGCCAGCCGCTGGCGCCATGGCACACCCGCGGAATCATCATTCTTAACCGTTTCGCCAGTGCCGCTTTTGAGACTGTGCCATGTTTCCTGTATATAGATATGCGCGTCCGGGTTGGCGGAGAACGCAAGCCCTGCAAAGGCCTGAGCATAGACTTCCGTGTCGGAGAACTTTGTATGATTGGCCAACGGAATGGCTTCGGTGAGGATCAGATGGGTGGTGTCCCCACGTGGCAGAACCGTGCGCGCATCCACACCCTTGGCCTTATCGGACTCTTCCCAATTGTAGCGCAGCGATGCGCCATTTATGATTTGTGCGCTGACCGTGCCATCGCCAGTTCCTGCGCGCAGAGCGTCTTGCAGCATGTCGCGGCCATCAGTTCCAAACAGGCTGTGCCCCACCATCAGGATGCTGAAGACGGTGGCAAGACCGTTCATACTCCGACTTCCGTTTCGGAATATCTGCGGATGACGTCCCGGAGGTTTTCCCGCTTGGGACGCGCACGCGCCGCTGGGGAAAGACCCACCGGCCCGAAAACGGGAGAATGGCGGTTCAACAACATAGGGTTAACGTCTCTCGAAATTGCACACCTTATTGGATACGGCAGTCACAAAGAGGTCCGCAACCACCTGATTCTTTCCAAGCAGATCACCGCCCAAAGCAACGGCTGGGATAGTTTTGATAGAATTGGACCCAGGATG
>JBARUV010000235.1:0-47259 GCA_049645905.1 Sulfitobacter sp.
CTTTGCCGTGCGCTCACAAGACCGCTGGGCAGCGGCTCAGGCTGCGGGCATCTTTGCAGATGAAATAACGCCCGTGATGATCCCCCAGCGCAAGGGCGACCCGATCTGCGTCAGTGACGATGAACACCCGCGCCCTGATACAACAGCAGAAAAGCTGGCCAAGCTGCGCGGTATCAACGGGTCTGATATGACGGTGACGGCAGGCAATGCTTCCGGCGTGAATGACGGTGCTGCTGCAATGCTCATCGCCTCCGAAGCGGCCGCGACAGTACACAACCTGACCCCCATTGCCCGTGTCGTTGCCATGTCTGCCGCTGGTGTCGAACCCCGCGTCATGGGGATCGGGCCCATTCCCGCCTGCACCAAGGTCCTGAAGCGCGCAAATCTCACCATCGATCAGATGGATGTGATAGAATTGAACGAAGCCTTCGCCTCTCAGGGGCTCGCCACGCTGCGCGCTTTGGGCGTGCCGGACGACGCGCCACACGTGAACGCCAACGGCGGTGCCATTGCAATCGGCCACCCGCTGGGCATGTCCGGCGCGCGCCTCGTGATGACTGCGGCGTTGCAATTGAAACGCACGGGCGGACGTTATGCGCTGTGCACCATGTGCGTGGGTGTGGGGCAAGGTGTTGCGCTCATACTGGAGCGCGCATGACACGGATACGTATTCTGGAAAGGACCTGAACGATGTATGCACAGATGATCAAGTCTACAGGTGAGGGTGTTAAATCTCTCGATGAGATGGAGCCGCAGGAGCGCGCCTTTCAGGAGCGTATCAATGCGGGCGGCAAGATTGAGCCCAAGGACTGGATGCCTGAAGGCTATCGCAAGAACCTGATCCGCCAGATCGGCCAACATGGCCATTCCGAAATCGTCGGGCAACTGCCTGAAGGCAACTGGATCACCCGTGCGCCCACGCTTGAACGCAAGGCGATTCTGCTGGCAAAGGTGCAGGATGAGGCGGGGCACGGATTGTATCTTTATTGCGCCGCCGAGACTTTGGGCGTGAGCCGCGACCAGATGACCCGCGATTTGCTGTCAGGCAAGATGAAGTATTCCTCCATCTTCAATTATCCGACCCTAACATGGGCCGATATGGGTGCTGTCGGCTGGTTGGTTGATGGCGCAGCGATTATGAATCAGGTGCCGCTGCAACGCACGTCCTACGGTCCTTATGCCCGCGCCATGGTGCGCATCTGCAAAGAAGAATCGTTTCACCAGCGGCAGGGTTTCGACATCATGATGAAGATGGCGAACGGCACCGAGGCCCAGCACAAGATGGCACAGGATGCGCTGAACCGATTCTGGTATCCGTCTTTGATGATGTTCGGCCCCTCGGATGCTGATTCAGTGCATTCCGCACAGAGCATGGCGTGGAAGATCAAGATGAATTCCAACGACGAGCTGCGCCAGAAATTCGTCGACCTGACCGCACCGCAAGCCGAATACCTCGGGCTGAGCATCCCGGACGACAAGCTGAAGCTGAACGAAGAAACCGGCCACTACGAATTCTCGGAACCGGACTGGGACGAATTCTTTGACGTATTGCGTGGCAATGGCCCCTGCAACACCGAACGCCTTGAGGCGCGCAACAAGGCTTGGGACGACGGGCGCTGGGTCCGCGAGGGCCTGCTCGCTCACGCAGAGAAAAAACGCGCACGCAAAATGGCAGCGGAGTGAGATCATGAGCAGCCCTGAATCCAGTCCCTATACCGGTACCGAAGCAGCCCCGCACGGCAAACCCCGTTCGACGGAATGGCCCCTGTGGGAGATATTTATCCGTGGTCAACACGGCCTGAGCCACCGGCATGTCGGCTCGCTTCATGCCGCGGACGCGGAGATGGCGATCAAGAACGCCCGCGATGTCTATACCCGCCGCAATGAAGGCGTCAGCATCTGGGCGATAGAGGCTGCCAATATCGCAGCCTCCTCTCCCGAAGAAAAAGGGCAGCTTTACGAGCCGTCCAATGACAAGGTGTATCGGCACCCCACATTTTTCACGATTCCTGATGAAGTGGGGACAATGTGAGCGACGCGTTATTCGAGTTCTGCTGTCGCATGGGAGACAACACACTGGTTCTGGGCCATCGCGTGTCCGAATGGTGCGGCGTCGCACCCGTGCTGGAAGAAGACATCGCGCTCGCCAATATTGCACTTGATCTGATTGGCCAGACGCAACTGTGGCTCGGCCTGGCGGGTGAGATCGAGGGCAAGGGGCGTGATGCAGATGCGCTCGCGTTTCACCGCGACGTCTGGGATTTTCGCAACCTGCTGCTGGTTGAACAGCCAAATGGCGATTTTGGCCGCACAATGATGCGCCAGTTCCTGTTTGATGGCTGGTATCTGGCGATGCTCAAGGGGCTGACCGGTTCCTCACACGACCAGATCGCAGCGATTGCCGAAAAGTCCGTGAAGGAAGTGACCTATCACCTTGAACGGTCTTCGGACACTGTGATTGGCCTTGGGGACGGCACCGAAGAAAGCCATGCCCGCATGCAGGTGGCCCTTGACCGGCTGTGGCCTTTTGCGGGCGAGATGTTTTTAAGCGACGACGTGGATATCGCGCTGGCTGCAGATGGCATAGCCCCCGACCCTGCAACCCTGCGCGAAGGTTTCGACACATTGGTTGGCGGAGTTCTGAAAGAGGCGACACTCAGCCGTCCCGACGACAACTTTACCCACAAGGGTGGCAAGAACGGTGTGCGTCACACGGAACATCTGGGACATATGTTGACCCAGATGCAGTGGCTGCAACGGGCGTATCCGGATGCGACATGGTAACCGAAAAGCCCGCGTTAGAGACTGTTTGGGATTGGCTCTCGCACGTGCCCGATCCTGAAATTCCGGTGATCTCCCTTACCGATCTGGGGATCATCCGGGATGTGCAGTGGCGGGATGAAACGTTGGAAGTGACCGTCACGCCGACCTATTCGGGCTGTCCAGCGACCAGTATCATCAATCTGGATATTGAAACTGCATTGCGTGCCAAGGGTATCAAGAACGTCGCGCTAAAGCGGCAATTGTCGCCTGCGTGGACCACAGATTGGCTATCCTCCGAAGGCCGCGCAAAGCTGGAAAAATACGGTATCGCACCGCCGCAACCTGCAGGCGGTCCGCAACATTGCCCCCATTGCAAATCATCGCATGTGGAAAAGATCAGCCAGTTCGGTTCCACCCCCTGCAAGGCGCAATGGCGCTGCAAGGAATGTCTGGAACCCTTCGACTATTTCAAATGTATCTGAGAACGTGATGAGCAAATTCCTCCCCCTTACGGTGACCGACATTCACCATACGATCCGCGATGCGGTTGTGCTGACGTTGCAGCCTGAAGACCCGACAAAGTTCGCCTTTACCCAAGGCCAATATCTGACCTTCAAGCAAGACTTTGACGGCACCGAACTACGCCGCAACTATTCCATCTGCGCTGGGCTGGATGATTGTGTTCTGCAAGTGGGCATCAAACGCGTCGACGGCGGTGCTTTTTCCACATTCGCCAATACCGGACTGACTGTCGGGGATACGCTCCATGCCATGCCGCCGCAGGGAAAATTCTTTACGGCGATCGAGCCTGACAAGGCCAAGAACTATCTCGGCTTTGCGGGCGGGTCTGGCATTACGCCCGTTTTGTCGATCCTGAAGACCGTACTGAAACGCGAACCGCATTCGACCTTCACGCTTGTCTATGCCAACCGCGCGGTCAACACGATCATGTTCCGCGAGGAGCTGGAGGATCTCAAGAACCGCTATATGGGGCGGCTGACGATCATCCATATGCTGGAATCCGGGCAGGACATCGACCTGTTCACGGGCCGCGTGGACGCGGCGAAATGCGAGGCGCTCTTTAAGCAGTGGATCGACGTAAAATCCATCGACACCGCGTTTATCTGTGGGCCGGAACCGATGATGCTCGCTATCGCAGAAAGCCTTAAAACCCACGGGTTAGAGCCTGACCAGATCAAATTCGAGCTGTTCAGCGAAAGCCAGCAGGGCCAGCTTGCCAAACAGGAAATGGCGAAACGCGCCGAAGGGCAGCAAGGCACCGAACTGACCGTAATTATCGAAGGGGCGCGCCGCACCTTTACCATGTCCAAAGGACAGTCCGTACTGGAAGCCGCCCTCGAGAATGGGCAGGATGCACCGTTTTCCTGCAAGGCAGGCGTCTGCTCCACCTGCATGTGCAAAGTGCTGGAAGGCGAAGTCGAGATGCTCTCCAACCATGCGTTGGAGGATTACGAAGTGGAGCGCGGTTACGCCCTCAGTTGCCAATCCTACCCGCTCACAGACAAACTCGTTATCGACTACGACACCCATTAAGGAGCACCTTCATGCTTGACGTCTCCAGTTTTTCCGCCGGTCAATGGGTCGCGCCGGGCGCAGGTGCGCGCACCATCGCGAGCGCCATCAACGGCGACGTGATTGCAACGGCGGGCAACGACGCGCTGGATGTGCAAGGCATGCTGTCCTATGCGCGCGAGGTCGGCGGCCCCGCGCTACGCAAGATGACTTTCCATGATCGTGCGCGGATGCTGAAGGCTGTCGCGCTGCATCTGATGGCGCACAAACAGGCGCTTTACGACATTAGCTATGACACCGGCGCGACCCTCAGCGATCACAAGATCGACGTGGATGGCGGTATCGGCACAATGCTGGTTTTCGCCTCCAAGGGCCGGCGCGAGATGCCGGACGGGCATGTCTATCTGGATGGACCGCCCGAACAATTGGGACGCGACGGTCACTTTATGGGTCGCCACATCTGCACGCCCCTCCAAGGTGTTGCAGTTCACATCAACGCCTTCAATTTTCCGGTCTGGGGCATGCTGGAAAAACTCGCGCCGACCCTGCTGGCAGGTGTGCCTGCGATTGTGAAACCGGCCACTGCAACCTGTTACGTCACCGAAAAATGTGTTCGGCTGATGGTACAATCCGGCCTTCTGCCCAATGGCGCACTGCAGCTGGTCAGTGGTGGCGTCGGTGATATGCTGGATCATCTGGACCTGCAGGATGCGGTCGCCTTTACCGGCTCTGCGCAGACAGCGCTGTCTCTGCGCAGCAATCCCAATCTGCTGCAACGTTCGGTGCGGTTTGCCTCTGAACAGGATAGTCTGAACGCGTCGGTTCTGGGGCCGGATGCTATCGCCGGAACGCCGGAATTCGACCTGTTTGTCAAAGAAGTACAGTGCGAGATGACTGCGAAGGCAGGACAGAAATGCACTGCAATCCGCCGGATTATGGTGCCTGAAGCGCAAGTTGATGCGGTGATCGCAGCGATCAGTGAGCGGCTGGCAAAAACAACGATCGGTGATCCGCGACTGGAAACCACCCGTATGGGCGCACTGGTTTCTGCCAGCCAAAAACGCGATGTGCTTGAAAAAGCGGCGCTGATAGGCGGTGAGGCGGAGCGCGTATTCGGAGATCCTGACGACTTCTCGGTGGAAGGCGCTGACAAGGACAAAGGGGCATTTCTGCCCCCGATGCTGTTCCACTGCGCCACGCCCGATCTCGCGGAACGCGTCCACGACACCGAAGCGTTTGGGCCGGTTTCCACCATCATGCCCTACCGTGATCTGGAACACGCCATGCAACTGTTGAACAAGGGCAAAGGCTCCCTTGTGGCATCTGTCATCACTAATGACGGCGACGTTGCGCGTGAGATCACGATAGGATCGGCAGCATTTCACGGCAGGCTCTATTTCAACAACCGCACCTCGATGGGCGAGGCGACGGGCCACGGTTCCCCCTTGCCGCACATGGTTCATGGCGGGCCGGGGCGCGCGGGTGGCGGCGAGGAATTGGGCGGCATCAGAGGCGTGATGCACTATATGCAACGCACTGCCATTCAGGGCAGCCCCGACATTCTGACCGCAATTGGGGCGCAATGGATGCCGGGCGCGCAGGAAATCACCGAACGGGACCACCCGTTCACGCGCACCTTCAATCAGGTCGATCTGGGCGAAACTTTCTATTCCAAATCCCGCGAAATCTCGCTGGAGGACATTGAGACATTCGCCCATTTCACCGGTGATACCTTCTATGCCCATATGGACGATGAAGCGGCCCGCGCGAATCCGTTCTTTCCTGGGCGCGTGGCGCACGGCTATCTGCTGCTAAGTTTTGCAGCGGGCCTGTTCGTTCAGCCCGATCCCGGGCCCGTCCTTGCCAACACCGGTCTGGACAACCTGCGTTTCATGGCGCCGGTCGCTGCGGGTGACAGCATCAAGGTACGCCTGACAGTCAAGCACAAGACGCCGCGCAACGATGAATATGGCGAGGTCCGTTGGCATGTGACCCTGACCAACCAGAAAGAAGAGGTAGCCGCAGAATACGAGCTGCTGACAATGAATGCCCTCTGAAACAGCATATGACCTGACCGCCGGTCTGCGTGGCCTTGGGGGTGGGCGGGTCTGGTCCTTGATGATCAGCCTCTTTGGCGATCTCGCACAGGGGGAGGGCGACACCATTCAGGGGCCGGTTCTGTCAGCAATCATGGCCGCGCTTGATGTCAGACCGGAAGCCGCCCGCGTCGCATTGCATCGATTGCGCAATGACGGCTGGATCACGTCGACCAAAATGGGCCGCATCAGCCACCACGGCTTGACCCCATTCGGGCGCTTGCAAAGTGCTGAAGCCAGTCCGCGAATTTATTCCACGCCGGATGATGTTCCAAAATACTGGCAACTTATTTTGCTTGAGACGCCAGAGGCCGATGCCCAATCAGCAGCGATAGAGGCCGGTTTTGTCCAAATACTGCCTCGTGTTTTCGTGGGGGCTGAAACCTCAGAGCCGCCTCAGGGCGCAGTTGCACTGCAAGGAACCGCCGCCGTCCCCGACTGGTTGCGAAACGAAGTAACACCTGCTGCTTTGCGTGAAGAATACGCACTTTTAGAAAAAGCGCTTTCCTCGTTGTGCGATGCTCTGCCGCTCGCGCACACACCGTCGCCCACTGAAATCGCCGTTTTGCGCTGCCTTGTGGTTCACAATTGGCGACGGCTGGTCCTGAAACATCCGGTGGTTCCCAGTGCGCTGTCCCGACATGATGCGCCTGCCCATAAATGTCATGTCATGGTTGCAGATTTGTTGGCGCGCTTTCCCCGTCCTACATTGGATGAGATCGAACAGGATCAGGCGGGTTGATAACGCGCGCTTTCCCATTGCGTATTGGCGCGATATAGGAGGGATATGACAAACACACTGTATCAGAATGATCTGCCGGACGGCCTTGATCTTGGGCCGATTGTTGCAATTGATTGCGAGACCATGGGGCTGCACCCGCACCGCGACCGTTTGTGCGTTGTGCAACTGTCTGGTGGGGACGGTAATGCGCATCTTGTGCAGGTGGCGCGGGGCCAGACAGAAGCGCCGAACCTTTGTGCGCTGCTGGAAAACCCCGACGTGCTCAAGCTGTTTCATTTTGGCCGTTTTGACATTGCTGCGATGCTGAATGCCTTTGGTGCGCTGACTGCACCGGTTTATTGCACCAAGATCGCCAGCCGCCTTGTGCGTACCTATACGGACCGCCACGGGCTGGCGAAGCTGCTGCAGGAAATGTTGAATGTCGACATCTCAAAGCAACAGCAATCAAGCGATTGGGGCGCGGAAACGCTGACCCCTGCGCAGTTGGATTATGCCGCCTCCGATGTCCTTTACCTGCATCAGCTGCGCGAGAAATTCAACGCTATGCAGGAACGCGAAGGCCGGATGGAACTTGCCCAAACCTGTTTTGATTTCCTACCGACCCGCGCCAGGCTGGACCTCATCGGCTGGCCCGAAACGGACATTTTTGCCCATTCATGATCACACCATTCCTCGATACTGCGCGACGCGTCATTCGCACTGAAGCTGCGGCGCTTAACACGCTGGCGGACAGTCTTGATGCGCGGTTTCGTGATGCCATCGACCTGATGAAATCCTGCAGGGGGCGGGTCATCGTCACGGGGATAGGCAAATCCGGCCATATCGCCAACAAGATCGCCGCCACGCTGGCCAGCACCGGCACACCCGCGCAATTCGTACACCCCGCCGAGGCGAGCCATGGTGATCTGGGCATGATCACCCCTGATGATGTGATACTTGCGATTTCCAACTCCGGCGAAGCACCCGAGCTTGCCAACCTTTTGGTCTATTCGCGCCGTTTTTCGATTCCTCTGATCGGATTGACCAGCCGCGAAGGAAGCGCGTTGGCCCGCCAGTCGGATATCATATTGCTGCTTCCCCAGCTGGAAGAAGCATGCGGCACAGGCGTTGTCCCGACCAGCTCCACCACCATGACGCTGGCGATGGGCGATGCACTGGCGGTCGCATTGATGGAGAACCGCGACTTTACCGCCGAACATTTTCGCAAGTTCCACCCCGGCGGCAAACTGGGCGCATTGCTGAGTCGCGTCAGCGATCTTATGCACACAGGCGAATCAATGCCGCTGGTTGGTGTGGACGCGCCCATGGCCGATGTCCTGAGCCAGATCAGCGTAAAGGGTTTCGGCGTGACAGGCGTGACCGATGCGCAGGGAATACTGGCAGGGATCATCACCAATGGCGACCTCAGCCGCCATATGGACACGCTCTCTACCTCAAAAGCACGCGATGTGATGACACCGGGACCGATCACGATCGACCCCGATGCATTGGCCGAAAAAGCAGTCGGAATCATGAACGCCCGCAAGATTACCTGCCTGATCGTGGTTGCAAATGATGGACCTGCCAAGCCAGCCGGGTTGTTGCACATCCATGATTGCCTGCGCGTGGGGCTGGGGTGACAGAGATGACTTCAGACCGCTACTCACGGCTGATCTCATGGCTCAAAGTGTTGTTTCCGCTAACCGCACTGGCGCTATTGTCGACGCTTTTCTTGTTATCCCGCGCCACTGACCCCGAATCCCAGATCCCCTTTGCGGACAAGGAAATTCAGGATCGCCTCCGCGACCAGCAAGTGACCGGTCCATTCTTTTCAGGCACCTCGGCGGACGGTGACCAGATTTCCTTTTCCGCCGAAAAACTGACCACACCCCAAGGACAGACAGGTGCAAACGAGGCGCTGGATGTCCGCGCAGAAGTTGACCTTGCAAGCGGCGCCAACGTGACGCTGACGGCTGAGCGCGCGCACTTCAATATGGCACAGGACCGGGCGGAACTCGCCGGGTCCGTGGTTGTTGCCACGTCGACTGGCTACACTTTGACGTCCGATCTGTTCACAGCTGAAATGTCCTCATTGAACCTAAAATCCCCCGGTGCGGTTGAAGGAACAGGCCCCGCAGGACACATCACAGCAGGCGGAATGACCTTATCCAAACCGGAAAGTTCCGACAGCGCCCAATTGGTTTTCACAAACGGGGTGAAGCTGGTATACACGCCCTCAGATTTGAAAGAGTAACCGCCGTGAAATATCTTTTACTTCCCGTTTTTCTGCTTTGCCTTGCTGGCTCGGCGATGGCCCAGGGAACTGGTGTCGCTTTTGGCACGATCCGCCAGGACACCAACCAACCGGTCGAGGTTTCGGCAGATAACCTGTCTGTGGATCAGGAAACAGGTACCGCAATTTTCACCGGAAATGTCATGATCGGTCAGGGTGAAATGCGCCTGACCGCGACGCGAGTTCTGGTGGTTTACCGCGCCAGTGGCGAGGGCATCGCGCGGTTGGAAGCAACGGGCGGCGTGACTTTGGTTTCCGGTCCCGACGCAGCCGAATCGGAACGGGCCGACTACAACATTGATACTGGCACTATCGAAATGTCGGGCAATGTATTGCTGGCACAGGGGCGCAGCGCAATCAGCGCGGATCGTATGTCAGTGCGCTTGTCCGACGGGACCGCACAAATGTCAGGACGTGTCCGCACTATCCTGCAATCGACGAGCGATAACTGATGACCCCGCCTGAGCTAAAGGTCGCCGGTGGCGGCACATCTGGTCTGCGCATCGAGCATCTGCGCAAATCCTATCGCAAAAAAATCGTGATTCGCGATTTCTCCATGCATCTGGATCGGGGAGAGGTTGTTGCGCTGCTGGGCCCGAATGGTTCGGGAAAAACAACGACATTCTATTCCGTGGCTGGTCTGGTTACGCCTGAAGGTGGCAGCGTCACGGTGGACGGCAAGGACGTGACGACGTTGCCCATGTACCGTCGCGCGCAACTGGGAATCGGTTATCTGCCCCAAGAGATGAGCATTTTTCGGGGTCTTTCCGTCCAAGACAACATCGCCGCGATCCTTGATATCGCTGTGCCGCATCGCCATCAGCGTCGCGAACGACTGGAGGAATTGCTGTCGGAATTCTCAATCGAGCATCTCCGCCGCGCACCCGCATTGGCGCTTTCCGGCGGTGAACGGCGCCGGGTCGAGATTGCCCGCTGCCTTGCCGCTGATCCGAAATATCTGCTGTTGGATGAACCATTTGCAGGCGTTGATCCAATTTCGGTCGGGGACATTCGAAATCTTGTGGCCGATCTGAAGAATCGCGGTATCGGCGTCCTGATCACGGATCACAACGTCCGCGAAACCCTCGAAATTGTGGACCGCGCCTATATCTTGCACGAAGGTAAGGTATTGATGTCAGGTACGCCTGATGAAGTGGTGCAGAATGAAAACGTTCGCCGCGTCTATCTGGGCGACAATTTTCGCATTTCTTAAAATTTGCGGCTGATTACCGACAATTTTTTCCCCATGCGATGCGTTACGCGTTGACTTTTCACCGTTTTCTTGGCCTGATCGGGATATGGCAACACCGCGTTCCTGTTTGATCCTCCTACGGCCTTACCAACAAGGCATGGTGAAAAACAGCCCGGTCGCAACGCCACTCACCCGCATCTGAACCACGAAAGAGCCACGCAAGTGGTGGCGTATCGCGCGTTTCAGGCCAATAGAACAAGGAGCATGTATGCGGTACCAAATCAGCGGCAAACAGATCGACATCGGCGAAGCACTGCAAACCCACGTCAAAACGGAATTAGGTAGCGCAGTGGAAAAATATGCAGAGCGTCCGACGGATGCGAATATCGTTTTTTCCAAGTCGGGACACGAGTTTGTCTGCGAAACGACCGTGCATTTGTCGACCGGGTTGACTGCCTCTGCCAAAGCGCATCACCCTGATATATATGGCTCTTTTGATGCGTGTAGCGAGAAGATGGAAAAGCAGCTGCGCCGCTACAAGCGCCGTCTCAAGGATCATCACAAGGAACGCGCGGAGCCGGTTGAACTCTTTGGTGCTTCATCCTATATCCTCGCTTCGGACAACGATTCTGACGCGCTGGAACCCGAAACGCTTCAACCCATGATCGTCGCGGAAATGCAGACAAAAATTGCAACTTTGTCGGTCGGAGAAGCGGTGATGCAAATGGAATTGGCGGGCTCGCCCGTGCTAGTGTTCCGTAAAGAAGGCAAAAAAGAAGGGGTGAACGTCGTATATCGCCGCGAAGACGGCAACATCGGCTGGATAGACCCGTCATGACGCAACCGGGCGCAAAAAGTACCCATTGAGCAGAACGGACGACATGGAATTTGCAAAACTTCTAAAGCCAGAGGCCGTAAAGGTTCTGACGTCTGCCACCAGCAAAAAACGCTTGATGCAGGACATCGGCGATTTGGTTGAACATGCCTATGGCATAAAGGCAGACATGGTTGTCGACGCACTGAACACACGCGAATCGCTGGGGCCAACAGGTGTTGGCCACGGCGTCGCCCTGCCCCATGCGCGGCTTGAAGGTTTGGAGCAGGTAACAGGCGCGTTCGTACTTTTGGACAAACCAATTGATTTTTCGTCACCAGATCGCCAGCCGGTTGACGTGGCCTTTGCCCTGTTCGCACCGATCGATGCAGGCGTGGAGCACCTCAAAGCACTGGCATTGGTCAGCCGTACTTTGCGTGATGCGACGGTTTGCAACAAGTTGCGCGCAAACCCGGATGCCAGCACGCTTTATACAATCCTGATAGAAGAAAAGTCTGCTCAGGCAGCTTGAATCAGCCCGATTATTTCCAGCTGGAAAAGCCGAAGGTAACATAGTCGCGCATATAAGCTTCCGAGGCGAGCTTTTCGATTTTTTCGTCATAAATGTCAGCCAGCGAGAATGGCTTGTCTGTTTCTGGTTTACCAAGCGCAGGCGCATTTGCGCATCCGACCGCATTCGCAAGGTCGCAGAGTTCGCGCTCCATATCCTCTTCTCGGATCAATCTGTCCGGCAGCGCCAATTCAGCAAAACCCTGCACCGCTTGCGCTTGCGTGCACCACGCGGCGTCAACGCGAATCGCTGTCTGGCCAGACAAATTCCCTTTGAGGAATCGCAGAAACGCGACAAACGCCTTGCGGTGCGCCTCTAGATCATAACCGTCGCCGGGTCCGTCGGCGGGGATCGGGAGCTTGTAACGCCGGATCATCGTGCTGCGTAACTGGGGGAAACTGCCCTTATCCGTGGTCAGGATATGGCGACAGAAAGCATCATGCGCCCGCAGTACCGGATGGCGCAACACCGTAAAGCTACGAAATCCTGGGTTCTGGCGTTTCCACTGGCGCAGGTCTTTCTGGCTCAACTTGGACTGGAGCGCGTCCACACCCACTCCATCCAGTGTCGCCATCCATTCCATCACCTGTACCTGTGGCCCGGATCGCAGCGGCAAGTAGAGCAGCGGGGAGCGCGCCGCAGCCACATAGACGGGCACATTGGGCCCGCGCCTCGGTTCAAAATTGGGCGTTCTGTTCAGATCAAACCGGTCCATTCGCGCCAGCGCAGCCAGCATGTCTTCGTAGTTGCGCACCTTGTCCGAAATCTGACTGGGATTCTGTTTCTTCAGGTTGGTATCCAGCCCGTCGAGCCTGGATTCGACACCCAGAAACGCAGCCAGCCCGTTCATGACCTCTACATTTTGCAAGTCTTCGTACGCGACATAAAATGCCGTTTGGCCGGTCGTCTGCAAACGGTTCAGCAATGTTATCTGGAACTGCTGCAAAGCATCCAGATGCTTGGCAAATTCATCTGCGTCAAAGGTCGCTTGACCGGGCTTACGGGCCTTTAGATCGGTCAGCTTCCACTGCCCCGTTTCCTGCGCGATTTTCCAACTTACGTAGCTTTCGACCGGATTGCGCGTAAGAACGATTTTGGCACAGCGCGTGTCCTGAATGATCGCATCGAACACCCGTGGATCATGGTCGTGAAAATAGCGAAATCCGTTCAATCCGCCCGCATTCTTGCGGAGGGCGTTAAAAAGAACAATCGGATCTTGGTCGCGCGTTGCGTGATCAACGCCAAGGATGGGCTGGTTGTTCGGGTCGCCGATAAAGTGCGGATTAAACGCCTCACCATGACAGGCGATACCTTCAAGGGCATTCAGGTTCGCTTCAAGAAAGTTGGAGCCGGTGCGCATCTCGGCGAAAACCACGAAACTATCGAACTTCTGGCTCATCTGTTACTGGACCAGATAAGGTCTGCGCGTCGGTTTTGATGCGACTTCGGTGCCCCGCTCCGTGGGGAAATCTCCCATCAGATAGGGATGCATCCCCTGATTTTTGAGGTTTTGCAGAAACTGACCAAAACCGTTGAGGTCGACCATCTTCGGGGCCTCGGAAAGCCTTCGTAGCTTGGTGCGCCCTATCTCGTCCAAAATGCCTTGAAGCGGCTCCATCGGGGCCTCGATAAATTCTGCCATAGTCCAGATCCTGACACGCGCCTTGGCAAAGGGCGAGCGAAGCACGTCCATATGTTCGCTCTCGATCTTTTGCAGTTTGGCGGCAATGCGTCGGATTTCAGAAAAATCGAGGTTAGAGCGGAACAATGGTACAGCCCATGCACCGGTTATAACAGAAATTTGCGCGTTGGGGTCTTTTGCCACACGCCAGTTAATGCCCTGATTGTCATTTGGTCCAAATTGAAAACACTGCCGCTCCCCGCGCGTGTTCCAGATCAGATTTGCCAGAAACGCCCTGCCGTCATAGTCACGCAAAATCGCTGAATCCGACAACGCACCGTTAAGCGACGTCTGGCCGTCCGAAAACTCGGCCCGGTCCGGTGCAAACAGATGACCATGTACTCGCGCACCGGTGGCCTTGGTCAACCAAGGCTCAAAGTCTTCGAACAATTCCGAAAAACCCTGAAAAATGGAATAGGGGGCTGCTGTGACTCCGTTTTCCCAATCCTCGTTAGGAAAACGGCTTTGCATGTACAGGCCTGAACGGCCACGCGTACGCCGCTCAACCGCTTTGGCGAAAATCCGGTCAATTTTGCCCGGATTAGGCTCTGTTCGTTTCATTGCCCCTTCAACATCGGTCAGGAATGCTTCGTAGAGGCGGTTTGCATGCGGCCAAATCTTGCGTGCAACGAAACAGTCCGACCGCCGCAGCAACTGCAGGTGATCATCATAAAAGATATGCGGTTTACCCTGGAAATCGAATTTCGAAAGAGTCAGTGACCGGCTCTCGATATTGGTGGAATAGAGCCTTGAAAGGGTCTGAAAATAGCTTTCATCAGGGATCCAGACCCTGCGGAAGAACCGGTCGTAGGTACGCCGCCCCGGGTCTTGCAGGATGGCCGACAAAGTCCGCCGTGACATACACCACCATTGGGACCCCATATGCGGGATGATCCCGTTTGGCATTTTGCGTTTCAACCCTAGGAAGCGCTGTATTTCAACAATCCGGTCGAAGAGGTATCTGTGGCGCTTCCAGGATACCGGAAACCGCAGGGTAAACCGTTCCTCATCCAGACCACCCACCGTCCAGGGGACGTCGGAGGTTGTCGCGCTTTCGATGAAATCGGTGTTGGGACGTTCCGCGAGATAATCAATCAGTTCCTGCACAGGCCGCAGGGGCAGGCAGGAACCGGACGCCAGATAGACATGGCGCACATCTGCAAAACTGGCCAACATTTTTTCAGAGGCCGCCTGTGATGCGGCAACAATACCCCATGTCCCCCATTCGCAGCGATAGCGCGCGCAAAACTGAACATCCGGCAGGTCAGAAAGTGCCGCGACAAACGCATCCAGTTCCCGTTTGCTCACCATCTTGTCCACGTGAATGACCACCGGGCATCCGGCGGCCGACCAATGCCGCGCAATCTGTTCCGCCCGCCCAAGCGCATTGTGGACCAGCATCACGATACCAACGCCGCTCACGCCCAGTTTCCCTTGGACATAAGGCCCAGAATCTCCAATTGCCGCCAGTTGATATAGCGTTCGGACCATTTGCACCAAAGCTGGGGGTCATGCTGCAGGCGTTCTGTATATGCCTTGTACTCGACAGAGGCCGCGTAATGTTGTGACCGCTCCAATTCCTCCCGTGCTTTTTCGCCAAATGTATCAAGGAACTTGGCATGCAGCAAAACGCCCGATGCTTTTTCCCCGCCCCATTCATCATAGACCTGATTAAGCCCGCGTGGCAGCAGCATGTGCGTGGAGCTGACGTAAGTGTATCTCTTGTTCCATTTGACCAACGGCACTTTGTTCAGCGCAGGTGCCTTTTCGGGTACATCAGGAAAAAACACCCGTGCACGCGGCCCCCCTTGAATCCACAGGTTCGTGAATTTGCGATTGCGTGAAATCGTATAGTTTCCGCTGTCGAACCACGATGTAATCTCTATCGGGTTCTGACCTGCGCGATAGGGTTGCTCGTCCAGTCGTCCCTTGGGGTACATATCCAGCAACATCGCAGAAAAAGACTTGATTGATGAGGCATCCAGCCAATCCGTAAGTGCCCGCAATGGCCGCGTATCGCAGAATGGGTAGACGAGAAATTCATCCGGATCGACGGTCAGCGCCCAATGCCCGTGAGCATATTTCATTTGCAGCCAGTTCAGCCAATCCACACCAAATCGCGCACGCTTATAACTTGCTTTGGAGGACCAGACAGAGACATCCGGCTGTTCCGTCAGATAGCTGAGCGACCCGTCATCACTGTCATTGTCTACGAAAAAGAAATGATCGACGCCCATCTCGCGGTAGTATTCCAGAAAATAGGGCAGACGGATGCGTTCGTTGCGCTGGGTGCAGAACAACAAAAGATCTTCCGGCTTGATCTGACCCACACGGCTGGCAACACGCTTTAGCTCACGACGTTTTCGAAACGCACGAATGCGCCAGCGCTGGCGTTGAAGCCGCAGTCGATATGACTGGAATAAACCCAAAACTGCCCTCTACCCTCGGCACCTACCCGCATTCTATCTGCGCTATCACCTTAACCTTAACACGGTCTTGAAATGATCTTCCCAGTTCGGGGCAGAAAATTTCGGTTCGGTCGGCAAGATTTGCGGGCTATCGACCCAACTCTTTATTGTACTGATCCACAGATACCGATCTGAAACTGAAGCGTAAACGGGTTTATCGCCCAATATCTCGTGCAACACCTCCAGATCGTTGCATAAAACACGCGCTTGCAGCATCAGTGCCTCAACCGGAGGCAGACCAAAGCCTTCTGCGACACTAGGAAAGAGCGTACCCGCCGATTTGTTAACCAATTCGGCCAATGCGGCGTCACTCAAACCCGCCAGTTCCTTGACCGGACCATCAGGCGACAACGCATCCAGACGTGCAAAAACCGCATCGTTGTTCCAACCCCGTGCACCACAGATCAGCAAGGGTGGCGCATCGCGGCCCATCTCATCCCATATATCCAACAAAAAGGTATGATTCTTACGTGGCTCGATGGTCCCTACAGTGACGAAATAGGGTCTCGTGGGGGGCATCCCAAATGGCAAATCCTTGGGATCGGGTCGGGGTTCGTTCATTCCCAGATAGGAAACAATGCTTTCTGGCAAGCGCCCCCATTCCTGAAAAAAAACCTCGGCCTGTCTGCGGGTGTCGTTCGAATTATAGATGACCCTATCCGCATAGACGCCGACCCGCCGGAGCTTGCGGCGGAACGGCTCCACCGTACCTGAACGTTGAAACTGGGGATGGGTCAGCGGGATCACGTCATGAATCAGCACCTGAATGTGCCCACCCGCCGCCTGTACAGCATGCAGGACACGGTCGGTCAGATTGCTGTGACCCACGTTGAAATATTCAAATCCATCCGGCAAAGCATTGCCAAGTGCCGTTTGCAACCTGCCGCGCCTCACCCGCGCAACAGCGCTTCGGCGCAGATCGCTGACGGCGCGCTGAACGATAGCCCGATGTCTGCGAGCGAGCCGAGTCAGTCCGCTGGCCCTGCCCCATGCGGCATCCCCGTCAAGCTGGCGCTGGAACTGAACCAGCCCGTTTTGATCCAGCAGCAAATAGCCCAACGGCGTGCGAACCAGTCCAAACAGCGGTACATTCTCTGTAAGAAGATGCGCTAAATAGGCCCGTTCGACCCGATCAATACCTGTCGGAACCCGCCCGGCCCTGCGCAGGCTCCGGGTCAGGTCAATCACACGGGCAGCGACCATGCTATTTGTCGTAATGGCCGCTTTGGTGCCATCTCCACGCATCGGTGATCATCTGCTTGAGCGTCGACCGTTCGGGCTTCCAACCCAGCTCAGATACTGCGCGGGTCGATCCGGACACCAGTTTGGTGCAATCCCCTGCCCTGCGCGGCCCTTCGGTAAAGGGCACGGTTTGATTGGTCACATCGCGACTGTGATCAATCACCTCACGCACGGAAAAACCACTGCCAGTGCCCAAATTGAACACCCGGCTCTCCTTGCCTTCTACAAGCCATTTCAGCCCCAGAACATGCGCATCAACCAAGTCACAGACATGCACATAATCCCTGATGCAGGTTCCGTCAGGCGTATCGTAATCCGTCCCAAAGATTGTCAGCGCATCCCGTTTTCCATCAATTGCATCCAACATCAGCGGGATCAGATGTGTCTCGGGTTGATGAAATTCACCGACCTCTGCGTCCGGGTCCGCGCCCGCCACGTTGAAATACCGAAAGATCACATGCCGCAGCCCATTCGATGCCTCAAAATCGCGCAGAATGTCTTCGATGGCCCGCTTGGAGGCACCGTAGGCATTAATCGGGTACTGCGGAGAGTCTTCATCCAGCACCACATTGTCCTGATCGCCATAGGTCGCACATGTCGATGAAAAGACGAATTTGTCACAGCCAGCGGCCACTGCCGCCTCGATCAGGTTCAGGGAACCGCCAACATTGTTGCGCCAGTATTTACCGGGTTGGGACATGCTTTCGCCGACTTGGCTCAGAGCCGCGAAATGCAAGACGGCAATGGGTTCATACGTTTCAAAAACCTGACCAATCCGCGCAATATCCAACAAATCGCCCTGTTCGAACGGGCCGAACTTGACTGCGTCACGCCAGCCCGTTTCAAGATTATCAAAAGTGACCGGTGTAAACCCCAAGGCTTTTAGGGACTTGCAGGCATGGGAGCCTATATAGCCGGCCCCGCCTGTCACCAAAACGTTGCTCATTTTTGCGTTGCCCTCTCGCTGGCGTTATTGCGCAGCCCTGTCAGTCTGCATAATACCTTGCAGATAGGCATGCAAATCATCACGCAGCTCCTCGCGGGCCAAACCAAAGGCTACTGTGGCCTGCAGGAAACCCGACTTGGAGCCGCAGTCAAACCTCTGACCTCTGAACCGATAACCATAAACGTTCTGATGCTGCTCAATGTCGCGGGCAATCGCATCGGTCAGCTGGATTTCACCGCCGGAGCCAGATTTGATCTCATTGAGGTTCTTCAGGACCGACGGGGCCAGGATGTAACGTCCGATGACCGCCAGATTTGAGGGCGATTTATCTGCGGCCGGCTTTTCCACCATGCCTTTGACTTTGACCAGCTGGCCCATGTCCTCTGATATGTCCAACATCCCGTAAGATGACGCACGCTCAGGCTCGACTTCCATCGCGGCGACCATGTTACCGCCCGTTTCCGCATAAGCCTCTACCATTTGCTGAAGACAAGGCGTCTCACCGGCGATGACGTCATCTGGCAGGATCACCGCAAAGGGCTCGTCAGACGAAACAAGGCGTCGTGCACACCACACCGCATGGCCAAGGCCAAGCGCCTTGTGCTGCCGGATGTAAGCAATCGCACCGCTATCCATGTTGGTATTCTGCAGAATCTCAAGAAGCTCGGTTTTGTCCTTGTCGCGCAGTTCCTGTTCAAGCTGCGGTGCGTGATCAAAGTAATCCTCTAAGGCACCCTTGCCGCGGGAGGTAACAAAGATGAATTCCTTGATCCCGGCGGCACGCGCTTCGTCAATTGCGTATTGAATAAGAGGACGGTCAACCAGAGTCATTATCTCTTTTGGAACTGATTTGGTGGCAGGCAGAAACCGTGTTCCCATACCCGCGACCGGAAAAATAGCTTTTGTAACTTTTCTAATCATTGCTAGCCTCGTAACCTCTTTTAGAAATATTGCTTTCAGGCACGTGATGATCCGTGACTTGTAATCTCAATCTTTTCCCAGTCCACGCTGACCGGAAACGCGCGCCCGTTCCATGATTATTCTTCGTGCCTTAGTTGTAACGACAAATAGCGGCTGAATTCTGTCCGACTTGCCGTAAATGCCGCCTTTTTGAACCCAGATGCCGTCTTTTTGAAACGACACGGTATGGTACATAGTGCTACGCGACAAATTTAAAATGGTGATGATCTCACCATTTTTCACCCTTTCTTTTGCTTCGACATAATCTTTTCGCTCCCGCATTGGACTGGTTGATATTAACTTACTTACCCGAACCTCCGCTTTAAAGCACCAAAAAGGCTTTGATGGATGGGCCGCTAACTGACCGGCGCCAAAAGCGCGCACCCGCCCTTCGTCGTATCCCGCATCCAGCCGACGCATCAGCCGCGGCAGGTCACGCGGTTCCAGCCCGCCTTCAACCAGATGGGTCAAGAGCCGCCGTCTTTGTTCATCTCGCAATCGTTTCCATTGGTCTGAACGGTCCCCTTCCGGCACGTGCTTGCGCTGAAAAACGGCCCAACTTGCCCCGATATCGAACAGGTCACGCGGCACACGTTGCGCCGTTCGCGTCGCATTCGCGGCAAAGCCATGGTGAACTTCGGCAAGGGGAACGATTGCAGTTTTATGGCCTGCCCTTGCCAAGCGCATGTTCAGGTCTGTCTCATCCAAAAAGTAGTGAAAAGCGGGATCAAAGCCCCCCAACTCAACCAAAACACTGCGCCGGAACGCCATATTGGTGCCCTCGGTCTTGATCGCGCGACCCTTGGGCGGGGTGAGCACGCTGGGCGAAACCGGATCAAGGTCAATGTTGTGGGCTTCCCCCATCGGGTCGAGGCTGCGCGCTTTCCATTGGAACGAGATGCCGTTGCGCCCGCGCACATAACCGCCCATTGCCGCCACATCAGATTGGGCGGCAGGTGCCACCAGATGCCTCAGCCAAAGCGGTTCCGGCACGGAATCGTCATCAATAAAGGCCACAACTTCTCCGGCAGCTTGCGCAATACCCAGATTTCGGGCCGCAGAAATGTTGGGTTGATCAAACGGAACCAGCTTCAACTTTTCTGCAAAGGGCGCAGCCCGGACCGCCGCTATCCCGCCGGGATCAGCCACCACAATGATCTCAAACGGGTCATATTGAAGCTGTGAAAGTCCGGCCAGGCACCGTTCAAGCGCATCGGGTCTGCCTCGGCTAACAACGATAACACTGACCGGCAGTTCCGTCATTCAATGTCCATTTGCGCCATCATAGACTCTATTTTTGGCACGTCTTCCGGGTTGTTCAACTCCCAAAACGCCCGCCCCCGTGCCTCCACCTCTACACAAAGCACAGCGCGGCCATTTTCCATGAATCGCAATTGCTCCAATCCTTCAAGGTTCTCAAGCGGGCCTGTTGGCCAATCAGGGTAGGCTGCCAAAGCATCGGGTCGGTACGCATAAACGCCGACATGGTGAAAAACCGGGGTCATATCAGTCTCTGCATAGTGCTTTGAAGTAAAAGGTATCACCTCCTTGGAGAAATACATCGCGGTATTATTCGATGCAAAAACCGCTGTTGTACCACCAACGCGACCTGCCTTGCGATCGGTTAGGAAACTATTCAGCGTGGCCCCGTCGCATCGCAAGACCGGTGTGGCAATTTCTGCGTCCCGCGCATTGCGCAGGCCATTTACCAAATCTTCGACAAACCAATGCGGCGTCAGCGGCGCATCCCCTTGCAGGTTGACCACTATATCAAACCCGCCGCCCAGGACGGTATGTGCCTCCGCGCAGCGTTCTGTTCCGTTTGCACAATCAGGAGACGTCATAACCACCTCTGCGCCGAACCCTTCGGCAGCGTCCCTGATCCTGTCGTCATCTGTGGCAACAACCACCCGATCCACACCTTTTACCTCGCAGGCCGCGCGCCATGACCGCTCAATTAGGCTGCGCGACTCGCCTGTCGCCCCTTTCAAGGCGGCAAGCGGTTTGCCGGGATACCGGGTAGAAGCAAAGCGTGCGGGTATGGCAATCAGGACAGACATCAAGCGGGTTTCAGATCAACGCTGGGCGCATAAGCAATAAAGAACGGATTGGCGAAATCCGCCTTGCCGTAGGTGAGCGGCGTATGGTCATCAAACCGGACCACGCTGCCCCCTGCACCATTCAGCACAGCATGCCCTGCGGCCGTATCCCATTCCATTGTTCGGCCAACACGCGGATAGATGTCAGCCTCGCCCGTGGCGATCAGACAGAACTTGAGCGATGATCCGGCGCTTTTCATGTCCGTGACAGCGTACTTGTTGATATAGTCATCGGTCGCCTGATCGCGGTGCGACTTGGACGCAACCACCAAAAGGGCCGAATTGTCCGCATTAGAGACGGATATGGGCGTCACAGTGCCAATTTCTTCCTTGGCAAACGCACCGGTTTCCTCAACCGACTGGCCATCTGCAAGAGTGAAGAACATCCGCGACTTTGCAGGTGCATAAACCACGCCGCGGGTCGGAACCCCCTTTTCAACGAGCGCAATATTGACCGTGAAATCGCCCCGGCGGTGGATGAATTCCTTGGTGCCATCCAGCGGATCCACAATCAAGAATGTATCACCCTGGGTGCTGTGCGTGTCGGACTGTTCTTCGGTCACCAGCATCACGTCGGGAAACGCCGCGCGCAATCCTTTTGAAATGATCTCATCTGCCGCTTTGTCTGCGGCTGTGACAGGGCTGTCATCCGATTTGGATTCTACTTCAAAATCATCCTGACCATAGATTTCCATGATCTTGTCACCCGCCTGCAAGGATAGCGCCCGCATCACACTTACCAGTTTTTCATAGTCCATTTGCTGCAAGTCCCTTGCTGTCGTTGATTAGTAAATTCGAACCCTTTATGCTTCCCGACTAACGGAACAGCAAGAATTCCGTGCAAAATTGGCCAGACCGCTAGGATCGTTGAGCATGTTTCAATCTTCACGCAAACCACAGTCCGGTCTGGGATCAGCCGCCGCTATGGCGGAACTAGTCTATCATTCGATAGTACGCAGTATCCGCAAGCAGCATGGCAACGCTTTTGTCGCGATTGCCCTCAACCTGTTACAAACGGTTTTGTTTGTTCTCGCTTTTTACGTGATGTTCTCCATCCTCGGAATGCGGGGATCGGCCCTGCGCGGTGATTTTCTGCTTTATATTATGTCGGGCATTTTCTTGTATCTGACACATATCAAGGCGATGGGCGCGGTTTCCGGTTCCGAAGGACCGGCCAGCCCGATGATGCAACATGCCCCGATGACCACAATCATCTCCATCACCTCCGCCGCGCTTGGAGCGTTGTACGTGCAGGTGCTGTCGGCTGTTTCGATACTATATGTTTATCACGTTGCTTTTGTCCCGATCACGATTGACCAGCCGTTTGCGGCATTCGGTATGCTGCTGCTGGCATGGTTCACGGGCTGTGCACTCGGCATGGTTTTGCTGGCCGTCAAACCCTGGTTTCCCACGTTTGTCAGTATTTTCGGCCAGATCTACCAGCGCGCCAACATGATTGCTTCGGGCAAGATGTTTGTCGCCAATATGCTGCCCAGCTATATGATCGCGATGTTTGACTGGAACCCGCTGTTCCACTGCATTGATCAGGCGCGGGGGTATGTCTTCATCAACTACAATCCGCGTTACAGCAATTGGGAATATGCGGTGTGGGTTGGCCTTGTGCTGCTGATGATTGGCCTGATGGGAGAATTTTATACCCGCAAACATGCCTCTGTCAGCTGGAACGCGCGACGGTGACAGTCCGAATTGCTATTCGGTCTTTTTCAACAATGGATAAACGCAGGCTATTCGTCACTCCACTACCCTCAATGTCAGATTGATCCGTCCACCTTTGGGCAGCAAAGTGGATGATCCCGCCCTGATCCGGTCCACTCCATGATAGGTCAGCCGCGCATCGCCACCCATCATCACCACATCGCCTGATTGCAACCAGATCGATTCCGTCTTGCCGCCCCGCGTGACGTTACCCATCCGAAACAACGCGTCATCGCCCAGCGAGACCGACACAACAGGCCACTGGAAATCCGCCTCATCCTTGTCCTGATGCAAGCCCATCCGCGCGTCGGGACCATAATAGTTGATCAGACAACACTCAGGTTGCCGTTCAAGCCCCGTGACGCGGTTCCAGATGTCGAGAACGGGCGTGGGGATATCTGGCCAAGGCGTTCCCGAAGGATGTACTGGCACATACCGATACCCCGTCTTGTCCGAAAACCATCCATATTGGCCAGCCGCGGACATTCGCACTGACATCGGCTTGCCGTAAGGCGTGTCGGGCCGGAACAAGGGGGCCTTTTTCACCACCCCGCGGACCGCATCTAGCACATCCGCTTGTGCGCCCTCGTCAAGTAACCCTTTGTAGATTTCAAAACCGCGCACCCGCAAAACTGCCATAATTGTATCGTTCCCGAACCAGTTATTGAAAAATCCACGCAGAATCCCGATTTGCTGCCCTCTGGACGGTTGCGGCAGCGAATTGCGCTCCTTATATACCCTCCGAACCGTTGAAGGCACAGCTTTCAACTTCATCACAAACGGGGCATTGGTGCCGAAACGGGCCAACGCTTCGTGCAATCGCCTTGAACTTAAATGAGGGATCAAAACATGGCCAAAGTAATCGGTATCGACCTTGGAACAACAAACAGCTGCATCGCCATCATGGACGGCAGCCAGCCCCGCGTGATTGAAAACGCAGAGGGCGCACGCACCACACCTTCGATTGTTGCCTTCACCGACGATGAGCGTCTGGTGGGTCAGGCTGCAAAACGGCAGGCAGTAACCAACCCGGACAACACGATTTTTGGTGTTAAGCGCCTGATCGGCCGCCGCAACGACGATGCGGATCTGGCAAAAGACAAGAAAAACCTGCCCTTCACCGTGATTGACGGCGGCAATGGCGACGCATGGGTCGAAGCCCGTGGCGAGAAATATTCGCCCAGCCAAATCTCGGCGTTCATTCTGGGCAAGATGAAAGACACAGCCGAAAAGTATCTTGGCGAGGAAGTGACCCAAGCGGTTATCACAGTTCCCGCGTACTTTAACGACGCCCAGCGTCAGGCCACCAAAGACGCAGGCAAAATTGCCGGTCTGGAAGTCCTGCGGATCATCAACGAACCGACAGCTGCCGCGCTGGCCTATGGCTTGGACAAAGAGCAGACCCAAACCATTGCGGTCTATGACCTTGGTGGCGGTACATTCGACGTTACCATCCTGGAAATCGACGATGGCCTGTTCGAAGTGAAATCCACCAATGGTGATACATTCCTTGGTGGTGAAGACTTTGACATGCGCATCGTTAACTACCTTGCGGATGAGTTCAAAAAAGCGAACGGCGTTGATCTGAAAAATGACAAGATGGCGTTGCAGCGCCTGAAAGAGGCTGCTGAGAAGGCCAAGATCGAACTGTCCAGCGCCAGCCAGACAGAGATCAACCAGCCGTTTATCTCGATGGGCAAAGACGGCTCACCGCTGCACATGGTAATGAAGCTGACCCGCGCCAAGCTTGAAAGCCTTGTCGGTGACTTGATCAAGGCATCGATGAAGCCTTGTGCTGCTGCATTGAAAGACGCAGGCCTTTCCGCGTCGGATATCGACGAAGTCGTATTGGTTGGCGGTATGACCCGCATGCCGCGCGTCGTCGAAGAAGTGACAAAGTTCTTTGGCAAAGCGCCCCACAAAGGCGTGAACCCTGACGAAGTTGTGGCGCTGGGCGCGGCCATTCAGGCCGGTGTTCTGCAAGGCGACGT
Source organism: Sulfitobacter sp. (assembly GCA_049645905.1). GTDB lineage: Bacteria > Pseudomonadota > Alphaproteobacteria > Rhodobacterales > Rhodobacteraceae > Sulfitobacter. The sequence continues at coordinate 25,087 of JBARUV010000235.1, forward strand.
TAAAGACGTGGTTCTTCTGGACGTGACACCCTTGTCCTTGGGTATCGAAACCCTTGGCGGCGTGTTCACCCGTCTGATCGACCGCAACACAACGATCCCGACGAAAAAGTCTCAGGTATTCTCGACGGCCGAAGACAACCAGAATGCCGTGACGATCCGCGTATTCCAGGGTGAGCGTGAGATGGCCGCCGATAACAAGATCCTCGGTGCGTTTAACCTCGAGAACATCCCCCCTGCCCCCCGCGGCATGCCGCAGATCGAAGTGACATTTGACATCGACGCCAACGGCATCGTTGCAGTGGGTGCGCTTGATAAGGGTACCGGCAAGGAGCAAAAGATCACGATCCAGGCCTCTGGCGGATTGTCCGATGCCGACATCGATCAGATGGTGAAAGACGCCGAAGAGAATGCTGAGTCGGACAAAGAGCGCCGTGAGTTGATCGAGGCGAAAAACCAGGCGGAAAGCCTTATCCACTCGACCGAAAAGTCGGTGGAAGAGCATTCTGACAAGGTTGATCCGACCACCGTCGAAGCAATCGAACTGGCCATTGCGGCACTGAAGGACGAGCTGGAGAACGAAGACGCTGGCAAGATCAAGTCCGGCATCCAGAACGTAACCGAAGCGGCGATGAAGCTGGGCGAAGCGATTTACAAGTCGGCACAGGACGACGCAGATGACGATGTCGCTAAGGCAGCCGATGAAGCTGCTGGTGGCGATGACGATATCGTTGACGCTGAGTTTGAAGATCTGGACGACGACAAGCGGGCGTAAACCGCTTGGCAGGAACCACTGACAGGGCCGGTCCGATCAGACGGGCCGGCCCTTCACGTTCCAAGGTAAGGACCTGAACAATGGCAAAACGTGATTATTACGATATCCTTGGCGTGACCAAAGGATCTTCGGCGGATGAAATCAAAAAAGGCTATCGTACGAAGGCCAAGGAACTGCATCCCGATAGGAATTCCGGCAACCCCAATGCCGAATCCCAGTTCAAGGAAGCCAACGAGGCTTACGAAGTCCTGAAAGACGCGGACAAGAAGGCAGCGTACGACCGATATGGTCACGCAGCATTCGAAGGCGGCATGGGCGGTGGCGGTGGACGCCCCGGCGGCGGTTTCGGCGGGGGTCAGGGTGACTTCTCTTCCGCGTTTTCAGACGTCTTCGACGACCTGTTCGGCGATATGATGGGCGGGCGTGGCGGCGGTGGCGGGGGTCGCCGTGCTGCGCGCGGCTCAGACCTGCGTTTTAACCTGCGCATCTCGCTGGAAGACGCATTTGCGGGCCTGCAAAAATCAATCAATGTGCCAACCTCGGTGCAATGCGGTTCCTGCGACGGCTCCGGCGCCGAAGGCGGCGTAGAACCCACAACCTGCCCGACCTGTTCAGGTATGGGAAAGGTACGCGCCCAGCAGGGCTTCTTTACCGTAGAACGTACCTGCCCCACCTGTTCGGGCATGGGACAGATCGTCAAGAACCCGTGCAAGACCTGCCGGGGTGCCGGTCGTGTCGAAAAAGAACGTGCGCTTAGCGTCAACATCCCCGCTGGTGTCGAAACCGGCACGCGCATTCGCCTTGCCGGTGAAGGCGAAGCCGGTATGCGCGGTGGGCCCTCGGGCGACCTCTACATCTTTATCGAAGTGGCCGAACACGAGTTGTTTGAACGTGACGGCGCGAACCTGTTCTGCCGTGTCCCCGTTTCAATGAGCAAGGCAGCCTTGGGTGGCAGCATCGAAGTGCCTACAATCGACGGCGGCCGTGGCCGTGTGCAAATTCCCAGTGGCAGCCAGTCAGGTCGCCAAATGCGCCTGCGCAACAAGGGCATGCCGCCCCTGCGCGGTGGCGGAACCGGGGATATGATCATCGAATTGGCGGTCGAAACGCCCGTGAACCTGACGTCAAAGCAAAAAGAACTGCTGGAAGAGTTCGACAAGCTTTCCTCGGAGAACAATCCGGAGAGCAGCAGCTTTTTCTCAAGCGTCAAATCGTTCTGGGATTCGATGAAGGGCTAAAAGACGAGGTGGGCGATACGCCCACCTTACCGGCTTGGTTCTGCAACTAAGTATTCCCGAACTTAGCCCATCCATATCCACCCTGATAAAACGCAAAGGTTTGGTCTTTATGGCAAGCCTCCGAGATACCCAACTTCGCGGAAATTAACCGTATCCTAACCATACCCGCGCCACGCTCACCAACATGAGCAAATTCGCCGAACAACCTCTGCCTTTCCTAATGGATGAAGCCACCGACGCTCTGCCCGTCAGCGGTAAGCAACCATCCTACATAGCAGATCACCGCCAACGGCTGCGCGCACGTTTCATGGGGGGCGGTGCAGCCGCAATGCCGGACTATGAATTGCTGGAACTGGTCCTGTTCCGCGCCATACCACGGCGCGACGTGAAGCCGCTCGCGCGTGAACTGATGGACCGCTTCGGCGATTTCAACCGCGTTGTCACTGCACCTGAGGCACGCCTGCGCGACATCTCCGGTGTGGGCGATGCTGTCGTCGTCGAACTCAAGATTGTCGAGGCCGCCGCCCATCGCATGGCCCGCGCGCGCGTACTGAAACAACACGCGGTTTCCAGTTGGGATGCACTGCTTGATTACTGTCACACCACCATGGCCCATCGTGAAACAGAACAGTTCCGTGTGCTGTATCTGGACCGCAAAAACGTAGTGATTGCGGACGAGGAACAGGGCAAGGGCACAGTGGATCACGTACCGGTCTACCCCCGCGAGGTAGCCAAACGCGCGCTGGAACTAAACGCTTCCGCGTTGATCCTTGTGCACAACCATCCTTCGGGGGATCCTACGCCGTCGCAATCAGATATCACCATGACCGGACAAATTGCAGCCGCCTGCGAGGCATTGGGGCTGACATTGCATGATCACTTGATCGTTGGAAAATCAACAGAACTCAGTTTTCGCGCGGAAGGATATCTTTAGGGTAGACCTGATTATTACTTTTCAGCGCACCCAGACTTCGACCCTGCGGTTGGCCTGACGGCCCCATTCGCTGTCATCACAGGCCATCGGCAACGCCTCTCCAAAGGCATCCACACTTAGCGCTACCCGGTCAAGGTTAGCAGCGACAGCCGCGGCACTGACGGCACGCAATACCGCTTCAGCGCGGCGCAAGGCGATGTCCCGGTTTGGGCGTGCCGGGCCTTGGCCATCGCTGAATCCGACAAACTTCATCTGGCGCGCGTCATACTGACCTTGCTCCAAGGCGCGGGCCAATTGCTGGACGTTGGAACGTGACTGCGCGTCCAACCGAATTGACCCGGCTTCAAACCGAAACGACGTTGTCAGCCGTGCCATCGGGGTCAAGGTGGCCGTCATGCGCTGCAATTCTTCCAACGGCGTTTCCGGACCTGCAATTGTGATCGCGTTTGCAAAACGATTTCCTTGCGCGTTTATGGGTACTTCTTCGGGCGCCTGATCAACAAACCCCGTGCGGCGAATCACGTTCTGCGCGCCGGGACCCCTAGTAAATGCGAGAAATTCACGCGCGATCAGCGGAAGACGGCGCGCAGGAAAGTAAAGGAACATGGGAGCCGTCAACGGATAATCCTCCGTCTTGATCGTGCGCCGCCCCGCGTCGAGCGCAAATCCACAGGCACCGGAAAGCGTGAGGACCTGCATATTGCCCCGCTCGGCATAGCTGGTGATGCCGAGCGCAAAAATGTCCTTCGCCACCTCCCGCGCCAGATCGCCAGGAAGATCGTGACGCCTGATGCCCTCCGCCAGCAGTAGTTTCGCCGGCGTCATCACCTGATCTTCGATCGCTTGACTAAGCCCGCTAGCCGCGGACGGTAGATGCAGATCAATTGGGGCATCCGGCCCGCCCAGAACTTTCCAGTTGCTGATCTTTCCCCCGAAGACCTGCGCCAGTGTCTGGGGCGAAATCCCTTTGACCGGATTACTGGGTGCAACCACGGGCACCACCGCATCCAGCGACAGAACGCGGCTGCGATTGACCCCGGTCAAATCGCCCATCCCAGCTTCACGCGCATTGATACGTTCGTCTTTACGAATTTCGCGCAGCGCCATTACCACGTCCGCCTCATCCGCCAGCAAATCGGCAAATCCTTCGTCCGTGTTTGAGGCCCGGAACGCAAAACGCGCAACGAGTTTGCCATTGTCCCGGGTTGTGAGGAGCAAATCAAAACGTTCAGTGGACCGGTCCTCGCGCGTAACGATAAGACCACTGCGGTCGGCAAAAGCGTTTATCAGAGCGGGCAACAGCACGGCACCCATAGCGGCAGATCCAGAAAACTGAACCTCGGCCACGAAATCCTGAAGGTTTGGGCAACCGGGCCCATTGCAGGATACGCCCGATCCATCGACCGTCAGTTCACCGTATTCCGTGCGCAGGCGATAGAATTCGCCATCAAAACCCAGCAACATGCCGCTTAGTTCGACCTTGCCATCACGTGAGGAAAGCGTGACATCCTGTGCCACACCCTGTGTTGGTGCCATAAAGAAAAGTGCGGCGAGGACCGCCGCACGTTTCAAGAGTTTCATATACCCTCAAGCGTTACGCTAGTTGATAGCGACCTTCAGGTCTTGGAGGAGATTATTCAACACCAGAAAGTTACCTGTCGCGTCGCATCCGGGTACGGACAGGGTCAAGTTTCGGGTTTTCATCTGGCTGCCACTTTGGATTTCCAAAGTCTGGGCTTCGATTTCAAGGCCGCAATTGATATCACTCACTTCGGTTTCAACCGTTAATTCTACCGATCTGAGGCGACCGTTTGCCGCTTTGGGAAAGCTGTACACCTCGGCCAGAAGCGCATCAGGCGCTTTGACGTCACCATAACGAAGCGTGAAACCACCATCGCCGATGATCGCACTCGCAATGTCTCCCGGCGCGCCCTGCCATACATGGCCGTTGCTGCCATAGTCCGCACCGAACTCACGCGCATGAATTTCAAATCCGGTGTCGCCTTTCCACTGCAATACGACACGATCAAAATCTACGAAGTCTTCGACCTTTGTCTGCGCGACGGCGCCCTCACCGTTTGAGAAGGCCATGATGTACACTGCTTCTTCGGCCAATGCAGGCACGTTCAGGTCCAATGTGCCTTTTGCCGATGTGGTCTGGGTAAAGATCATTCCATTGTTGTGTACCGTGACACGCTCATTGGGCAGGCAAGCCGCTTCGAGTGTAAGGTTAACCATTGCTCCGGCCATCGGGCGTGCATGTGCCAGCACTTCGCAAGACGGCATTGATGAACCTTCAGAGAAAGCCGGCTCGGGCAACAACTGCGGTGCGGACACCTTTGTCAGTTCTGGATCTGTTGCAGGCAGATCGAGCGAAAGATCCAGTTCGCCTGAAGTCAGGGTAATACCTTCAACTTTCAGCACCACATTCGACGCGTCGATTTCTTCCGCCACGGCGCTGGTAGTGGCCGAACCGTCAGCGGGCGCGGTACCATAAAGGCGCTCTGCCTGGTCGGAGCCTTGCATGACAAATCCGATTGCCACTGCGCATCCCAATGTACCTGCCGCCGTCAGGATCTGTTTTGTTTGCACCATTAACCTGCTCCCCTTTACGGAATCGTTCACAGACTTTTCTGTCAGGGAAACAGGGCCGCTATGTGACCACCAAATGGGTAGATTGTGGCAAATTCAGGTCAATCGCCCATGACAGTGCTTGAACTTGTTGCCGGATCCGCAAGGGCAACTGTCGTTGCGTCCCGGTGCGCCCCATGTTGTTGGATCGCTTTCATCAAACCCTTGGGCAGCTTTGCTGGTAGCTGGCGCATCCTGGGTCTCTGGTGGGCTGTCGTCAGCGGCTTGGGCCGCCTGCTGGGCCATCATCTGCTGAATCATTTGTTTGCGGTCGTCCTCTGACATTGGCTGTACCTGACCCAGTTTTTGGGTCACGTCCTGGCGCAAACTATCCAACATGCTTTCGAACAGCTGGAAACTCTCGTTTTTGTATTCATTCAGCGGATCGCGCTGCGCGTAGCCACGGAAACCAACAACTGAACGCAGATGTTCAAGCGTAACCAAATGCTCACGCCACTTTCCGTCGATGGTTTGCAACAGCAGCTGCTTTTCAATGGTGCGCATCGTCTCGTCACCAAAGGCCTCGGCCTTCTCGGCCATCATCTTGTCTGTCGCTTCTACAATCCGTTCGCGGATCACTTCATCATCTGCGCCCTCTTCTTCGCACCAGGCGATGATGGGCAGGTCGATATTCAGATGCTCGATTACGGCTGCATAGAAACCCTGCGCGTCCCACTGATCGGCATAGGACTTGGGCGGCATATAGGTGTGGATCAGATCGTCAATCACCTGGTGGCGCATGTCCGTCGTGATCTCGTTCAGGTTCTCCGCTTCCATGATGTCGCGGCGCTGGCCAAAGATAACCTTGCGCTGCTGGTTCATCACGTCATCGAATTTCAGCAATTGCTTGCGGATGTCAAAGTTGCGGCCTTCAACCTTGGCCTGCGCGCGCTCCAGCGACTTGTTGACCCATGGGTGAATGATCGCTTCGCCTTCCTTGAGGCCCAGCGTGGTCAACACTTTTTCCAACCGCTCGGAACCAAAGATGCGCATCAGATCGTCTTCTAATGACAGGAAAAACGACGTTTTGCCGGGGTCACCCTGACGTCCCGAACGGCCGCGCAACTGATTATCAATGCGTCGGCTTTCATGGCGTTCAGAAGCCAGAACGTACAGCCCACCCGCCTCAAGCACCTTTTGCTTTTCTTCGGCATGTTCCGCTTCGATCCGGGCACGGATCGCCACCGGATCGGCATCAGGATCGGCATCCAGTGCCTCAAGCACTTTCAGCTCAACGTTGCCACCCAGTTGAATGTCTGTGCCGCGTCCGGCCATGTTGGTTGCGATCGTGACCGCGCCGAACTTGCCCGCATCTGCGATGATCTGGGCTTCTTGCTCGTGTTGGCGCGCGTTCAGGACGTTGTGCTCAATACCCGCTTCAGTAAGCATTTGGCTCAGCAGTTCGGATTTTTCGATGGAGGTTGTCCCGACCAGGCAGGGCTGCCCCTTTTCGTGGGCTTTCTGGACCCGTTCGATCATCGCAGCGTATTTTTCGCCAACCGAACGATAGACCGCATCGTCTTTGTCGACCCGTGCGATGGGCAGGTTGGTCGGAACTTCGATCACGCCAAGACCATAGATTTCCTGAAACTCCTCGGCTTCCGTCAGCGCGGTGCCGGTCATACCTGCCAGTTTGTCGTACAGACGGAAATAGTTCTGGAAGGTGACAGAGGCGAGCGTCACGTTCTCCGGCTTGATATCCACATCTTCCTTGGCTTCAATTGCCTGATGCAGGCCATCGGACAGACGCCGTCCCTGCATCATGCGGCCTGTGAATTCGTCGATCAGCATCACTTCGCCGTCGCGCACGATATAGTCTTTGTCTTTCGTGAACAGCTTGTGTGCCCGCAGACCCTGATTGACGTGGTGAACGATTGTGGTGCTTTCGGGATCATAAAGCGTCTGGGTTTCTTCCAGAAGGGACCGCGCGCGCAACTGCTGCTCAAGGAATTCATTGCCGTCGTCGGTAAAGGTGACGTTGCGGGTCTTCTCATCAAGTTCGTAGTGCTCTGGCGTGAGGAGCGGGATCAACTTGTCGATGGTGGTGTAAAGTTCCGAGCGATCTTCGGCAGGGCCGGAGATAATCAAAGGCGTACGCGCCTCGTCGATCAGAATACTGTCGACCTCGTCCACAATCGCAAAATTGTGATGCTTTTGCATGATCTCGTCCAAGGATGATTTCATGTTGTCGCGCAAATAGTCAAAACCAAGCTCGTTGTTGGTGGCATAGGTAATATCGGAATCATACGCCGCGCGTTTTTGATCTTCCGGCATGTTGGATACAGCGGCACCTGTGGTCAGACCCAGCGCGCTGAATACTTTGCCCATCCAGTCCGCATCACGTTTCACCAGATATTCGTTGACCGTTACGATGTGAACGCCCTTGCCGGTCAGCGCATTCAGATACGCGGCCAGCGTGGCGGTCAGGGTCTTGCCCTCACCGGTCTTTTGTTCGGAAATGTTGCCCTGATGCAGGAAAATCGCTGCCATGACCTGACTGTCAAAGGCACGCAAGCCAAGGGTCCGGCGCGCCGCCTCACGACAGTTGGCAAAGGCTTCGGGCAGCAGATCATCAAGGCTTTCGCCCTCCAATGCACGCTTGGCCAATTCTTCGGTCTTGTCTTTCAAGCCAGCATCGCTGAGCTTTTCAAACTCGGGCTCAAGCGCATTGACCTGATCCACCAGCGGACGTGTCGCCTTGATTTTGCGGTCATTGGGGGTGCCAAAAACCTTTTTGGCGATTGTTCCGATACCCAGCATGTGCTCTCCAGCCGTATTGTGATCAGCGGGCTTCGTTGATCTGCTTGCCCAGCGCCCGTCCAGCCCATAGATAGATGAGTGAAACTGCGGCTATGCAGCGCCCTTTGGGGCGATGTAAGCGCCGCGCCATATACTGTCAATGTAGCAGCCCCAAGCAGGGCGATTCTAAGGGAAAATCCATGCAAAAACCCCTCACTTTTCTGATACCACTCTCTATTGCCGCGTTTCTTGCACTGCCTGCCGTTGCGCAGGACGAAACCACCAAAGATACAGTTGTTGCCACCGTAAACGGGACCGACATCACGATCGGCCACATGATCGTCGCCCGCGCCACGCTGCCGGAGCAGTATCAGCAACTGCCTGACGACATTCTCTTTACCGGCATTCTGGACCAGTTGATCCAACAGACAGCCCTTGCCGACACGTTCGAGGGTGACCTGCCCGCCCGTGCAACACTATCAATCGAAAATGAAACACGATCCCTCACGGCTGGTGAGGTCGTGGAAAAGATGATGGCAAACGAGGTTTCTGAAGCAGAGCTTCAGGCAGCATATGACGAGGCTTACGCCAATGCAGAGCCTGAACAGGAATATAACGCATCACACATTCTGGTAGAAACCGAAGAAGAAGCGCAAGCCATCAAGGCAGAGCTTGAGGGCGGTGCAGATTTTGCGGCTTTGGCGCGCGAGAAATCAACAGGCCCGTCTGGCCCTAGCGGCGGTTCACTGGGCTGGTTTGGCAAAGGCATGATGGTCCCGTCATTCGAAGCTGCAACAGTTGAACTGGAAGCAGGCGACATTTCCGATCCTGTACAAACACAATTCGGCTGGCACGTGATCCTGCTGAACGAAGTCCGCAGCACCGAAGCACCGGACATCAAAGACGTGCGCGAAGAGTTGGAGCAGCAGGTCCGTCAGACAAAAGTGCAGACAAGCATCGAAGCTGTGACCGCTGCCGCAACGGTGGACAAGTCCGGCGCAGAGGGGATCGACGCGACCCTGCTCAAGAACACCGATTGGCTGGAGTGAACCATGGGCAAAGCCAGTGCTGTTTCGCCACTTGCGCCTGCGCAATTTCCAGACCTGCCGGTAATTGACGGTGTGCGTTTTGCCACACATGCCGCTGGCGTCAAATATCAGGGCCGCACGGATGTAATGCTGGCCCATCTGATACCGGGGACAACGATTGCCGGGACGTTTACACGTTCAGCGACGCGGTCTGCGCCCGTGCTGGATTGTCAGGCCAAGATTGGCGGCGCAACGGATGCGGGCGCTGCGATTTTGGTTAATTCGGGAAACTCGAACGCCTTCACGGGCAAGGGTGGGGTTGCGGCGGTCGAGGCGATTACCGGTGCGGTGGCAGAGGTTTGCGGCGTACCACTGTCGCGGGTTTTTACATCTTCTACGGGTGTGATTGGTGAGCCGCTGCCCTTCAGCCGTATTACCGACGTGTTGCAGCATCTGAACGACGACCTTGATGCAGACGGCATCGAAGCCGCAGCACGCGCGATCATGACCACCGATACGTTCCCTAAAGGGGCTTCGGCGACGGTCGACGTTGATGGCAAAACAGTCACTATTGCAGGGATTGCCAAGGGATCAGGCATGATCGCCCCTGATATGGCGACCATGCTGGTCTATATCTTTACCGACGCCGTGGTGGATCAATCAGCGTTGCAAGCTATGGTGTCGGCCCATACAGACACGACGTTCAACTGCATCACGGTTGATAGCGATACGTCGACATCTGACACCCTCATTTTCGCAGCGACAGGTGCATCGGGCGCAGATGCAACAACTGACGCAGGGTTCAGCAACGCTTTGCATCAGGTTATGCTGAACCTCGCCCATCAGGTTGTGCAAGACGGCGAAGGTGCGACAAAATTTGTCGAAGTGGTTGTCTCAGGTGCCGCGACTGACGCGGATGCACACAAACATGCCATGTCGATTGCCAATTCCCCCCTGATCAAAACCGCCATTGCCGGCGAGGACCCGAACTGGGGCCGTGTTGTGATGGCTGTCGGCAAATCGGGGGCTGCGGCAGACCGCGACCTGTTGTCGATACGATTCGGGGAGGTTGAGGTGGCAAAGGATGGCTTTCGCAGCCCGTCGTATTCCGAAGCAGATGCCGCTGCGCATATGAAGGGCCAGAATATCGTGATCGGCGTTGATTTGGGCCTTGGGAACGGGGCGGCGACTGTCTGGACCTGCGATCTGACCCATGGCTATATCGAAATCAACGCGGATTACCGTTCGTGAATGCACAGGTATGAAGGTCGTGCTGGTATCGGCTGTGGCCCTGATCGACGTAGATGGGCGCGTGCTGATTGCCCAGCGTCCGGAAGGCAAATCCATGGCGGGCCTCTGGGAATTTCCGGGGGGTAAAGTGGAGGCTGGAGAAACGCCTGAAATTGCGCTTATCCGCGAGCTGGAAGAGGAGTTGGGGATCAACACATGGTCCTCTTGCCTCGCGCCGTTAACTTTTGCGAGCCACAGCTACGATGACTTCCATCTTCTTATGCCGCTTTTTGCCTGTCGAAAATGGGAGGGCTCACCGCTATCGCGGGAAGGGCAGGCGCTCAAGTGGGTTCGGGCGCAAGATTTGAAGAATTTTCCCATGCCCGCGGCGGATGTGCCGCTGATACCGATCCTACGGGATTGGCTATAAATCGCTCATGGAAACAATCATCTGGTAAACCACAGATTGTACGTTATTGTACGAAAATATACTCTGGGGAGGGGATATTAATGCTTCGAACAATCACACTTGGAACTTGCGTCTCTGTTCAAGGCGTCTTTGTAAAAGATCTGCCTGATGGGCAGATCACAATACAAGTAGACGATAAAGTCTATTCCGGACGTCCTGTCGTTCGCAAGAGCTGAACAGACCAAGCAAAAACGAAAAGGCCGGGCAAATTGCCCGGCCTTTCTCATTTGTTGGGTAGGTGACGTGCAGATTACTGCAACGTACGCGTGACTTCTTCACGCTCAAAAATCTCGATAACGTCGTCCGGGCGAATGTCATCGTAGTTTTCGAACGCCATACCACATTCCTGACCGGACTGTACTTCAGGCACTTCGTCCTTGAAGCGTTTGAGTGTCTTAAGCGTACCTTCATGGATAACCACGTTATCACGCAGCAGACGTACACCGGCAGAACGTCGTGCCACACCTTCCGTGACCAGACAGCCCGCAACCTTACCAACACCCGTAACCTTGAACACTTCTTTGATATTCGCATACCCGATGAAGTTCTCTTTGATTTCGTTGCTCAGCAGACCGGAAGCGGCCGCTTTTACGTCATCCACAAGATCGTAGATCACCGAATAATAGCGGATCTCGACACCCTTCTGGTTCGCCGTATTGCGCGCCGACGCATTGGCACGAACGTTAAAGCCCATGATCGGCGCACCTGACGCTTCGGCCAGACCGACATCGGTTTCGGTAATTGCGCCCACACCGGAGTGCAGAACCCGCACACGCACCTCGTCGTTACCGATTTTCTCCATCGCTTGAACGATCGCTTCGGCAGAACCTTGCACATCGGCCTTGATAAGAATCGGCAGCTCGCTCACATCTTCGTTGGCCTTGGCATTCGCCATCAACTGTTCAAGCGTTGTCGCGGCACCAGCCGCAGCGCGCTTGTCCTTGGCAGCTTTCTCGCGATAGCTCGCAATTTCACGCGCCTGTGCTTCGGTTTCCGTCACGTTCAGCACGTCGCCCGCTTCGGGAGTGCCGTTCAAGCCAAGAACCTCGACTGGAACCGACGGTCCGGCCTCTTGTACGCGATTGCCCTGATCGTCGATCAGCGCACGAACTTTACCGTACTGCTCGCCAACAACAAAGATATCGCCCTGACGCAACGTGCCGTTCTGCACCAAAACCGTAGCAACCGGGCCGCGACCCACGTCAAGTTGCGCTTCGATCACAGCACCAACAGCGGCACGGTTCGGGTTTGCTTTCAACTCAAGGATTTCAGCTTGCAGCGCAATTGCCTCAAGCAGTTGATCAAGTCCCTGACCCGTGGTGGCAGACACTTCGACGTCCTGTACATCACCGGACATCTTTTCGACGATGACCTCGTGCTGCAAAAGATCTGTCCGTACCTTGTCAGGATTGGCTGCGGGCTTGTCGATCTTGTTGATCGCCACGATCATCGGCACCTTGGCCGCTTTGGCGTGGGCGATCGCCTCGATCGTCTGGGGCATCACAGCGTCATCGGCCGCAACCACCAGAACCACGATATCCGTCACCTGTGCGCCGCGCGAGCGCATGGAGGTAAACGCCGCGTGGCCGGGTGTGTCGAGGAACGAAAGCACCTGACCGTTATCGGTCGTCACCTGATAGGCGCCAATATGCTGCGTGATGCCGCCAGCTTCGCCTGCAACAACCTTGGCGTTGCGGATGGCGTCCAATAGCGAAGTTTTGCCGTGATCGACGTGGCCCATGATGGTGATGACCGGCGGACGATCCTGCAGATCCTTCGCATCATCTACTTCCAGCTTGATCACGTCCTCAACATCGGCGTCGGAAACGCGGACAACCTTGTGGCCGAACTCTTCGATGATCAGCTCGGCAGTGTCGGCATCAATGGTTTCGTTCTGCGTGACCATCAAACCGCTGTTCATCAACGCCTTGACGACAGCACCGGTCTTTTCGGCCATACGCGCGGCAAGTTCTGACACAACAATTGCTGGTGGCAAGTTGACGTTGCGAATAATCTTTTCGCGCTCGACGGGACCACCCATGGCTTTTTGACGTGCGCGTTCCTGCTTGCGCTTCATCTGGGCCATCGACAACTGTCGACCACCTTCACGGCCTGCGAGCGCCTGATTAAGCGTCAGCTTGCCGGATCGACGGTTATCATCCTGGCGGTTCTTCTTGTTGGTGTCCTCGCGGTCACGCTGATCACCCTTGCGGGGCGTTGCGGACGGCACGGGTTTATTCGGTGTTGGCCGCGCCACTGCGGGTTCTGACGGGGTGGCAGCCGCCTGCGCAGCTGCTTCCTCTTCACGCTTGGCGCGTTCTTCCTCATCGGCTTTCGCCTTGAGGCTCTCCTCGCGCTCGCGATCTTCCTGCTCTTTGGCTTCAATCTCGGCACGACGGCGCTCGCGATCTTCGGCGCGCGCTTTTTCTTCCGCTTCACGCTCCGCCGCTTCCGCGACTTCACGCGACTTGGCGGCCTGAACAGCCTTCAGTCGACGCTCCATCTCGGCATCGGTGATGCCGGCGGGACGCTTTGAGGGATCGCCAATATTCTTGGGCCCGGCGCCGCCCGGCTTGGGCGCACCCGGTTTGGGCACCACAATGCGCTTGCGCTTGGTTTCCACCACGACGTTCTTGGTCCGCCCGTGGCTAAAGCTCTGCTTCACGTTGCTTGGACGCGACCCGCCCAGACCCAATGTTTTTCTGCCGTCACTATCGCTCATGTAGCTCGTCTATCCTTTCGGCTGGCCCTTGCCAGCCTGATTTTCGCGCACGCCCTTTAGTCTTTGGGCTTCCTCTACAACACGTTGCATGAGTCCACCAGAGGCGAGTGCGGCATGTATCACAGTTTGGCGGCCGAATGCCAAACCCAATTCATCGGCGGTCAGCCAGCCGATATAAGTGCCATAATGTGGCGTACTCAGTTTACCTTTGCCGCGCTCTGACCCATCTGATGCCTGAATCAACACGTCGGCTTCTTCCGTTTGCAGCCAGCTCTTGACCTTTTCGTAACCCGCGACGGCCCGACCACCCTTGCGCTGCAAGGAAATCAGGTCAATCACGCGCCGGGCCAACTGTTTCTCGACTTCGTCCACCAAACCTTCCGGCACCTTTACCGGTTGCTTGGCACCGCGTGAGAACAGGTTCTTCTTTACCGCGAGGTCCAGCGCAGCACGATCCGCCGCAACATAGAATCCCCGCCCGGGCAATTTGCCCATAATATCTGCCACTACCTGACCGTCCGGGCCCGCAACAAAGCGGATCAACCCATATTTAGGCTGCACTTCGCCCGTTGCAATACACTTGCGGTCAGGACCGCCCGTGCGGTCGTTGGAGTCGCCATCGCGTCCCATCAGGTGCCCTCGAGGCCTGAAATCAGGCCTCGACCTCCTGTTCTTCTGCGCCGTCTTCTTCGGCTTCGGCCTCAAGATCAGCAGGATCAACCCAACCCAGCATAACGCGGGCCGTCATGATCATGTCCTGCGCTTCCTCAAGCGTAATACCAAATGGCTCCAGCGTGCCGTCATCTTTGACCCGTTCGCCATTTGCTGTTGTCCAACCGCCTGCAATTTCCCAATCCGCACAGGTTGCAAAATCTTCCAGTGTTTTCACATCGTCTTTGGCCAGCGCCTCAATCATCTGGGGTGTCAGACCTTCAAATTCAACCAGGCTGTCTTCAACACCCAACGCACGGGCCGAATCCAACGCAGCTTTGTTCTGCGCTTCCAGCACGTCACGTGCGCGTGCCTGCAATTCGCCAGCGGTATCTTCATCAACACCGTCAATAACCAGCAGCTCGTTTACTTCGACATAGGCGACTTCTTCGAGGCTCGTGAACCCTTCGGAAACCAGAAGCTGGGCAAAGAATTCGTCGAGATCAAGATTGTCCATGAACAGCTTGGTGCGCAGTTCAAATTCGGCCTGACGGCGCGCGCTTTCCTGCTCTTCTGTCATAATATCGATGTCGAGGCCGGTCAATTGTGACGCCAGACGCACGTTCTGGCCACGACGGCCAATGGCGAGGCTCAGCTGCTCTTCTGGCACAACAACTTCAATCTTACCGGCTTCTTCGTCCAGAACCACCTTGGAAACCTCGGCTGGCTGAAGCGCGTTCACAAGGAACGTGGGCTGGTCATCATTCCAGGGAATGATGTCGATCTTTTCGCCCTGCAGTTCGTTCACAACGGCCTGCACGCGCGAACCACGCATACCAACACAGGCGCCAACAGGGTCGATGGAGTTGTCATAGCTGATCACAGCAATCTTGGCGCGCGAGCCGGGATCGCGTGCAACCGCCTTGATCTCGATAATGCCGTCATAAATCTCGGGCACTTCCATTTTGAACAGTTCGGCCATGAATTCAGGCGCGGTGCGCGACAAAAAGATCTGCGGCCCGCGTTGCTCGCGGCGCACGTCTTTGATGTAGACGCGGATACGGTCGTTGGGACGGTACGATTCGCGGCCAATTTTTTCGTTCCGGCGCAGGATCGCTTCGCCAGCACCCACATCAACGATGACGTTGCCGTATTCCTCGCGCTTGACCAGACCATTGATGATCGTGCCTGCGCGGTCCTTGAATTCTTCGTACTGACGATCACGCTCGGCTTCGCGGACCTTTTGCAGGATCACCTGCTTGGCGGATTGAGCGGCGATGCGGCCCATCTCGACCGGAGGGACCTCTTCAACCAGTTGCTGACCCACTTCAGGGTTTTCCATGTACTGCTTGGCTTGATCGACGGTGAACTCGGCCTGATAATTTTCGAGCTCTTCATCAGAAACTACGGTGCGCACGCGCGTGAAAGTGGCGCGGCCCGTCTTGCGGTCGATGGCCACGCGAATGTCCATTTCCGCGCCGTAGCGTGACTTTGCCGCACGGGCGAGCGATTCTTCCATCGCTTCGATCACCAGCGCAGGGTCGATCATTTTTTCACGCGCGACAGCTTCGGCGGTTTGCAGCAACTCAAGCTGGTTGGCGGATGTAATGGCCATTAGTCGTCTCCCTCAGAGGACTCTTCAACATTTTCACCCCGCTGGGGGGCTTCTTCTATGATGTCGTCAAACTTGGTTTCATCTATTGCACCGGAGGCTTTGCGCTGGCGCAGCATTTCGCTAATCAACTCGTCAGTCAGCACCAGCTTGGCGTCAGACAACCAGTCAAACTTCAGACCAATCGTGCCCTCGGCCACGTTGATCAGCACTTCGTCACCCTCAACGCCTGCCAGCTCGCCTTTGAAGCGGCGGCGGCCGTCGATCAGTTCGTCGGTTTCGATCTTGGCCTCATAGCCTTCGAACATGTCAAAGTCCTTGAGCCGCGTCAGCGGGCGATCAATCCCTGGGCTGGAAACCTCAAGAGTGTACTCATCCAGAATCGGGTCTTCGACATCCAGAACGGCACCAATCGACTGCGTGATCACCGACAGATCATCGACCTCGATACCACCCTCGGGCCTGTCTGCCATTATTTGCAGGGTCGTGGTCTTGCCCGACATCAACCGCACGCGCACCAGTTCAAAGCCGAGATCCTCAATCACCGGAGTGATAATCTCGGCCATGCGGCGGTCGATGGCTGCTTTGGCGATCAAAGTGTTTGAGCTGGGCAGATCGTTGGTCATGTTATCCTTAGGCACAAAAAAACGGGCGCGCGGCCCGTGTTCAAGATCGGTGGGGCGTTTGGTTTGGACCCGAACGTACCGCTGTTGAAATCCATATACGTCGCGCTGCGGGAGTCTGCAACCCCTCAGGCAAACCACCAGCGTTCTGCTGCACGCAAATTGTCCATCGCGCGCTGTGCACCGATCTGTGCGGGTTGTGCCAGATCGCGCGACACCGCCTGCATCATGCTGCTATTGTTGGGCAGCAAAATGATATCGGGCAATCCTGCCAGCAATTCGGCATCCGAAAGATCAGCCGCGTCAATCAGATACCCGCCCAGCGCCTCTGCGCGTACAGGTTCGGAAGGGATCGAGACGATTTCGACCTCATCAAACCAACCCGCAGTATCACCTTTGTAATGACCTTCAACACGCGTCGCCAGCAATTGCTGGCCAGGCGCGAAATGCGTCACACGGTACAGCCCTGTGCCGATCCCGTCCTGAGATGCGTGTGACGCCCGAATCACAAAGTCGGGATGTGCCAGGCGGAGCGGAAGCCCCGGATCTGGCGTTTCCAGAACAATCCTAACCCCAAGCGGTCCCGTACTGCCGACGACACCATCAATCAAAGGATCAAGAGCAGCTACGACATCCTGTGCGGTTAGGAGTGCGCCATCATGAAACTTGACCCCCTTGCGAATATCAAACTGCCAGACACGTGCATCGTTGCTTGCCTGCCAACCCGTAGCCAGCTCACCGCGCAGGGTACCGTCAGCGGCGACCTCCGTCAGCGAATCAAACACCAACCCTTGGCGGGCAACCTGCATAAACAGCCCGTCGGTCGAGGCCCAGGTATCGCTGCGCGCCGCACCGGAAAGCGCCATGCGCAAACGCCCGCCTTTGCGTGGAATACCCGAAGCAGACACACCCGATGCGGCAAGCAGTGCCGCAGCGGCGGCGCTGGCAAACAGCGCGCGGCGATCCATATGAGGGTCCCGCTTGCTCATAACGCCGCGATCCCGTCCATTGCGCGCACCAGTTCGGCGCTGATGCCCGGCTCGGACAGCGCGTGACCGGCATTGCGCACCATCTTGAGTTCGGCCGCTGGCCAATTCTGCGCAATCGCATGGGCGCTGGTCGGCGGGCAGATCATGTCATACCGCCCCTGCACGATAACACCGGGAATATGTGCGATCCGGTTCATGTGCGCGAGAATCTGACCATCAAATTCAAGGAATCCCGCGTTGGTGAAATAGTGATTCTCCAACCGTGAAAAGGCGCGTGCGTAGTCCGCCGGCCCTTCACCTGAGTTGCCGGATGAATGGATCGACGCGAGCGCATTTTCCCACGCCGCCCATGCACGGCCGTATCGCTGCTCCTGTGCCAGATCACCGGAAAACAACCGACGGTGATAAGCGGCAATCAGATCGGCGCGCTCGTCTTCGGGGACAATCTCGACAAAGCGCTGCCAGACCTCGGGCCAAAATTTTCCGGCACCGCCCCCATAAAACCAGTCAAGTTCGGCTTGTGTCATCAGAAAGACACCGCGCAGAACCAGATGACGCACGACCGCTGGATGGGTCTGCGCATAGATCAGCGCCAGCGTGGCCCCCCAAGACCCGCCAAAAATCACCCAATCGGCAATTCCCAGAGTTTTTCGAATCAGTTCGATATCTTCAACCAGATGCCATGTGGTGTTGTCTGTAACCGATGCATGAGGCCTGGAACGCCCGCAGCCACGCTGATCAAAAAGAATCACACGGAACTTCGACGGATCAAAATAGCGCCGCATCGACGGGCTGCACCCGCCTCCGGGACCGCCATGCAGCACCACAACAGGGATGCCCTCAGGGTTGCCGCATTGTTCGACATAGATCTGATGCCCTTGCCCAACGGGCAACATCCGCTGATCGTAGGGATCAACGGGCGGATAAAGATACTGAACTGCGCGCTTTTGGTCGGGATACTTGTCCATCGCGGCCCTATATAATGTTTGAAACCACAGAAACATAGGTGCCGTGACATGGAAACCAAAACATTCAACACCCCCGCCCAATCAACAGTAGATCCCGCGGAAATTGCCAAGTTTGAAGCAATGGCGGCAGAATGGTGGGACCTGAATGGCAAGTTCAAGCCCCTGCATATGCTGAATCCGTGCCGGTTGGATTACATCACCAGCCAGATTGCAGGCGAATTTGATCGTGACCTGAAATCACATGAACCGTTCAAAGGGCTGCGTATTCTGGATATCGGCTGTGGTGGCGGGCTACTTGCCGAACCCATGGCGCGGCTTGGTGCCGAAGTAGTTGGTGCGGATGCGGCTGAACGCAATATCCCTGTTGCAAAGATACACGCAGAACAATCGGGCCTGACGATCGATTATCGCCACACCACCGCAGAGGCAATGGCCCAGGCGGGCGAGCAATTCGATGCAGTGCTGAATATGGAAGTGGTAGAGCACGTCGCGTCGCCGATTGACTATCTCATCGCGTGTCACGATTTGCTGAAACCCGGCGGACTGCACATCTGTTCTACAATCAACCGCAATCCCAAGTCTTTCATGATGGCGATCATTGGTGCCGAACATGTCATGCGTTGGCTGCCGAAGGGAACGCATGAATGGTCAAAGTTCATCACTCCGGACGAATTGTTTGATCTGCTGTCAAAAGCAGGACTCGAACCGGTAGACCGCAAAGGATTTGTATTCAATCCGCTTGGCTGGTCATGGAGCCTGTCTGACCGCGATCTGAGCGTGAACTACGTGACAGCAAGCCTTAAACCAGCTTCTTCCTGATCTCTCGCAGAATCGGCAGGGCGGCGCGGGCCTGTTCCTCGCCAATTTCATCAACGACCTGATTGATCATGGGCGTTATGGCGGAAACAGCCGCCTGGTGGGCCTGCCGCCCCGCCGGGCTGATGCCCACCATCTTGCGCCGCGCATCTTCCCAATCAGGGCGGATATGCACGTAACCCGCCCACTCCAGTTTGCTCAGCGTATTTGTCATGGCACCACGGGTCACGTTGAGCGTTTCTGCCAGCTCGGCAGGTGCGCGTTCACCCTTGTTCCAGACAAGGTTGTTGAGGACCGAAAAATGAGAGATTTCCATGCCCTTGGGCAGGACACGCGTCAGACGGTTGCGTACGGATTGGTCCACAGCCAGCAATTCGCTGAACAGAAGAATCGCAACATTGTTTGTGTCATCAACCATAAATGAAACCCGATCAGGGTAGTGAAAAAGCCCGTTTGTTGGCCAGACTGGGCACTCTGGCCCGTGCTGCCGCGCATTTTTCCATATCCAGATCAAAGATGTAAACGCCGGGTTCATCTTCTGCGTCAATCAAAACCTCGCCCCAAGGGGCGACCGCCAGTGAATGACCGTAGGTATCGCGCGTCTTGTGACGGGCACTTGCGTGCGTGCCCGTCTGCGCAGGAGCCAGAACAAAGCACCCCGTCTCAATCGCCCGCGCCCGTAGTAGCGCATGCCAATGTGCGGCACCCGTCACGGGTGAAAACGCTGCCGGAACCGTGAGGATCTGGGCGCCCGCCTGCGCCAAAGCCTGGTAGAGCGCCGGAAACCGCACATCGTAACAGACAGTCATGCCGATCTTTGCAAAAGGCGTATCCGCCAGAACAGCCTGCCCACCGGGCCGATACCCAGACGATTCGCGATAGGATTCTGTTTTATCTATATCCACGTCGAACATATGAATCTTGTCGTACCGCGCGATGATATCCCCCTTGGGAGAGATCAAAAAAGAACGGTTTGCAAATCGTCCGTCCGCATCCTCGGTCAACAGGGCCAATGACCCGATCAGCAACCAAATCCCGTGCGTCTTTGCCTCTTCGCGTAGTCCCGCAAGGGTGATATCATCACCCTCGTGCTGTAGAACGCTGCGCTGGTGCTTGCGGCTGGTCGACACGCAATTGCTGACCTCTGGCGTCAGAACAAATTCCGCACCTTGCATCGCAGCATCCCGCACCATCTGGCGCGTGACCGCCAAATTTGCGGCAGGATCATCCGACACATTCAACTGGCACAGCGCGGCTTTCATCAGGCCGCCAGCAGCGCGTCGAGTTTACCTGCACGCTCCAGCGCATGCAGTTCGTCAGAGCCACCCACATGGGTATCGCCTATGAAAATTTGCGGTACCGTGCGCCCGCCATTGGCGCGCTGCACCATTTCTGCCTTGCGCTCGGGGTTGGACAGCACGTCAACCTCGGAAAAACTGACGCCTTTGGAGGTCAGCAGGCGCTTGGCCATATGGCAATAACCGCACAACGGCGAAGTGTAGATTTCGACAGGTTTCATGTGCCTGATCCTTTCAAACATCTGTTGAAAGTAGATTTAGGTATCTTTTGCCACGCGCGCCAGTGTCACAATGCGAACTGACCCCGATTGCGCCTGCAGAAGGGCCCTAGTCGCAACGTCTAGCGTGGCGCCAGAGGTCATCACATCATCCACCAGCAGGATTGGCCGACTGCGGATCACCTCGCCCAGTTTCGGGTTAACGCAGATCGCGTCGCGCAAGGTTTCCTGTCTTTCGGCACGGCTTTGCCCTTCAAGCGAACGGGTGTTTTTGGGCCGTTGCAAAAGATTCAGGCAATACTCAGCCTGCAACTGCGCGGCCAACGCGCGCGCCAGCAGGGCAGATTGATTGTATCGCCGCTTGAGCATACGCAACCAATGCAGCGGGATGGGGGCAATCAGCGTATCGGGTTCGAGGCAGCCACGCACCGCATCGGCCATCCACAGCGCTGCGGGATGTGCGATTTCCTGACGGTCCCCGTGCTTCAAAGCCAGCACCAGCTTGCGACCCGTATCATTATACAGCAGCGCCGCCCTGCCCTGCGCCCACGGGCGAGGCGATTCGATGCAGGCGTCGCAGTGCGGCGTGTCACCTTGATCCACACCCGGGAGGGGCACGCCGCAACAGTCACAAACCGTTCCCCCGATAAAGGACGTATCGCGCCAACACGGCCCGCACAGGCCAAAGTCACTGTCCACAACAGAGCCACAGGTCAGGCAGCGGGCCGGATAAATAACCCGCAGCGCGGTTTGAATTCCACCTGCCAACATCATATGGATCCTTTATGACAACACCGCCGATATTGACCGACCTCAAAACGCTTGCCTTGCACCGTGCCCGCAGCACGGAGGCGGCATTATTCTTGCATGAGACCGCTGCCGACGAGCTTCAGGATCGGCTGGAAGTGGTTAACAAGTCCTTTACATCCACAGCGATCACGACGGGACATCCTGCCTTTTGGGCGCAGCGGTTTGGACAGGCAAAAGTTATTGACGCGACCGAAGTACTGCCTTTGGAGACAGCGGCGCATGATCTGGTTATTCACGCGATGGCCTTGCATTGGGCCAACGATCCAATTGGCCAGTTGATCCAGTGCCGCCGCGCGTTGCGGGCCGATGGTCTGTTTCTGGCCGTTTCATTTGGCGGACAAACCCTGCATGAACTACGGGCCTGCCTGGCCGAAGCAGAGGCGGCCGTCACAGGCGGCCTGTCACCCCGTGTGGCACCTATGGGC
>JBARUV010000236.1:0-1756 GCA_049645905.1 Sulfitobacter sp.
GTTATAGGTTTGGACCTCTTGGCGCAGATAATCTGCGACCTTCGCGCGCATGTTCTTTGAAACGCGGGTGACGCTGTGTTCCGTGCGGATTTCTTCCAACGTCACATAGATGTAGCCGACCTGGCCGGAATCCCACGGGCAACGAAACCCCGTGGTGTTCATGGTGATGCCGCTGTGATCATAGAGATAGAGCGGCAGGATGATGGCGCGCCTCGACGCCCGCTCGAACAGCGTATTCATCGATAGTTCGGTATCGCTATCGAGGTCACAGAGGTCGATCAGCAGATCACGCGGATCTCCATGGTCATGCTTGTCACCAAGATTGTAGCGCCGGTGCCAGCAATTCATCGTGCCGAGATTGTCATACTCGCGGGGGCTTTCGGGATCGGGGTCATGGATGATCTTGATGGTGTGGTCGCGGTAGGTTTCTTCGTGAATTGGCGTATCCATCGTGTTTCTCCTGATGTGTGATGTCACAAAACGAAAAAGGCCCGCCGTAACAGGCGAGCCTTGATGTCGAAGTGTTGTTTTAGATCGTTCAGGCGGCCGCGCTCTCGGCCTTCTTGGCCTCTGCCGCCTCAAACTGCTCCTTACTCAACAGGTTAAAATAGAGGTTCTCGGTGGCCTTTTTGAAGCCGGGCGGTTTGCGCGGCGCGAGGCAGCGCACGGACGCGTTACAGCCTTCGCCATGTTCCATCGCGAAATGCGTGACCTGATCGACGAGATCGTCCATCCCGGCGGCGGTAAACTCTTTGCTGTGATAGGTGCCACCAAAAATGTCGTATTTGGTGACGACGAAACCGCCATCTTTGTGGGCGGGGTAAAGGGTGACTTTGTAATCGCAGGGTTTAGCCATTTGACTGGTCTCCGTGACGGGCGGGACCAGATCATCCGGCCCCTTGTGAAACCCGTCAGACGGATAGGACCGTCCTCGATCACGAGAACGGTCCAGATTTCAATGAGTGCTTTGGCGGTTTAGTATTCGGACGGAAACAGCAGCGTCAGGACACGGCAGGTGCGCGCGGGATCGGCGGGGGCCTCGGAGCCGTACTCAAAGTTCTCATCGAACAAGTCGAATTTGAACCAGACGCGTTCGCCTTCGATCTTGAGCACCCCCATTTCGTGCAGTCCGTAAGGATCGCTATCCATATCGAAGGCATCGAAGGCGACCAGCGCCTCGATGAGCGCAGCCCGGAATTCATCGCTTTGTGCGGCGATACCAGCTGTCATGACAAGTTTGCCGGGTAGGACACCGGGTGCTTCGACCGATCCGGTTAAGGATGTGCGGAACGCATCGTTTTGCTTCGCAATAATCGCCGCCGTCGCAGGTTTGGTTACATCGTCTTCAGTGTGTTCGGCTGCGGATTGTGTTGCCTGGTTCATGATCTTTCTCCATGGCGGGATGGCCGACCCATTCGGCACTGGTTTGCCCGACAGCGCGATAGGACCGCCCCCGATCCCTTGGTGGGATGGGGACGGTCCAAATGGCGCACCGTATGAATTATGGAGTTAAGCGGCGTCGCTCATGAACGCGGGCAGGGCGTCCGCGTCGTCTGCAGGGACGACTGCATCAACTTCAACCGTGTCTGGTTGCGTTTGTTCAGTTTCCTCACCCCCAACAGCCATCCCATCTGGTAACCAACGAGATGTTTTAGCGGCCGCCTGTGCCGTCAGACCAGCCGCCTCTTGCGGCGTGTCGCAGAAGGCTTGCTCCATCGCTTTTGCGATCTCGGCTTTGCGCAGCCCCGACTTATCG
>JBARUV010000237.1:0-2597 GCA_049645905.1 Sulfitobacter sp.
GCGCAGGGCCAAGGCCATAGGCACAAGCGCGAACCGTATTTCTTTGTGGCGAGACAGCGACGGGGACGGGGTGGCCGAGACACGTGAAATCTTTGTTGAGACCCAAAATCAACCCTTCGGTATGGCGCTGATCGGCGAGCAGTTCTTTATCGGCAACACCGACGGTATCTTCGTCTTTGACTATACCCCGGATTCGACGTCTCTGACCGGGGCAGGAAGAAAGCTGGTGGATTTCAAGCCAAGTGGCCACTGGACCCGAATTCTAATTGTTTCACCCGACACTTCCAAAATCTATGCCGGCGTAGGATCGCTGACCAATATCGCTGATCAGGGCATGGAGGTTGAAGAAGGCCGCGCAACCATCTGGGAACTGGATGTTGCCACCGAAAAAGCCAGAATCTTTGCCTCTGGCTTGCGAAATGCTGTTGGCACCGCATGGGAACCAAATACTGGCGTGCTCTGGACGGTTGTAAACGAACGCGATGGCCTTGGTGATGAGACGCCCCCCGACTATCTGACTTCGGTGAAAGATGGCGGGTTTTACGGATGGCCCTACTGCTATTGGGGCGACACTGTGGATGACCGTGTCGTGCAAGACGCGGCGATGGTGTCCAAGGCGATCAAGCCGGATTTTGCTTTGGGCGGGCATACCGCCTCTCTCGGATTGTGTTGGATGCCAAAAGGTACGCTGCCCGGATTTGGCGACGGCATGGTCATTGGCCAGCACGGCTCATGGAACCGCTCAATACTCAGCGGCTACAAGCTGATCTTTGTGCCATTTGAGAATGGCGCCCCAAGTGGCCCGTCTCGTGACATCCTCTGGGGCTTCCTGTCTGACGATGAAAAGATCGCCTACGGACGGCCGGTCGGGGTAACGATCGGACCAGATCGAAAGTCGCTTTTGATGGCGGATGATGTAGGTGACATCATCTGGCGCGTCACCGGTGCCTGACGGCGGTGCTCCTTTCGATGCGTAAGTTGTACCATTGAGTTCGCATCAGGTTAGCCCGCCTGCCGGTACCCGATAATTCCAAAAGTCTGCAACCTTGAATTATACTGACGGGCGTGTATCGTTTTGGAGTTAACAAGAATGTGGGCCAATGTCCGTCCACATCATGGGAGAGAGCGCCGTTTAGGCACTTGGGAGGAAATATGAAGAAATCTATACTTGGGGCGCTCGCCGTCTCGACCTTTTTGTCGCCCGTTGCGGCAATGGCGGAAACTGAAGTGCAATTCTGGCACGCCTTCACCGGACGCCTTGGCGAACTGGTAAAAGCACAAGTTGAAGAGTTTAACGCCAGCCAAAGCGACTATGTCGTCGTCGAAAGCCACAAAGGCAATTACTCGGAAACATTGAACGCAGGCATCGCTGCATTCCGCGCACAGGAGCAACCCCATATTTTGATGGTGTTCGAGGTTGGAACCGCAACAATGATGGCGGCTGAAGGCGCGATCAAACCGATGTACGAAGTGATGGCAGAAAGCGGTGCCGCGTTTGACCCCGATTCATACATTGGTGCGGTCAAAGGCTATTACACGACCACCGAGGGTGACATGCTGTCACTGCCTTTCAACGCATCAACACCCGTCCTTTGGGTGAACCGCGACGCGATGACTGCGGCAGGTGTTGATCCGGACACTGACCTGTCTACATGGCAGAATGTAGACGCGGTGCTGGATCAGCTAAAAGCGGGCGGCGAGGAATGCCCGTTGGTCACCGCATGGCAAAGCTGGATCCACGTCGAGAACCTGTCCGCCTATCACGATGTGCCTTTCGCGACCAAGGAGAACGGATTTGCCGGGCTCGATACGGAACTGACGTTGAACGGCGAAGCACAGGTGGCCCATCTGACGAAAATGGGCGAATGGGCCAAGGACGGAAAATTCATCTATACGGGGCGGCGCAACGAAGGCGGCGCGAACTTCCGTGCAGGTGATTGTGCGTTGTTCACCGAAAGCTCGGCTGGCTATGCAGGGATCAAATCCGAGGCTCAGTTTGCCTTTGATGTACGTCCGCTGCCTTATTGGGAAGGTGTTGGTAACGCGCCGCAGAACACCATCATTGGCGGTGCATCCCTCTGGGTGATGTCGGGTCACGATGATCTGGAATACAAGGGCGCCGGAGAGTTTCTGAGCTTCCTGTCTTCCGCTGAAGTTCAGGCTGCATGGCACCAGAACACGGGCTACCTGCCCATCACTGTTGAGGCTGGTGAATTGACCCGTGCCTCGGGTTTCTATGATGAAAACCCGGGGACGGATATCGCTGTAATCCAGATGACAACCAACGAGCCGACAGCCAATTCCAAAGGCTTGCGTCTGGGGTCGTTTGACCAGATTCGCGGCATCATCGACGAAGAGCTGGAAGGCATCTGGTCGGGTGACAAGACTGCGCAAGAAGCCATGGACAGCGCGAAAACCCGTGGCGACGCGCTCCTGCGCCGGTTCGAAACAGCCAACCGCTAACCTGTAACGACAGGGGCAAGCCCGTGACGGGCTTGCCCCTTTAAGCAACAGAAGGCGGATTGATGGAAAAGCGCGTCACCTTTCGGGGCTGGTGGTTACCCTTGCTGCTGATTGCGCCGCAGGTCGTGATTTCA
>JBARUV010000238.1:0-11968 GCA_049645905.1 Sulfitobacter sp.
CACAGGGCTCAACCAGATCGCGCAAGTTCGTTTCATTTCGGATCGGCGATACCAGATATAGTCGGCATCCACACCCCCCACCTGAGGCAAGGACGATTGGTGCAGGTTTATTCCCTACTTCGCGTACTTTATCGACCATAGCATCCAGCTTCGCGCGCAGAGTCGCCATTCAACCTGCTAAGGGCAGTCGATAGGGAGCATTCTACGATCCTGAAAGTCCTTAGAGAGTGTCCCCAATGCCCCCGTTTGTGGTTCCAAAGACATATTTGTTAGCGACATTCCCGATACAGCGCAAAATTCAGCAGTCGTTTTATACTTTTAAAGTACCACATCCGGCAGAAGCCGAATTACGGTTACGAAATCTAAATGACGTTATAGGAAACTATTTACCAACAATCATCGTTTTCCGCCCTTCTTGGGTGAAGCCTTGCTGTTTGTGCCATTCTGCTTTGGGGGTGAACCGGCCTCTCTTTCAAGACGCGCTTTACGCAAGCGAGCGCTTTTGCTATTGCGCTTCTCCGCCTCTGAGTCGACTATTTTCCGCACAATCCGTGTGGTCTTGTCGATGGGTGTTTCTGGTGGGGGGGCGGAAGCCGTGAATACGGACGTCTTCTTAATCTTTGCCATTTTAGTCTCCTTGGCGAATTAAACCAATGCAAGATTCGGGTGAGAATGTTTGGGAGGATTAACCTTCGGTCGAGGCGCTTGATTGAGCAGCTTTATTGTGATGTCTGGGGCGGCCATGGCGCGCATCAAGGCGCTGTAATTCAATCGAAACTTCAATTCTCTTCCAACGTCCTGCGTGGGTCTGGCCATCTGGAGCACCAGATGGTCACTCGTTGCACCAACATATTTGACCCCCAAAGGCATTGAGAGGCCAAGTGTGTCTGTGTCCTGTTGCCCGATCGCAAGGATCAAGTGTTCCGTGGGTTCGCTTTGACGTGCAAGTCGCAGCCCCGCGAGGGAAGGACTAGTAAGTGTGACAGATTCCGGCTTCAGTTTCTTCTCGATGATTTCAGCTACAAATGAAAACGCATCCGTGTATAGCCCGTCGATCTGATCTCCGGATATGGGCTCAACACCCAGAAGAATCGCTTCTCCAATCCGCAGATTATTTACCCGACCTTTCGGACGGGCCGCAAATGCCCAGGGTAAACTGGCCGAGTTGCCGCCGGAGACCACATCAACGAGGGGGCCGCACTTGCCTTCGACCTCATCTGCAAGAGAAGACAAAGCTATCATATTCGCCCCTGTAGGGGGCGAATTATTGAGGCAGGCAAAGTTGGCACCAATACCCCTGAGCGCGAGCCCTTTCATACTGACTATTTGCCGCGCTATATCTGCTGTCTCTTCGGGCCTTATGCCATCACGCATATCGCCCATCTCGACCATCAGAATTATATTATGAACTGTATGCTGCCGAACAGCAGCAGTGGCCAGCGATAAGATAACGCTTCTCTCCGTGTTGTAGCTGGTGTTACAGGTGCGCACGACCTGCTCCACCTGTCCCATCATAGGTGTTCGGATCATTGCAATGGGGGCGGTGATGCCCGCACAACGCAAGCGCTGCACGTTGTTGATCCGCGCATCTGCAAGGCCCACAACACCGCCGTCCAGCATTGCCCGAGCGATGTCCGGGTGTCCGCAAACAGACTTTGTCACACCTGAAACACTGATACCAAGAGACGCCAATCGCCCAACTAGGGTCCTTGCATTGTGGCGTATCTTGTACAGATCCACCTCCATGCGGGGTGTTTTCATATGGCGGCTACCGATGGCCTGTCGGACAGTCCTGGATAAGCCGACAGAACCATCGCGACCATATGGGCTGTCGGAAGTCTCAGCGCATCTGTTACAGGCAAGCCCAGCTTTTGCGATTGCGCCGTGATCGTTGTACTGATTTCAGCCTCCGTCATACCCTCGTGGTTGATGGTTAGACCGATGACTTTGGTGTCGGCAAAACCTTCGATCAGGGCAATCTCGTCCACAGGTTTGGGCATGGGCATATCGGGGAAATCGCAGCGATGGGCACGTTTTGGCGCATGTTGCAGGATCACCGCATCAGGTTGGCTGCCACGCAAGATAAACGCGGATGTGCAGAAGGCAGGATGGCTTAACGCACCCTGTCCTTCGATCACGATCACCTCGGGGTGTTCGGCGTCAGAGGCTGCGACAATCGAACGCTCAAGTTCTCCGCAACAAAATTGCGGGGGCACGGCGTCCATTGCTACACCGTATTTCGCACCCTGCATAAGGCCGGTCTGGCCGGTGCCAATGAGGACTGTTTTGATACCCTTTTTATTTAGGGCACGTGTCAGAACAGTTGCCGTTGTGCGTTTGCCGATAGCGCAATCGGTCCCCAGCACCGCGATCCGCACCGCCCTCACGTGCGCCACGCTCCCGTCAAACAAACGCATATCCTTGCTCGGCCTTGGCTTGCGGATATCCCGGATTGTCACTTCGCGCTCGGCTGCGAACAGGGCAATCTCGGCATCTTCGCTCAGGTATTCATGCAATCCGCAGACAATGTTCATGCCAAGTGCGATAGCATCCAGAACGACGGCGCGATCTGACGGAGAAAGCGTGCCAGAGGATGGCGCCATCCCATAGATAAACGTGTCCGGGATCACAGCCTGATGCATGGTAGCCTCTTGGAGACTATTGAAGATGGGGATATGATTGGTCACGCCATCAAGCATGAACCCGCTGTCGTTTCCACCATTGGTGCTGTCGATGACTGAAACGATGCGATAGGCCTCTGAATGACGGATAAGACCGTTTGCGGTCTTTCCGTCAATTTGCGCGAAATTGCCCTCGCAATACACAACCGCAGTAGGCGGCAAGTTCGCACGAAGCTGCGACGGGGATTGACGGTTAAGCGGTTGGTCCATTCGTAGTTTTTGGCCACCTTTGAGATTGTGCCGGATGGCATCTACGGTCTTGAGTTCGGTTTCCACGGTCTGTCCCTTTAGAGTTGGCGTGCGCTTGGCGGCATTGCCCTTGTCGCAAAAAATGAGCCCCGAAAGACGCGCTTTACAGGCCTCGGATATTCAGTTGGAAAGGACGCATTCGCCCTTTGACTGCTGGAAATTGTCATCGCATTCCCAGCCGTTGCCGGATCTGTCCAGATGGGCGCTTTGCGGCAGGTCTATCGCTTCACAACTGTCGCGTTTGGCGGCATAGCCCCGTGCACATTTCCAGCCTACCCCGTACGTTGCGTCATCAAAATAAGCGTTTGAGGGGACCGCAACAGCTTCACATAAACCGTCTCTTGCAAAGTAGCCCCGTTCGCATGTCCAGGCTTTGCCGTACCCGGAGTTATTCAGGTAGCCATTGAGCGGGACCGCAATCTCTGCGCAGGCATCCCGCAGCTTCTCAAACCCGCGTGCACAGGCCCATGATGATCCATAGGTGCCATCCACAAGGTAGGCATTTTCAGGTAAGTCGATTTTGAGACAGGTGTTATCCGCCTTTAAATAACCGCGTAGGCATTGCCAACGCGCGCCAGAGGGTTCCAGATACCCGCCTTCGGGAACAACAACGGCGACACAGGATGCGTCCTCACTTGTACGAAAGCCGTGCAGGCACGCCCAGCCAGAGCCATAGGAACGCCGCGTACCATAGGCATTTTCCGGAACAACTACAGCGGCGCAGGCGTTGGCGTCAATTCTGTAGCCGGTGTTGCACTCCCACCCACCACCATAGCTTTTCGCGCTGGCATTTGCCGGAACCTCTGGAGATGAAGATTCGGCAAAGACTGGCATACCCCAAAAGAATATGGCGCAAATGGATAGCGTGAAAAGTGCCATGACAACTCCTGCACGAGACTCGACAGTCGTTGCTTTTGTTCGTGTCGAATTAGCTTGGGAATTAAGATCCATCAAGCGCCAGTCCTTCGATGCAGGCGTCTGCAAGATCGCGGCTTGGCGCATCTGAGCCAGGCTGCGTTGCCCACCCAGTTTCCATCATGGCGTTGCGGCGCTTGTAACCTGTGGCGTCGCGAACGGTTGCCAGCTTCGTGATACGTTCAGGATCCGCGGCTGACATGTCCAGACAGACGGGCACCATTGCCAGCGTCACTTCTTCAGACGCATGGCTTTGTGCCAATTCTGCCGCACTACCGCCTGTGGTCCAGCCACCCCACGTAAAGCCGAAGATGGATACGGCAACGGCCCCGATGATTGCGCCGTAAACCCCGGGTTTCGTCCATTCTGGAAAAGTCATTGATTGATCCTTCTGACGGAGAAAGCGCCGCCGCACTGTATTGTTTAATGAGTGATTGCCTGATCCTGCGCGAGCGCCAGTTTCAGATCGCGATAATCGACCGGGCGAAGCTCAATTGGTGCCGCTTGTGCCTTAACAAGAAGATATGTCGCCGTTCTGCGGTAAGCCGCGAAACTCGCGCTGCGCAGGACTTCATCTTCCGCCAATATCTGGTACCTGCCCGCAGGCAATTCGTCCGTATAGCCGGCCACGACGAACGAATGATTGAAAGTCACAAATGATGTGGTCGTGCGCGATGACATCGGCAACCTTCCCAAACATCAGACCCTGTTCGCAGGGACATGACAGCTGAATTGTAATGATGATGGCGTGCGGTTCGCGTGGGCAGGCGGTGCGCCTTAACCGAAGAAAACAGCATTCCTTGAGAACCATACTTAGTGGCTTGTGGATGTAATTGCAACTCATCGATCAGGATCGGCATAGACCTGAGGGCATTCAGCATGCCGAAATTTATCAACTGCGGACCCTTCCGGAGTATCGCTTGGGTCTCATTCCGGCTGCGCGGCGCACCCCTAACTTGTCTGGAGCGCTTTGTTGCTAAATCTACACGAGTTGGCGCGCGCATAGCGCCAGAACCGGGCCGGCTCCGACACTCCTCAGTATTTGCTGATCAGCGGCAGAGGAAATTGTGAGAGGTTGATGACAGTAGCAGGTATCGGTCCAATTAAGGCATTGGGCTTTGCCGAGAGATGTCGTTTCAGATGGGCAAACAACATCTCGACCTTTTTACGCCGTCGTCGGCTCACCTCCTATGCCGCAATTCCCACACGGTTTGGCGGGTTACCTCGTCCTTGGGGCGGGTGATTGTTTCGCAACGGGGCGTCAGTGCAGGCCTTGCGGATCGGACAGCCGCCACAGATTTTTGTAGTGCTTCGATACCGTTTGACCTTGGTGTTCTCGTCCGCACTGCGCAGTTTCAGCTCAAGACCTTCGAGGCAGGTATAGCTACCACGCTTCGGGTCATACTGGAAGTGGCTGAGGTCGTATTTACTCATGGTCTGGTGTTTGCGGTCCAGCACAGGAATATGCGGTGTGATCTCGCGTTTCAACAACCACGCCAGAAATGGCCCCCGTGCCGCAAGACCTATCAGCGGCGATCCGATCTGGTTGGAAGTCATGCCGTCTGGCACTGCGTTCCAGCATGGCTTTGGTGGCTACGATCTCCTGCGAAAGCCGTGCAGGTGTCGCCTCCACATCCACGATGATGCCGTGGTCAGTGTCGATCAGATAATTGTCCTCTTAGCTGAAGCGGCTTGGCCCATCTTTCAATGACTAGGCGGCATCCGGATCGGTTTCCGAGATATACTTGGGCGGCTTGTGTTTCGGCCCTGGCTGCGCAGGTAAACCATCCTCTGCCAGCTTCGCCAAGAACTCTGCGACCAGACGCTGCACCTGTTCTTTCTGTGACCAGTGCTTGCAGCGCCGATCAAGGCTAGAGTTTTTCACCAGTACCGGTCATATTTGAACTTCCCGAGCTGCTGAAAATGACAAGAGTTTTCGGCTCTTCTCGTCCCAGAGATGAAGTCGGGCGCAGTGGAAACTTTCCCAGATCGTAAGGCGCTGATGTTGAGACAGAATTTCGTGATCTCGGACCACATCGGCCAACCGATAAAAAGGAATGCGGCAAGCCAGATGATGCACGTGGTGGACGCCAATGTTCGCGGTTATCCATCGCAGAATTACAGGCAAATCGTAATGTGAACTGCCGTTGAAAGCGGCTTCCTGCACGTTCCAGTTTTTCTCATGGTTCCAGTTGGTCGTGTTGCATAGATCGGCGGTTGGCTGGTACTGACGCGGTTTGTTCTCATCAGGATGTTGTGAATGCCGCACAAGTTCAACGCTAATTGCCGAGCAAAGATCCCTAAGCAGAAGCATCGGATGACCAACTGGGCTGAATACAACGAGGGATTGAGGCAGCGCGGTGATCTGACAGTTTGGATCAGCGATGAGGCGCTTGGCCTGTGGTCGGCGGCGCGCCGAACGACGCGTGGCGGGCAGCCCCGCTACTCTGATCTGGCGATTGAAATTTGTCTGACCTTGGGCATGGTTTTCAAGCAACCGCTTCGCCAGACCCAAGGCTTCATGCGCAGCATCGCGGGAATACTGGGGGTTGAGATCGCAGTACCGGATTTCTCAACCCTGTCTCGCCGGGGCAACGGCCTGACATTGCAGACGAGTCCAAGGGCGGACAAGCAAGCCGCGATCCACCTCGTCGTTGACAGCACCGGCCTGAAGATATTCGGTGAGGGCGAATGGCTTGAGGAAAAGCATAAAACCAAGCGCAAACGGCGCTCTTGGCGCAAGCTGCACCTCGGTCTCGATCTTGTCACTGGCGAGATTGTCAGCTCCAATCTGACCACGGATAGCGTCGGCGATCCAACGGCCTTGCCGGACCTGCTTGATCAAGTCGACGGCCCGGTTGCTGTCTTTCTGGCAGACGGCGCGTATGATGGAGAACCAACATCTGAATTGCTTGCCGATCGGTTCGGCTCGACGATCGAGGTCACGATCCCACCTCCCAAGATCGCGATCCTGAGCGCCAATGCGGGCCAGGATCCGACGGCGCGTGACTGCCATATCGCCGACATCGCAGCCCGCGGGCGGATGGCTTGGCAGAAAGCCTCCGGCTATAATCAACGCAGCCGAGGCGAAACCCTCATGGGTCGCTGGAAGGGGATCATCGGGCCCAAGCTAAAAGCGCGCGCATTCGAGAACCAGAAAACGGAGGCCAAGATTGGCGTCCGCGTGCTGAACCGGATGACCGAACTCGGTCGCCCACATTTCGAACGCACCGCCTGAAATCCATCTCGGGTAGGGCGCGTTCCGAGCCGTCGCTGATCCGTGCAACACGGCTACGCTCAGGGGTTTCTCATTCAAGGGCGGCATTGATGAATTCTGAAACGAGCTTCAACCGCGTGCGGTCTTTGGTGGCGATGAGCGACGTGTTCCGGGCTTCGGGCATTTCTTCGATGCCAATTTCGCAAAGATTGTCTTTGATGAGGCTGCTGTTTTGCAAGAACAACGCGACACCAATTCCTTGCAACACCGCTTCGCACATCAATGGGAAGGTCGTCATTGTGGCCACGCGGTTAAGCGATATGTCGTAGCGATCGCAAGCTTGGTCCAGCAAGCGACGCGTGAGAGACCCTTTTTCCGGCACAATGACTGTCTCTTGTTCGAGCTCGGACAGTGAAATTTTGTCGCGCTTTGCGAAGGGGTGATCGCAGCGGCAATAGATCACATACTGCGCGCTTGCGATATGAATCCTTTCCCAATGCTCGTGATCGGGCGCATCGGTGATCAAGCCCACATCTGCGAGGCGGTTGCTGATCATCGATTTGGCAGTCGTCCAATCATAAAGCCCGAAATCGACGCGAATATCAGGAAACCGGCGCTGAAACCGCGCGATGATCTTCAATGCGGGTTGAGGCGCATTTCCGATGATCTTGAGGCGGCCTTCTTTCATGGCATTGAACCCTTCGAGCCGTTCGGTGACTTCAGCGCTCAGGGCGACCATGCGGTCGGCCAGATCGTAAAAATCCTGTCCGGTCGGGGTCAGTTCCACCCCATCCCGCCCCCTGAGCAGAAGAAGCGTCCCGACGCCTTTTTCAAGATTTGCAATATGTTGCGTGATCGTGGATTGGGTGACGCCCAGCCGTGTGGCCGCGGCAGAAAAGCTCCCCTCACGGACGACATAGGCAAAAGCTTCAAACTGATGGTGGTTGGGGCGCATGTTCTTTCCTTTTGCCCCCCGCATAGAACCCATCGGTTTCACTAATATGACGACACAAAACGGTTGTGCTCACCGCCTATGGCTTGGCTGTACCAAGGGGGAATCACATGTCGGATCTGCAGATCGCGTCTGTCACCAAGGACTTCGGCGAGACTTCCGTTTTGAAAGGGGTGACCCTCGATGTGAAGGATGGCGAGTTCATTTCATTGGTGGGGCCGTCTGGCTGCGGAAAATCGACCCTGCTGCGGATCATCGCTGGATTGGAAACACCGACGAGCGGCAGCGTCGCCATCGGCGGCACGGATGTAACACAGGTCCGCGCGGCGGATCGCAATCTGTCCATGGTGTTCCAATCCTACGCGCTTTATCCCCAATTGACCGTGGCCGAGAATATCGCCGTGCCTTTGCAGATGCGCCAAATGACAGCGCTACAGCGGTTGCCGGTGCTGGGCGGTATCATGCCCGGTGCGCGGACGCAGAAACACGACATTGCTCAGGCGGTCCGGCACGCGGCCGAGATGCTGGAAATCGCAGCACTTCTCGATCGCAAGCCCGGGCAATTGTCCGGCGGGCAGCGGCAACGCGTGGCTTTGGGCCGCGCCTTGGTGCGCGATCCTTCGGCGTTCTTGTTGGATGAACCACTGTCAAACCTTGATGCGAAGCTGCGAGTTCAGACCCGAGCCGAGATCGCCGAGCTGCACCGCCGCCTGAAGGCGACGTTTATCTACGTCACCCATGACCAGGTCGAAGCCATGACCATGTCTGACCGAATTGCGGTGATGATGGGCGGTGAAATTCTGCAATGTGCAGCGCCCGATGTGATTTACGAAGACCCCGACGACATTCGCGTGGCCGAATTCATCGGCTCGCCCAAGATCAATATCTTGCCGGTGGAGCGCAACGGCACCGAGCTGACCGTTTTTGATCAGGTTTTGAATTCGCGTTTCTCCATCGATAGCCCAAAGGTCATGCAGATGGGCCTGCGTCCCGAAGCCCTCCGATTGACCCAATCCGCGCCGCGTCTGACCGGACGGGTTGTGCATTTCGAAAATCTCGGGTCCGAGGTCTTTGCCCAAGTTTCCCTGGACAGAGGTGGGTCGCGGGTGACCCTGCGGGCCATGCCAGCGCAGCGGCAGAGATTGGGTCTGGGTGCGCAGGTCGGTCTGAGCTTTGATCTGAGCGCGGCCATCCTGTTCGACGCCGAGGGCACACGGCTACGCCGCGTCGAACTTGCCGCGACCCGCACACCTGAGGTGGCCTGACATGGCGGTCGTGGATCTCAGCGTTGCAGGCATCGCCAAATCCGACAACAGGCAAGCGCGCACAGGCTGGGGGTTGGTAGCGCCTGCCTTGACGCTCATGGCTTTGATCCTGCTGGTGCCGATCATCGTGGCGGGTGTCTTGTCTTTTACCAATTATTCGCTGGGTAATCCCGGTTTCGATTGGGTCGGGGTGCGGAATTACGAGCGCCTGTTCACCAGCTCGACTTACCAAAAGATGTTTGTCGCGACCTTTACCTATGTGGTCACCGTGGTGCCCATTTC
This sequence comes from Sulfitobacter sp., assembly GCA_049645905.1. Lineage (GTDB taxonomy): Bacteria > Pseudomonadota > Alphaproteobacteria > Rhodobacterales > Rhodobacteraceae > Sulfitobacter. The sequence goes on from JBARUV010000238.1 coordinate 9,562, forward strand.
CGTGGGTCTCGGCCTTGGGGCGGCCTTGCTGGTCCATTCGCTGGGCCGGATCGGGGATATCTACAAGACGATCTATTTCCTGCCGGTGATGGCCACGCTGTTGGCCATGGCCATTGCCTGGGAATTCATGCTGCACCCGACCATTGGCATGGTGAACCGCACGTTGGAGATGACCTGCGGGACGTGGTTTGAGGCGTTGCCCTTCTTTGCAAATGGCTGCGCCGAGGGCTTCCCTTTGTGGCTGGGGGATCGTGACTACGCGATCTGGGTGGTTTGTTTCATCGGCATCTGGCAGGGGTTTGGTTTCAACATGGTGTTGTTTTTGGCCGGTCTGACGTCGGTGCACCGCGAACTCTACCACGCGGCCGAAATGGATGGGGTCCGCTCCGCTTGGGAGCGATTTCGACTGGTGACATGGCCCGCCCTTGGGCCAACCACGGTCTTTGTCGTCACCATTTCTTGCATACGCGCCTTTCAAGTCTTTGACACCATCGAGGCCTTCTGGCCCCAGGGCGGTGGGCCGAACAAATCCGCATACGTGATGATGTTCGCGATCTTCGAGAAGGGCATTCAGCAAAACCTGATCGGGATCGGCTCGGCCATCACCATGTTGTTCTTGCTGTTCGTCATGTTTCTAACCCTTATCCAGCGCTGGCTGGTCGAACGCAAGGTGCACTACTGATGACGCGTGGCTGGTGGAAACATCTGGTGCTGATCCTCGGCACAATCATCGTGCTGGCGCCGTTTTATATGATGGTCAGCTATTCGTTCAAAAGCCCCGGTGAAATCGACCGTGGGGAAGGCGGGTTCTTTGGCCGTCAGGAAATGATGATCGACCCGCGCTGTGTCGCCTTGCGTCAGCCAAACCGTGCCGACATCGAAGCCGCCCGTGCGCGGTTTGCGGGCCAGGACGACGCCAGCGTGCAGGCGGCCTTGCTGGCCGAGACCGAGGCGGCCTGTTCCATGCGCCCGGTGGTGTTCAACTATTCCAAGGCTTTCACCGAAGCACCGCTTGTCCGCTATCTGCTCAATGGCGTCATCGTCACTGTATCGATTTTTCTGATCCAGGTTGTTGTGGCCCTGCCTGCCGCCTATGCGCTGGCAAAGCTGAAATTTTGGGGGCGCGATGCGGTCTTCGGGCTGGTCCTGTTTTGCCTGTTGATCCCTGTCCATGCCATTGCCCTGCCGCTTTATATCGGGCTGGCGAAGCTGGGGCTGACCAATACCTACGCGGCCCTTGTCGTGCCTTGGACGATCTCGGTCTTTGGGATCTTCCTGATGCGCCAGTTCTTTATGACCGTGCCCGACGATCTGATCGACGCGGCGCGGATGGACGGGATGTCCGAGTTGGCCATTGTCTGGCGGGTCATGTTGCCCACGGCGGTCCCCGCGCTCTTGGCCTTCGCGATCTTTTCTGTGGTGGCACATTGGAACGACTATTTCTGGCCGCGCATCGTCGTGACTGGAAACCGCGATCTGTTCACCCCGCCGCTGGGTCTGCGCGAATTCAAGGGCGATGGGGACGGGTCGTTCTTTGGCCCGATGATGGCCACGGCCACCGTTATCGTTACACCGCTGATCGTGGCGTTCTTGCTGGCCCAACGCCGCTTTATCGAAGGGATCACGCTGTCTGGAATGAAGTAGGGCGCGCCTCGGCCCGCCCTACCCATAGCCCCGCAAGGGGATACTCGCCTCCCCGAACGGGGAAGATCATTGAAGGCTGCCAATCGCCAAACCGTCAGCCTCACCAATTGGAGAAAAGATAATGAAAAATACCGTAACTGCAATAGCGCTGGCCCTGTCTGCCACCGCTGTGTTCGCCGAGGACAAGGTGACGATCGAGTTCGCCTATCCCTATAGCCACCTGTTTGACGTGACCTATGAAGCGATGATGCCCGGCTTCCAAAAAGCGCATCCAAACATCGAAGTGAAGTTCCGCGCCACTTATGAATCTTACGAGGACGCCACCAATACGGTCCTGCGTGAATCCGTTGCCGGCAACCTGCCCGACGTCAGCATGCAGGGTCTGAACCGTCAGGCACTGCTGGTCGACAAAGGCATCGCCCAGTCGCTGGAGCCGTTCATTTCCGCTGAGGCCGATTTCGAAACAGAGGGCTACCATGAAGCCATGCTGTCCCTGTCGACCTTTGACGACGAAGTCTACGGCCTGCCGTTCTCGATCTCGCTGCCGGTTGGCTACTACAACATGGACATTCTACGCGAAGGCGGCATCACCGAACTGCCGACAACATGGGACGAAGTCATCGCGGCCTGCAAGACCATGAAAACCAATGGCGTCGACAATCCGATCTTCTGGGGTTGGAACATCACCGGCAACTGGTTCGTGCAGGCCCTTATGTGGAGCCAGGACAAGGCTATTGTCGAAGGCGGCCGCGTGACCATGGAC
>JBARUV010000239.1:0-2148 GCA_049645905.1 Sulfitobacter sp.
GCCTCTGTCGATAACATGCGACGCCAGTTCCGCGCGCCCGGACGGCCCGCAAAAAGGCCCATCATGTGGCGGGTAATCTGATTAAGTCGTCCGCCCGCATCAATATGTGCATCAATATAGGGCACCATGGCATGTACTGCCTCTTCAGCGGTTGTATCGCTCCCCTGCCCGAAAATTCGCCTGTCCGCCGTGCCCAGAATGTCGGCAGGCTGGTGATAGGCGGCACGCCCGATCATCACACCATCAAGCCCTTGGTCCAACAGGGCCTCGGCAGCGTCGAGTGTGGCGATACCACCGTTGATCGAGATATGCAGGTTGGGAAAAAGCTCCTTCATGCGCTGCACGAGTGCGTAGTCCAGTGGCGGGATGTCGCGGTTTTCCTTGGGGCTCAGGCCCGCCAGCCACGCTTTGCGCGCATGAACGCTCACCCGCGTGACGCCCGCCCCGACCATCCGCGACAGGAATTCAGGCAAAACCTCGGTCGGATCCTGATCATCCACACCGATGCGACATTTTACGGTCACGTCAACATCCACCGCACGGGCCATGGCCACCACGCACCGCGCAACCAATGCCGGGTCTTTCATCAACACGGCCCCAAAGGCTCCCGACTGCACGCGATCAGACGGGCAGCCGACGTTCAGGTTGATCTCGTCGTATCCCGCCTCCGCGCCCAAACGTGCGGCCTCGGCAAGTTCATCCGGGTCCGAGCCCCCCAGTTGCAGCGCAACCGGATGTTCCGCTGCGTCATGATCCAGTAAATGCAGCGCTCCGCCGCGCACCAACGCCGGCGCGGTGATCATTTCGGTATAGAGCAACGCCTGCGCGCTCAATTGACGGTGCAGGAACCTGCAGTGGCGGTCAGTCCAATCCATCATGGGTGCCACGGATAAACGGGACGCATTGAGAACATTATATTTTTTATCTTTATCAGCCATTTACCGCTCAGTCATCCGTCCAGTTCTTGTCTCATATGTTGTAATTCGCGCCCATTTTTGGCATAGTTTACAACAAATGTTGTAACTCAGGCCTCATGTTGTAACCCCATGGGTACCATCATCAAGCGCAAGCGGAAAGACGGCTCCACTTCTTGGCTCGCCCAAATCGCGATCCGACGAGCAGGAAAGACGGTTTTTCGCGAGAACCGTACCTTCGAGCGCCGCTCGATCGCCGCGGCCTGGCTCGAGAAACGCGAGAAGGATCTGGCGAAGCCCGGCGCGTTGGACGACTTCCGCGCAGGCGACCACAAGCGCCGTGATGTAACCCTCGGCGATGCCATAGACAAATACGTTGATGATAGCGCGAAGGCAATCGGTCGGACCAAGTCCCAGGTACTTAAGAGCATCAAGAGTTTCGACATCGCGGGCAAACCTTGCGCCGAGATCGATAGCGCGGACATCGTCGCCTTCGCGCAGGAAAAACTGAAATCGGGCGTGACGCCTCAGACGGTGTCAAACTACCTGTCTCATATGAGCGCAGTCTTCACCGTGGCCGGACCCGCGTGGAACTATCCCCTGAACGAGAAAGCAATGCGCGACGCCCTGATTGTCGCGAAGAAGCTTGGCCTGACCCAGAAGAGCCGGCATCGGGACCGGCGACCGACGCTGGACGAGCTTGATCGCTTGATGACGCATTTCCTCGAACGCTCAACGCGACGCCCCTCCTCCGTCCCGATGCACCGCGTCATGGCTTTCGCGATCTTCTCAACCCGAAGGCAAGAAGAAATCACACGCATCAAATGGGCCGACCTGGACAAGGAGGGCAAGCGCATGCTGGTCCGCGACATGAAGAACCCAGGCGAAAAGATCGGCAACGACGTGTGGTGCGACCTTCCTGACCCAGCGCTCGCGATCATCGAGGCCATGCCCCGGAATTCAGACCGGATCTTCCCCTACTCTACCGACGCGATCAGCGCTGCCTTCACACGCGCCAACCAGTTCCTCGGTATCGAGGATCTGCGCTTCCACGACCTGAGACATGAAGGCGTCTCCCGCCTGTTCGAGATCGGCTACAACGTTCCGCATGCAGCTGCGGTTTCTGGGCACCGATCTTGGGTATCACTCAAGCGATACAAGCACCTGCGTCAGACGGGTGACAAGTACGAAGGCTGGGGCTGGACAACGGAAGTCACTACACCCGACCCAAAGC
>JBARUV010000240.1:0-6053 GCA_049645905.1 Sulfitobacter sp.
GACTGACATGAAAGCGATGCTCTTGGCCTTTGTGGCAATTGCCGTAATTGCGGTCGGATCGAACCTGATCCTGAAAGAGGCAGGTTTCTCAAGTCAGGACCGCGCCTCGGGCCCTGATGTGCGTCTCGACAACTGACGCGCCCAAGCGGTTAGGACAGCTTTACTATGAACGATATCTGGGCCGGGCTTCTGGCAGCGTTCCGGCTGATTGTGACGCTGGACGCGGATCTGGTCGAGATCACCTTGCGGTCATTGCAGGTCAGCCTGACTGCACTGGTAATTGCCTCGGCGATTGCGCTGCCTTTCGGCACCTGGCTCGCCATTCGCCGGTTCCGGTTTCGCCGCGCGACGATTGCGACGCTCAACGCACTAATGGGGCTGCCGCCCGTCGTTGTGGGCCTGATCGTCTATCTGTTGTTGTCAAGATCAGGCCCGTTTGGCGTGCTGGGCTTGCTGTTCACGCCTGCGGCGATGATTATTGCTCAGGTGATCATCATCACACCGTTGATTGCGTCGATCACCCATCAGGCCATGCGCGAACTTTGGGCCGAATACCACGATCTGCTGATTTCTTTGAACACAAGCAATAGACAGCGGGTTCTGACGCTGATCTGGGATGGCCGGCGCGCACTATTGACGGGCGCGCTTGCAGGGTTTGGCCGTGCGATTGGCGAAGTCGGCGCGATCATGATCGTGGGTGGCAATATCGACCATGCAACGCGGGTATTGACCACGGCAATTGCGCTTGAAACCGGCAAGGGCGACTTTGCGCTCGCCCTCGGTTTGGGGTTCGTCCTGATCGCGTTGGCCTTGCTGGTAAATTTTGCCATTCACACACTTTCGCGCACGGAACGGCACGGGACATGGTAGAGCGCGCTCTTTCCGTCAACCTTCAGGACGTGCGTGTCAAACGACGCGGCAAGGCGATCCTTGGCCCGATCAATCTGGACCTTGCAGGCGTAGGGTTCACCGTTGTCCTTGGCCCGAACGGTGCCGGAAAAACAACGTTGCTAAAGGTGCTGCACGGTGTTGAACGCATCTCTACAGGAAGCGTGCAATGGTCGGTGCCCGCTGCCTTGGCTCAACGGGCGCAGGCCTATGTTTTCCAGCGCCCTATTATGCTGCGACGCTCGGTACGGCAGAACCTCGCTTATCCACTTCAATTGCTGGGGCGGCCCAAGATGGAAATTGCAACAAAGGTCGCGGATTGGGCAGAGCAGGTCGGGCTCACTGATATGCTCGACCAACCTGCCCCGCGCCTTTCCGGCGGTGAAAAACAAAAACTTGCTCTTGGCCGCGCTTTGATCCGTGTTCCCGATGTCCTGTTTCTGGATGAACCTTGCGCAAATCTGGACGGCCGCTCCACCCGCGAAATCGAAGCCGTTTTGCGCACCGCAAGTGAAGCAGGGACGCGTATCATCATGACAACGCACGACCTTGGTCAGGCGCGGCGTCTGGCCAGCGATGTAGTTTTCCTTTTAGGGGGAAAGTTGCATGAACAGGGTAGCGCGCCACATATTTTTGAGTCACCTTGCACCCTAGAAGCCAAAGCATTCTTCCAAGGAGATATTGTAGAATGATACGTGCCCTAGTCCTTCTCGCCTGCCTGTTCAGCACGTCTGCAATGGCCGAAACAATGAAAATGGCTGTCACGACAAGCTTTCACAACTCGGGCCTGTCTGACGTTTTACTGCCTGCGATTCTTGAGGATACGGGCCTTGAGGTGCAATTGCTGGTCGTGGGCACAGGGCAAGCGCTGCGGTTGGGCGAGGCGGGGGATGTGGATGCAATTCTGGTGCATTCGCGTGCAGCGGAAGAAGCCTTTGTCGCGGACGGATTTGCCCCGTACCGACGCGAAATCATGTATAACGATTTTGTCCTGATCGGGCCACAAAACGATCCTGCGGCCATCAAATCTGCGGCCAATGCGGCAGAGGCATTGCAACGTATATCAGAGGCTCAAGCACCCTTTGTCAGTCGCGGCGATGACAGCGGCACCCACAAGAAAGAGCTTGCTCTGTGGCAGACCGCAAACCTTGCACCCGACGATTTTGGTGATTGGTATAACGCGGTCGGCGCTGGCATGGGAGCAAGTCTGAACACAGCTTCCGGACTTGATGCCTATATCCTTGCGGACCGCGCAAGTTGGCTGAACTTCGGGAACAAGGGCGCTTTGGAGCTTCTGTTTTCCGGCGATCCTGTTCTGTTCAATCAATACGCCTATCTGCCCATTGATCCTGCACGCCATCCACATGTCAACGCCGCCGCTGCACGCGCGCTGGAAGACTGGCTAACCGGCCCAACGGCGCAAACATTGATCGACGGATATACAATTGATGGTCAGGAATTGTTTGTGTTCAACGCCCAGCAATAACGGGTGAATTCAAATCGCAGCGCCCATGACGGTGTTTGGTAACCACGTTGCGAGCCCCGGAAAGACGCACAGCAGAACGATCGCAAGAACCATGCACCCCACAAAAGGCAAAGAGCCCATCAGGATTGTTTTAAGTGATATATCCGGTGCAATCCCATTGATCACATAAAGGTTGAGTCCGACAGGAGGCGAAATCAGGCCGATCTCCATATTGATCGTCAACACAACGGCAAACCAGATCGGATCAAAGCCGGCAGTGGTGATGATCGGCAACAGGATCGGCGCTGCCATCAGGATCACTGCCACTGGTGGCAAAAAGAAACCGGCGATCAGAAGAAAAACATTCACAGCGCCCATCAAGACCCAGGGGTTTACATCCAGCGTCCCTATCCATGATGCAATGGACTGGGTGATGAACAGGCTCGACAGCATGTAGGAGAACACCCCCGCAGCCGCGATGATGAACAGGATCATCACGCTTTCTTTGGTGCTGTCACGCAGGACAACCCAAAGGTCACGCGGGTTCCAAAGTCTGTAGACGACCATCGCAATCAGCAGGCATAAAAGCGCACCCACCGCTGCTGTTTCGGACGGCGTCGCAACGCCGCCATACATTGCATAGAGCACGCCGATGATGATTAACAAGAAGGGCAGCACCCGCGGCAAGATTTCGAACTTTTCTTTCCACGTGTAGCTACCAGTGGCCAGCAATTCGCGATCACCGGATTTCCAGGTGGAGTACAGCGACCACCCCATGAACAGCGACACTAGCAACAGTCCGGGAATGACGCCTGCAAGGAACAGACGACCGATCGAGGTCTCTGTGGCGATGCCGTAGACAATCATCGTGACCGACGGTGGGATCAAAATGCCCAGTGTACCGCCCGCAGCGATGGATCCAGCAGCGACCCCGTCAGGATAGCCCCGCTTGCGCATTTCAGGAATGCCCATTTTGCCAATGGCAGCACAGGTAGCTGGGCTTGATCCCGACATTGCCGCGAATAGTGCGCAGGCTCCGAGGTTGGAGATCACAAGGCCGCCCGGCACACGGGTGAGCCACCGTTCAAGCGCTTCGTAAAGGTCAGCGCCCGCGCGGGTTGACGCAATCGAAGAGCCCATGATGATAAACATCGGAATGGAGAGCAGGGCAAAATTGTCCAATTTGCCAAACAAAATTTCCGGCAACAGCTCCAGCGACCGCATGCCGTCAAAGATCATCAGAAATCCGGTAGATACGATCAGCAAGCCCAGCGCGACAGAGACACCGGAAAACAGCACGATAATAGTTGAGACAGCAACAAAACCGCCAAGCGTAAGGGGATCCATCAGCTGTCCTCCAAGCCGAACGGCTTATCAATTTTCAGGATGACCGCGATCAGATCTGCAAGCAGTTGCAAAAGAAACAATGCAAATCCGATGGGTAGGGCCGCATAGGGTATCCACAGGCGAACACCCCAAACGGTATCGGACTTCCAGTTCCGCTCGTAGGCCAGATGCCAAAAATCCCAGCCGAAAAACAACATGATCGCGACCATGAAAATCGACAGCGACAGGGTGAAGATCGCCATGAAATAACGCGCACGCGGGCGCAATGAAATGGGAATGAGGTCGACGTTCACGTGGCCCCGCAAACGCTGCACATAAGGCAAGCCGATCAGCGTAGCGGCAATTGCCAGATAGATCACTGCTTCGGTCTGCCAGACAGTGGAACCGTTCAGAACAAACCTGATGAAGATCATCTGGCATGTAATGGCAACCGCAGCCACAATCATGCCCGCCGAAACGAACCCTGCAACAGTAGAGAGTGCCGCCACAAACCGCAGAAATGGGTTGTTACCCGTGTGCGAAGCCGCCGCCGAGCTTTGGCCCGCCATAGAGATATCCTTCGAAAGTTGGAATTGCAGAGACGGAAGGCCGCTGTACGGCAGCCTTCCGATCAGCCCTTATTCGACGGCTAGCGCCAGATCGAGCAGGGCTTGTCCGTCAGGCACTTCTTCGACAAACGCCTTATAGGATGTTTCCTGCGCGAGCGCGCGCCAAGCTTCGAAGTCTTCGGGGCTCATCTGGGCAATCTCGACGCCTGCTTCGCGGAATACCTGCTCGGAGGCTGCGTCCTGCTTTTTGGCCTCTTCAAGATAGAATGCCTGCGCCTTTGCAGAGGCATCCAGCAACGCCTTCTGCTGGTCGGCGGTCAGCCCGTCAAATCTGGATTTGTTCATCAACAGCGGCTGATACATGAACCACAACGCCACATCACCTGCAGGGGTGTAGCAGCTGACTTGTTCATAAATGCGGTAGGATACAAACGACGAGGACGACGTGTTGGCCGCTGTCAAAACACCTGTTTGCATTGCAGTATATATCTCGGACGAGGCCATCGACGCGATGGAGGCCCCTGCCCCTGCAAGCATCTGTTCAAACGCCTTGCCTGCCGCACGGGTCTGCAATCCCTTAACATCTTCCGGCGCGGTGATGCATTTGTCTTTGCCCGCAAAACCACCCGCAAGGTATCCATGCACAAGCACCATGACATCATCATCCGCCATCTTTTCTTCAAGCGCAGCCATGAAAGGCGAGGCGCTCAGCCGCGCGGCGTGATCGTGGTTCTTCACCATACCGGGCATTAGCGTCAGGTTATACGCAGGCTGCTGCCCGCCCGCATAGCTGAGCGGCAGCACTGTCATGTCAAGCTGCCCACGGCTGAGCGGGCGGTACTGCTCGCGTGGTTTGAACAGTGATTTGGAGCCGAAAATCTGTATCTCCAGATCAACATCAGCGGCTGCGACACCGTCCGCAACGATCTGAGCGACCTGATGGCGGACGTCCTTGTTTGACCATTGATGTGACAGGCGCAAAGTCTCGGCGTTTGCGGCGGTACTAAGCGACAGGCACGCAATTGCTGCTGCGCCCTTCAATACAGTAAATTTCATTATTTCCTCCCAGAAGTGTGATCGGGATCGTTCGTCCCAATTCTACAGGTCCAAAGCTTTCCTTGTTTGGTTCCGCGAGTCAATTTTATTGTCCTGCGTCCGGGTTCGTCCGCGCGCTGTCTTTCAATGCGGCTCTGCCACTCGCGGAGGAGCTTTGCGTCGTTTGCGCGGACGGACAATGCGCAGGTCAAAAACGGCCACCGCCGTCGCGATCAAGACCGCCGTACAGAGAACCATTTTCGAAACGGCCCCCATCGTCCCTTCTATTTGTACGGCATGAATGACGGTTGAGATAACGACCACGCTGGCAAGTGCATTGTGCAAAGCATACCAGTAAGAAAAGCGTCGCAACCAGCGGCGCCTCAAAACAACCAGCAAGACAGTCAAGACGACACCCCACAGCGCGATAACACCAAAAACCGAAAACGGCGTTGGAGAGCGAAGCAAAAGCGCGTCAATTGTGTCCGGCCTGCTGGTCAGAAACAGCCCGCCGATATGCAGCACCAGACAGGCCACGATCACACCACCGATCCACCGGTGCCATTTGCGGCCCGTCTGGCGGTCCAGACCCGGAAGATAGTTCGCGGCGACCAGGGGTTGCATCAAGAAGAGACCCAGACACAGAATCCCGGCAAAACCCGCAATGATATAAAATGCGCTGCGATATTGCAGATACGGGCTACGCCCCGCAATCATCAACGGGACCAGAATCAACGCGGCAAGAACGCTCCAGATCAACACGGTCTGGA
>JBARUV010000241.1:0-30444 GCA_049645905.1 Sulfitobacter sp.
ATCCTGACCTGTGTCGCACTTGGTTGGCCCGACAAAGATTTCGCTGCCAATAATGTCGTGTCGGATCGCCGCCCGATTGATAACGTCGTGCGCTTTGTCGGTTTTGACGATTAGGGCGTTAGCCTGAAATCTGTCTTGGCCCGCGCGTCAGCACAGAAATTTGCCACGGTTGCCGCCTGACAGATTAGCCGCTAGCGTCTGTTGAACATTGATCCCATTACAGGAAACCAGCCATGTCCATCGTCCACGTGCTTGCGATCATCACAACAAAACCGGGGCAACGCGCGGCGGTACTGGAATTGTTTAACGCGAATGTACCTGCTGTATTGGCCGAGGACGGGTGTCTGTCCTACGAGGCCACAATAGACACTGAAAATGCCGGTCCCATTCAGACCCCTTTTGGCCCCGACACATTTGTGGTCGTGGAAAGGTGGGCCAGTCTGGAAGCCCTTGGTGCACACGCGAAGTCCGACCATATGAAGGCGTATGGCGCCAGCACCAAAGACATGCTTACCGATCGCGCGATTCATCTCCTGTCGCCTGCTTGAAGGTCAGCGCGAAGGCCTGAATATGTTCAGAACCCCCAAAGAGGATCACAGTTGGATCATCGTTGTTAGGAGATGAGGTCCAATCTCTTTAGATGCTACCGATCCTGAACCCTCGTGAAAGGTGGTTTCGCATCATGAACAGGAGCGCCGCCCCCGGCAGCATTGAGGCGGCTGTAACCGCCATCACCAATCCGATGTCGGTCTGAAATCCAAACAGGGCATTGATCGCCATGCTGATAGGCTTTCCGTTGGTTGTAGTTAGGATACGCGCAAAGACCACTTCGACCCATGAGAACATAAAGCAGAAGAACGCTGTTACAGCGACACCGGACTTAATTTGAGGCAGCAAAAAGCGCCAAATGTATCGTGGTCTCGAATATCCGTCGAGAAAGGCAGTCTCGTCCATTTCTTTTGGTACTGCGGAAATAAAGCCCTGCATAATCCAGATCGAGATAGGAAGATTGAACAGGCAGTGGGCCAGTGCAATGCCGAAAACCGAGTTTACGATTCCAAGGTTTGAAAACAGCTGGAAAATGGGCAGTGTGAGAACAACAGGTGGCGTGATCCGAAAGGCAATGAAGGCAAGAAACAGATGTTTGTCAGCCAGGAATGACATCCTTGAAAAGGCATAAGCCGCCGGAATCGCGACAGGCACCGTAAGGCAGATATTGATCAATACATAAGCAAGTGAGTTGCCGAATGCCGCGCGCAAACTGGGGTCTGTCCAGATGCCCGCGTAGTTGCCAAGTGTCAGGCCGCCGACCTCGGTCTCAGGCGTGGGCAAGGTGGCGATAAAGCTGATCATCGTCATTTGAACCAACGGCAGGCACGCAAAACCGATGAAGCAGACCAATCCCGCGAGTTTTATAACGGGAAGGGAGCGGCTGAAAACGCTCATTGTGCATCCCCGCGGTCAAGCCTGCTTTGCGCTTTGCTGAACGCCCACGCCACTGTCAAAACGATCAGGAAATAAATGACGGATCGCGCAGCGGAAGGGCCGTAATTGAAGGCTTTGATTTCTTCTCCCAGATCAACGGCCAGAAACAATGTTGCGCCATCGGGACCACCTGCGTTGATCGGAAACGCTTCGGTGTAGATCATGAACGAATCCATAAAGCGCAGCAGAATCGCCATTAGCAGGACGTGATAGAGTTTGGGCAACTGGATGAATCGGAATATCTGCCAAGGCCCTGCCCCATCTATTGCAGCCGCTTGGAAATGAGACCCCGGAATGGTGGTCAGCGCACTATAACACAGGATCACCACAAGACCGGTCCAATGCCAGACGTCCATCGCCACCAGAACCATCCATGTATGAACCGCCGAAAGCTTCCAGTCAGCGGGCCAGCCGATATGCGGCAGCAACCGACCCAGAATTCCCGTGTCCGGGTTCAGCAGGCTTAGCCAAAGCGACGGGATCATATTCCATGGCACCAGCAACGGAAGCGCGATAACAGCAAGCGTCAGACCGACCCAAACGGTTCTTTTCGGAATACAAAGCGCAATCGCAATGCCAAGTGGAATCTGAATGATCAGGATGAGCATTGAAAACAAGGCGCTACGCCCAAAGCTTGCCCAGAAGCGACCAGAACCGATGATCTCGGCGTACCATTCCGTGCCGACCCAAAACCGCGCATCCAGAATGAATATCTCAAAAAACGAATAGTTGATCACGGTGATCAGCGGGATCAGCCCGACAATGCCAAGGATCAGGGTCGCAGGAAGCACAAAGAGCCAACTGGTGTTGTCGCGGTACTTCATTTCGCCGTAACAACATCCGTTCCCCAGGCGGCGCAATTTTCCATCAGCGGCGCAGACAGGGTGCTATCCGTGAACAGCACGGCGACGTCTTCCAATGAGCAGATCGTCAGCGGCGCCTTGCGTTCAAATTTCAATTTGTCAGCGACCACCATCACCTTGCGGGACCGCCGGATCGCTGTGCTGCTCACCATGACCTCTTGGCCGTCAAAATCCAGCAAGTCACCATCGGCATCAATTGCAGAACAGCCCAGGACCGAATAGTCAAATTTGAATTGCTTGACCATTTCAACAGTCAGCCCGCCGACGATACCCCCATCTGCACGGCGCAACACGCCGCCGGCCAAGATGATTTCACAACTATGATTGGCCGCCAGGATATTCGCGATATTGAGGTTATTTGTAACGACCAGCAGGTTCTCGTGTTCCAGTAGCTCGCGCGCGACTGCTTCGGTTGTTGTACCGATATTCATGAAAACCGAGGCCCCGTCAGGGATCGCCTGCGCACATTCGACAGCTATCGCCTTTTTGCCGGTTTCATTCAGACGGCGTCGTTCTTCGTAGATTATGTTCACAACGCCCGATGGAACCACTGCGCCACCATGGACCCGGTCAAGCCGCCCGCTCTCCGCCAGATCGGACAGATCGCGCCGGATGGTCTGAACAGTGACATCGTACTGTGCGGCCAGTCCGTCTACGGTGACCTTGCCCTCTTTGCGGGCGAGTTCGAGTATCTCTTTCTGTCTGAAGTTCGAGACCATGGTTCGTCCTTTCGCGCTGCCACACCGAACGACGTGTTCGCGATAGGGAGTCTCTCCAGACAACCAGACGTCTTATCCCAGCGTCAAGGGGGCAAGACGCGATGAACGAAAAGATGTCATCCAAAGGACGCCCAACCGAAGACTTTAGCACTGTGGACCAAGACTATTTTGCCAATACGAACCAAAACGAACATTCGTTGTTGATAATTGCAACCCATTGGTGTTGGTTGGCTGCACGTCGAACGCTGGGAGGCTTCGGCGGAACATTGAACTGGGGAGGGTTCGTTGGATTACGGTGATCGCCACGACATAGTTGATCTGTTTGTCATCGGTGGCGGCATCAATGGATGCGGCATCGCGCGGGATGCAGCCGGTCGTGGTCTGTCCGTTGAACTGGCCGAGATGAATGATCTGGCCTCTGCTACTTCGTCCGCATCAACCAAACTTTTTCATGGCGGATTGCGCTATCTTGAATATTGGGAAATCCGTCTTGTCCGCGAGGCGTTGATCGAGCGTGAAACCCTTTTACGCGCCATGCCGCATATATCATGGCCGATGCGTTTTGTTCTGCCCTACCACAAAGACATGCGTTTCGAGGGTGATACGCCCACCTCCAAACTGCTCAACGTGTTCATGCCCTGGATGAAAGGGCGCCGCCCTGCATGGCTCATCCGGTTCGGCTTGTTCCTGTATGACCATTTGGGCGGTCGAAAGATATTAAAGGGCACCACCTCCCTGAATTTGGCAGGCACGCCCGAAGGCGCGCCGCTTCAGGATCGTTTTCAAAAGGCCTTTGAATACTCCGATTGCTGGATCGAAGACAGCCGCCTGGTGGTGCTTAACGCGCGTGACGCCCAAGCGCGCGGCGCGCGGATCAATGTCCGCACCAAGGTCATTTCAGCCCTGCAGGTCGACGGTATCTGGGAGGTTACGCTTGATCAACGGGGCGGCACGCAACGCGTGGTGCGCGCCAAGATGTTGGTGAATGCAGGCGGTCCATGGGTCGAGGACATCATCCGCAACACTGTGCGGATCAATACGACCGAGGGCGTGCGGCTTGTGCGCGGCAGTCATATTGTGACCCGCAGGCTATATGACCATGGTAAATGCTATTTCTTTCAGGGCGAGGACGGGCGGATCATTTTCACGATCCCCTACGAAACCGATTTTACGCTGATTGGCACGACGGATGCGGATCATGCCGACGTCACCCAAAAGCCGGTTTGCACGCCGCAAGAGCAAACCTACCTCCTCAATTTCGCATCAGAATATCTCAAACAGGACATTTCTGATGAGGATGTCGTCTGGTCCTATGCCGGCGTCCGACCGCTTTATGATGATGGCACAAGTTCGGCGACGGCTGCTACGCGGGACTATGTCTTGAAGGTAGATCAGTCCGCTGGCGCACCGATCCTGAATGTGTTCGGCGGCAAGATCACAACCTACCGCAGGCTTGCCGAAACGGCGCTCAAAAAGATCGCGCCATTCTTTGACGGGGCGGATTTGCCGTGGACGGCGGGCGTGCCGCTGCCGGGTGGCGACTTTCCAGTTGACGGTGTGCCGGCGCTGACCGCAAAGTTGCTCGTGCAATATCCGTTCTTGACCACGCGTTGGGCGGATCGTTTGGTCAAAGCCTACGGCACGGAGGCAAACCTTGTTCTGGGTGATGCGAAGGGCGCAGACGACCTTGGTCAAAACTTCGGATCTAATTTGACCGCACGCGAAGTTAGTTGGCTGGTGGACAAGGAATTTGCGCATACTGCAGAAGATATTGTCTGGCGCAGGTCCAAACTGGGCCTCCGGCTCACAACACAGGAAATAGAGTTGCTTGATAGGTGGCTGACAACCACACCATCACAGCAGCGTGCAGTGTGAACTGCGGGGGGAGAGTGAAATGTCGCTAGTTCTTGAGGGTGTGTCGAAGGTCATGAACGGCCAGACGCATATCTATCCGACAGATCTGACGCTGCAAAGCGGCACGATGAACGTGCTGTTGGGGCCTACATCTTCTGGCAAGACATCGCTGATGCGCCTGATGGCCGGTCTTGATGTGCCCCATAAGGGCAAGGTCATCTGGAACGGTGAGGATGTGACCGGCATGCGGGTGCAGGATCGTGGCGTCGCCATGGTCTATCAGCAATTCATCAACTACCCGTCAATGACAGTTTACGAGAATATCGCGAGCCCGATGCGGCTTCTGGGGAAGTCTGCCGAGCAGATTGATACGGCTGTCAGAAAGTCCGCCGACCTGATGCAATTGTCCCCGTTTCTGGACCGTAAGCCATTGGAGCTTTCGGGTGGACAGCAGCAACGTTGTGCGCTGGCCCGTGCGCTGGTCAAGGACGCCGGTTTGGTGTTGCTGGATGAGCCATTGGCCAACCTCGATTACAAGCTCCGCGAAGAATTGCGCGCCGAGATTCCCAAGATATTCGAGGAGGCCGGATCAATCTTTGTCTACGCCACGACGGAACCCGAAGAAGCCCTTTTGCTGGGCGGCAATACCGCCACAATATGGGAAGGAAAAGTGACGCAATTCGACAAAACGCCGGTCGTCTACCGCCAGCCGGTCGATGCAACGACTGCGCGCGTTTTCTCTGACCCGCCAATGAATTTCCTGAAGGTCCAGAAAACGGGCGGCGGCCTTGATCTGGGCGACGGGGAAGCGGTGACCTCCGCCTCTGGTGCCTTTGCGGGACTGGCTGATGGAAGTTATATCGCAGGTTTCCGACCCAATCACCTGAAGCTTGAGAAACACGCGGCCGATGCGCTGTCGTTCACCGGAAAACTGACGGTGACCGAGATTACTGGGTCGGAAACGTTCATCCACCTCGACCATCACGGGGAAAACTGGGTGGGTCTGGTGCACGGCATCAAGAATTTGGACATCGGCGCTGATCTGGATGTCTATCTGGATCAAAGCCACGTCTACATCTTTGCGCAGGACGGCACGTCTGTCGCCCCTGCATCATATGCAACCGCTGCCTGAGGGACCGTAATAATGGCAAAAATCACCCTCGAAAATCTGGCGCATTCCTACCTGCCCAACCCAAAGAGCGAAGACGACTTTGCGCTCAAAGAGTTGAACCACGATTGGGCTGACGGCGAAGCCTATGCGCTGCTTGGGGCATCCGGCTGCGGGAAATCCACGCTGCTCAATATCATTTCGGGTCTGCTGCATCCCAGTCAGGGGCGCATCTTGTTCAATGACAAAGACGTCACGATGTCGCCAACGACAGAACGCAATATCGCGCAGGTTTTCCAGTTTCCCGTTGTCTATGACACGATGACCGTGCGCGACAATCTGGCGTTCCCGCTGCGCAATCGCGGGGCCGATCCCGCCTATATCAAAGACCGCGTGCAACAGATCGCCGCGATGATCGGGATGGAAGCAACACTGGACCGCAAGGCGCGCGGGCTGACGGCGGACGCCAAACAGAAAATCTCGCTTGGCCGCGGCATGGTTCGTGAGGACGTCAATGCGCTGCTGTTTGACGAACCGCTGACGGTGATCGATCCTCACATGAAATGGGAATTACGCACGCAGTTGAAATCACTGCACCATGAATTTGGTCACACAATGATCTATGTGACACACGACCAGACAGAGGCGCTGACTTTTGCGGACAAGGTCGTTGTGATGTACGATGGTCGCGTTGTGCAGATGGGCACGCCGCAAGAGTTGTTCGAGACTCCAGCTCATACGTTTGTTGGCTATTTTATCGGCTCACCGGGCATGAATGTGCTGGAGGCGCAGGTGCAGGGCAACACCGCGATCGTTGGCGGCACGCAGATCGCCCTTGGTGCAGGTTTCGGGACTCCGAAAGGCAAAGTTGAACTTGGTGTGCGGCCGGAATTTACGTCGCTCAGCGCGGGTGACGCGGGTTTGCCGGTGACGATCAAAAGGGTCGAAGATGTGGGCCGCCACAAGATCGTGCGTGCCGAATTCCAGGGCGCGCCGATCAATGTGCTGGCGGATGAGGGCGAAAATATCTCTCCTGATATGAACCGCGTGGTCTTTGATACAGCAGGCGTGAACATCTATTCTGACAGTTGGCGCGTCGCGCCACAGGCGGCGTGACATGATGCAGACCCCCGAAAATTCGCGAGGACAATGCAATGAATAAAACCGTCAACCAAAAGGCATGGTTCCTTATTTTCCCTGTGCTCCTGCTGGTAGCCTTTTCTGCGGTCATCCCGCTGATGACGGTCGTGAATTATTCCGTTCAAGACACTTTCGGAAAGAACCAGTTTTTCTGGGCTGGACTGGAATGGTTCCGCGAGATGATGTTGTCGGAACGGATGTGGGACGCGCTTGGCCGCCAGATCGCGTTCTCGCTGATCATTCTTGCGATTGAAATTCCGCTCGGAATCTTTGTCGCGCTTAACATGCCAAAAAAGGGGTTCTGGGCGTCGTTCTGCCTGATCCTGATGTCGCTGCCGCTTCTGATCCCGTGGAACGTTGTTGGCACCATCTGGCAAATTTTCGGGCGCGTAGATATCGGTTTGCTGGGCTATGCACTTGCCGCCTTGGGGATCGACTATAACTACACCCAGGACTTCTATGCCGCATGGGCGACGGTCATTGTGATGGATGTCTGGCATTGGACTTCGCTGGTTGCGTTGCTTGCCTATGCGGGTCTGCAATCCATCCCGGACGCCTATTATCAAGCCGCCAAGATTGATCAGGCCAGCCGTTGGAAAGTATTCCGCTTTATCGAATTGCCCAAGATCATGGGGGTGCTGATGATTGCGATCCTGCTGCGGTTCATGGACAGCTTTATGATCTATACCGAGCCGTTTGTGGTCACAGGTGGCGGGCCGGGCAACTCAACAACCTTCTTGTCGATTGATCTGGTCAAAATGGCACTTGGTCAGTTCGACCTTGGCCCTGCCGCGGCCTTCTCGATCATGTATTATCTGGTGATCCTGCTGATCTCCTATGTCTTCTACACAGTGATGACGAACCTTGATAAACGGGATGGCCACTGATGTCTGAGCTGAGCCAAACCGCCCCGCAGCGCCGGATGCCCAAGGTCAGGGGCAATGCGATTGTTATGGGAATTTATCTGCTGTTCCTCCTGCTGCCGATCTATTGGCTGCTGAATATGAGCCTGAAAACCAACTCGGAGATTCTGAACAGCTTTACCCTGTGGCCCCGCGACCTGACCTTTGATAATTATGTGACGATCCTGACGGATGCGTCGTGGTATTCCGGTTACCTCAATTCGATGGCGTATGTGGTGATGAACATGATCATCTCCCTTTGTGTGGCGCTGCCTGCCGCCTATGCGTTCAGCCGCTACACGTTCCTTGGCGACAAGCACCTGTTCTTTTGGTTGCTCACCAACCGCATGGCGCCCCCTGCGGTCTTCGCGCTGCCGTTCTTTCAACTCTATAGCTCGGTCGGCTTGTTCGACACGCATATCGCCGTCGCTTTGGCGCACTGCTTGTTCAATGTGCCGCTCGCGGTCTGGATTCTGGAAGGATTCATGCGCGGTGTGCCGAAAGAGATCGACGAGACAGCCTATATCGACGGCTATTCCTTCCCGCGGTTCTTCATCCGGATTTTCACGCCACTGGTGGCGTCGGGCATCGGTGTCACCGCGTTCTTCCTGTTCATGTTCAGTTGGGTCGAACTGCTGTTAAGCCGGACCCTGACCAGCGTGAATGCCAAACCGATCGCCGCGACCATGACACGCACCGTGGGGGCAGCCGGTATTGACTGGGGCGTTCTTGCCGCAGCAGGCGTCCTGACCATCCTGCCCGGTGCCTTGGTCATCTATTTTGTCCGCAACTACATCGCCAAGGGCTTTGCCCTTGGGCGCGTATAGGGAGAATTCGCAATGGAATGGATGGCATGGACCTGGCCGACCGCCGCTTTCTTTGTGGTGATCGCCGTCACGCTGATCACCTTTTCGGTGCTTGCGATCAAATACCCGGAGGCACCCCGCATCGGTATTCTTCGGATCGAAACGACCCGTGGTGACAGATTGTTCATCACGCTGCTGGGCTCGGCCTTTATCAATCTGGCCTGGCTCGGATTGCTCAGTGCGCCGCAATGGGGCGCGCTGATCGTCTGCCTCGTTTACGCCATAGCGGTCTTTCGCTGGGTTTAATCGAATGGGTGACCCGGCACGCAAGAACCGGGCCATCTTCACTGTTCACTTTTAGGGAGGAACACACATGAACTTGCGACTTAAAGGAACCACCGCGATAGGTCTTGCTTTCTGCATGATCTCCGCGCCTGCGTTCGCTGATATGGATGCCGCCAGGGCTTTCCTCGACAGCGAAATCGGGGAACTCTCAACGCTGTCCCGCGCGGACCAGGAATCTGAGCTTCAGTTCTTTGTCGACGCGGCAGCACCATATGCGGGCATGTCGATCAATGTAGTGTCCGAGACAATTGGCACGCACACGTACGAGTCAACCGTACTGGCACCTGCATTCGAGGCGATCACCGGCATCAAGGTCACTCACGATCTGATCGGCGAAGGCGACGTTGTTGAAAAGCTGCAAACACAGATGCAGTCGGGCGAAAACATCTATGACGCCTATATCAATGACAGCGACCTGATCGGGACACATTGGCGTTATCAGCAGGCGCGCAACCTGACCGACTGGATGGCGGGCGAAGGCGCTGCTGTCACAAACCCGAACATCGATCTGGAAGATTTCATCGGCCTTTCGTTCACGACAGGGCCGGATGGAAAAGTCTACCAACTGCCAGACCAACAGTTCGCGAACCTTTACTGGTTCCGGTATGACTGGTTCAACGACGAGATCAACAAAGCCGACTTCAAAGAAAAATACGGTTATGATCTGGGCGTTCCGGTCAACTGGTCAGCCTATGAGGACATCGCCGAATTCTTTACCGGCCGTGATCTGTCACGACTGGGCGTGGAAGGCGAAGTCTTTGGCAACATGGACTACGGCAAGAAAGACCCGTCTCTGGGCTGGCGCTATACCGACGCGTGGCTGTCCATGGCTGGAGCCGGCGATGTAGGCGAGCCTAACGGCCTGCCGGTTGATGAATGGGGCATCCGCGTCAACGAAAAGTCGCAGCCTGTTGGCTCATGTGTCGCCCGTGGCGGCGCAACCAACGGCCCCGCTGCTGTTTATGCTGTGACCAAAGCAATCGAATGGCTTGAGAAATACTCTCCGCCTGCCGCTGCCGGTATGACATTCTCCGAAGCGGGGCCAATTCCTGCCCAAGGTAACGTCGCACAGCAGATGTTCTGGTATACCGCATTTACCGCAGCATCGGTTGAACCTGATCTGCCCGTAATGAACGAAGATGGCACGCCAAAGTGGCGCATGGCACCCTCACCACACGGGGCATATTGGACCGAGGGCACCAAGATCGGCTATCAGGATGCGGGTTCCTGGACACTGATGGAATCCACTCCTGTGGACCGTGCGCAAGCTGCGTGGCTTTATGCGCAGTTCGTGACCTCAAAAACCGTGGATGTGAAGAAAAGCCACGTTGGTCTGACATTCATTCGTGAATCAACGATCCAGCACCAGAGCTTTACCGATCGTGCGCCTAAATTGGGTGGTTTGATCGAATTCTACCGCTCACCAGCGCGGGTTCAGTGGTCGCCAACCGGCACCAACGTTCCTGACTATCCAAAGCTGGCGCAGCTGTGGTGGCAGAACATCGGTGATGCAATGTCCGGTGCGAAAACACCTCAGGAAGCACTCGACTCACTTTGCGCAGATCAGGAAAAAGTCCTGATCCGTCTGGAGCGTGCGGGTGTTCAAGGGGAGCTCGGTCCGGTCATGAACGAAGAGAGCGACCCGTCCTACTGGCTTGACCAGCCCGGTTCGCCAAAGGCAAAATTGGCCAACGAAGACGAAGAGCCTGTGACCATCTCCTATGACGAGCTGATCAAATCCTGGCAGTAAGCGAACGATCTGGGGCCACACTGTTGGCCCCAGATACCCTGCAATTCGATCCTATGCTTTGGTCACCCATGTGACCAGTATCCGCACAGTAGATCGGGGCATTACATCCACCCCTCCAATCCAGCTTGATGGCGCTATGGCCACCGCTAGGCGCAGACCCAAATCAAGAGGATTGCGGAAAAACCCAGACAATAAGCGCTTTCGGGGAACCATCCGGCGATAAGGCAGTTGATAGCTGGAAAGGAGAACAGAATGTCAAATGATCTTAAACCCGTCCCCGAGGTTGTGAGTATTGAAACAGGTGTGGAAGACGCAAAAGCTGTCGCCAAGGAACTTTCCAAAGTTCTGGCAGACACTTACAGCCTGACAATCAAGACGCACACGGTTCACTGGAATGTAGAAGGGCCGATGTTCTTCGCTGTCCATAACCTGACCGAGAGCCAGTATGGCGAACTGTTCGAGGCCGCAGATGTTATCGCCGAGCGGATTCGTGCGCTGGGACACCTTACCGCGATGTCTCCCACGGCGTTGCTCAAAGGTTCTGTCGTAGCCGACATTGATGATGCGAAGGACGCGATTGCGCTTTGCACAAGTCTGGCCGAAGACCACAGCAATGTCGCGAAACGTTTGCATGACGTGATCAAGAAGGCAGGCGATGCCAACGATCCGGTGACCGAAGACCTCGCAACAGCGCGTGCCGCGTTCCACGAAAAGGCAGCCTGGATGCTGCGGGCGTTGGCGACGACCTAAACAGAACACTTAAAAAGATCGGCATTGCGTGGATCACGAAGCGCAATGCCGACAATTGCTCGACACTTCATGAGTTTTTTGGTGCTGTTACTTTTCCCACCTATTTACGAATCGCAATCTTAAATAGCGCGAGTCCGTCGTGATACGCGCTATGTTATTTGTTTTGGTCACATGTTTTGGCTGACACGCAGCAGATCAGTCTGACTATCACCTAACCCATCCCATCTTACTAAGCCGATCAACAACTCCGCTGAACCTCTCAGATCAGAGGTCTTACGGGTTCTGCTTCGGGATCAAGCGAGGCGAGGTCGGCCAGTTTTGCAAGATCGGGAATGGTCAACTTTGACTCTTTCCATATCGCCAAACCCTTTCGACGAAAGCTGCTGAGAATCTTGTTGGTGTGCACCAGCGACAACCCGAGAGCGTCTGCCAGATCCTGCTGGCGATATGGGAGCGGGACAGCGTTGTCATTCCGCAGATCAAGTGCTGACAGATGAATGAAAAGCCGCACCATCGCCCATGCAACCCGCTCTGTGCCCGTGCGCTGGCCCAGTGCCGCAACTGTTTCACCAAGGAAGTGTTCCTCGATGGCAGCAACCCACGTCAGATCAAAGGCCCGCTGCGGTTCTTGTTTAAAGAGATCCCACAAGGAAGAGCGATCAAAAACGCATAAGACCATGTCTGTTGAGGCCTCGACGGAATGCTGCATTTCGCCCATGACCGCCGCCTGCAGGCCGATGAAATCGCCCGGCATCACAAAACTGATGACTTGTCGCTCCCCGTTTTCCAACGTTTTATAACGCAGACCCATACCGCTAAGTGCAGTGAAAACCTGCGGCGTACTGGACCCTTCTGACAGTAGCGGCGTGCCCGACTCGACAGCGAGCTCTCCAACCTTGAACCGCTTCATAAACTGCAGGGTATCTGCGCTGAAATTTTTAAAAATGCGTTTGGACCGCAACGGGCAATGGTCGCAAGATTGCCCGACTTTTCGAGAGCCTCGTTTAAGTGAAGCCACGTGCTGCCCCTTCTGAATGTCTGGATATTTGGTTGGCCAGTTCCGTCAAACTGTCTTGTTATTCTCGCGGCCCTGCTCAAACCCTTGAACGAACGAAAGCACAACAAGCTGAAGGGGAGACAGGTCCGAAGCCGGCTGCCGCTTTCCTGACGCTGTGGCGCTAAAGTTGTCTGGCTTTTTCAGCCCAATCGCGACGGCGATGGCCGCCGCACCAATGTAAATAAGACCAATAACCGTAGCTGCAAATACTGGCGAGCGGAGTTCGGACAGCACCATCCATCCTGCGGCTGTCAGAAATGCGACACCGACAATGGCAAGAACACCTGCTGCTGAAAAGGCCGCGCCCTTACGCGCGGCCCTTTGCACTTTTTGTTCAATTCCGAGCATTACCGGCGAGCCGTCATCATACCGACAAGAAAGCCGATACCTGCGGCGATGCCGATAGCCGTACCTGGATTGGCGCGTACCGCATCTTCGGTGTCGGCATAGGTTTTTTCAGCCTTGGCTTTCAATTCACCCGCAACAGCAGCACCGGATTCCGCGATCCCTGCCGCCTTGTCCGTCGCATTCGCCTTGATAAGCGCACCCTGCGCTTTGCCGTACTCAGCAACGGTCGCGGTCAGGTTTGCAATATCATCGCGCAGAATTGCCATTTGCTTTGTTACGTCGGTGTTGAGTTCGGAGACGTTGTTCTTGGATGTCTGTGCCATTTGGAAAACCTTTCATATGTGTTCACGCACACAACCAGCCATCAGACGGATGGTTCCGTTTCAGAGATCAAACCGGTTGTATGATCTCTGACGAGGAGAAGAACATTGCCTGACTGACCGCTGATCTGACCTGATCTTCTGTGTACGGCTTGCTGATCAGGAATGCAGGTTCGGGGCGTTCACCTGTCAAAAGGCGTTCGGGGAACGCCGTGACGAAGATGACGGGGATGTTGCCGGCGTCAGCGAGAATTTCGTTCACGGCGTCAATGCCCGACGATCCATCGGCCAATTGGATATCTGACAGGATCAGATCCGGCCGCCGGTCGGCAGCAAGATTGACTGCCTCTGAATGCTTGCGTGCGACTCCGGTGACCTTATGGCCCATTTCGGTCACGATTTTCTTGATGTGAAGCGCAATAATCGCTTCGTCCTCGATCACGAGGATGTTGCCCGAAACAGATTTCTCCAGCTCTTTTTCAGCAATTTTCAGAAGGTCCTGCGCCTCGCTTTTCTCAATATCCATGATCTCTGCGATCTCACTGACCGTGAATTCCTCAATCGTATTGAGAAGGAGCGCCTCGCGGGTATTTTCTGTCAGGCGTGCCAGATGTACTTGCGCTTGTGCACCCAAACCGTCCTCGAGATCCTCAATCGGCGCGCCGAGGCTGGACCAAATCCGATGAAAGGCGCCGAACAAGGCTACCTTCTGGCTCGACGCTGTGTCAAAGATGCTCCGGTCCGTCAGAAGTGCTTCGAGTGTCGTGGCTGCATATCGGTCTCCGGATTGTTGTGATCCGGTCAGCGCCCGCGCATATCTGCGCAAATATGGTAGTAAGTCAGCGACAACGCGGGAGAGCGACTGATCTGGAGCTGTCTGTGTCATTTGGTATTCCCTTAGATTTCTTTGGAACCAAACCAGAGTTCGCCAGTTTGGTTCCATCGCCAGTCGTAATATTTTTCCGCCCTGCCCGGATCGCCAAGGAGCTATAGCACCACATGCAAACTGATAACGAGTCCGAAACGCCGCAAACGGCCCTTATCAAGGAGCATCTGCGACGCTCCTTTGAGGATAAGGCATCAGAAGAGCTACCTTCTGACTTGATGAATCTGATCGAGAAACTGAGGGAGCAAGATGACAAAAGTGGAAAATGATATCGCAGGTCATTTAGATCCTCGCGATGAACTTGTCACACATCTTGGGGTACTCCGGGCATTTGCACTAAGCTTGTGCCGCAATGGGTCGCTTGCTGATGATCTGGTCCAGGAGACCGTCATGAAGGCGTGGAAATCCATCGAGAAGTTCGAAAAAGGTACCAACATGCGCGCGTGGTTGTTCACGATCCTGCGCAACACCTATTACACAACCTATACCAAAGCGCGCCGTGAAGTCGCGGATGTTGATGGTGTGCTAAGTGGTAAACTTTCGGTCAAGCCAGACCACGACGGCCGGCTTGCCTATAGTGATTTTCTGGTGGCATTCGAGCAATTGCCGGATGACCAGCGCGAAGCCCTCACGCTGGTTGGTGCATCCGGTTTTGCCTATCACGAGGCAGCCGAGATGTGCGGCGTGGCCACCGGTACAATGAAGAGCCGGGTCAACCGGGCCCGCCAAAAGCTTGTTGAATTGCTGGAATTGTCGCCCGACGATTCCCTGGAGATAACGGACAGCGGCACAATGGCGGTTGTGACCGCGGGTCAGAATGTCCGCCGTGGATAGGATTACGGAGGCTGCGCTGACCTGAAGGGGGCAGCCAGTCCTCGTTCGTCCCCGTCTTGAGAATTATCGGAACTGATCCTTGCTCGTCTGGTTATTTCCTTAGGAAACAACAGAAAATCGAAAAAGGAGAATTTTCATGCTCAGCTGGGCTTTAGCATTTCTTGTATTAGCGCTAATCGCTGGCGCGCTGGGTTTTGGCGGCATCGCCGGCGCATCAGCAGGTATCGCGCAAATACTGTTTGTGATCTTTTTGATCATGTTTGCGATTACGATTGTTGCGCGGGTTTTGCGAAGCTGACCACCCGACTGCGCTCGCGATATCCGAAACAGATCAGCTTCGCAAAGGTGCGGGGTTTTTGAGTTACTGTATCAGTGCTTCAAAGTCAGTGCTTTGCAGTAAGTGGTTCGACGGGAAACGTCAGATGGACCCTGAACGTATCACCCACAAGTCCGGCCGTCAGTGTTCCGGATAGTTGCATCGCAAAGGCTTCCATCAGTTCCGACCCCAGACCGGAGGACGTTGCCGGATCAGGCGCGACGATGGTCGCTGGAACAGAATTCAGGATCGTCACTTCTGCCCAATCCGCTTTTGGCAGTGAAAGTGTGACGTTCAGACATGGTTCCTTGTTGTCGGGGCTGCCGATATATTTCAATGCATTCGTCATCGCTTCGGTAACAAACAACGACAATGGTACAGCTTGGTCCGGATTCAGGTGAATGTCGGCAAAGTCGGTCTTGAGCCCGATTGATCTATCGCGGGTCGCCGTCATTCTCACGACCTGTCGCACGATCGTGTCCAGATGTTCGTGCATGCTGATGTCGACTTGACCGGAGGTTTGATAAAGGCTGCGATGGATGGTCGCGAGGCTGTTCACCCGGTCATGCAGACCCTGCATAAGATGGCGGACTTCTTTGGAGCGCGACTGTCGCATCTGCATGCTCATGATCGATGCAATGAGTTGCAGGTTATTCTTTGTCCTGTGGTGTACTTCCCGCAGCAGAATGTCCTTTTGGCGCAACGCGTCTTCGATCTGTGCCTCATCGTGCAGAATCTTGTCGGTCATGCCGATAAAGGTGTCGGCAACCTCGCGCAGATCACCCGGCGCAAAAATAAATTCGTCAGTCGTTGTTATTTTGCGAGATGCCGCAAATCCCTGCATGGCCTGACGCAACCGAACCACGTGGCGTGTCACAAATATCGATACTGCAAACCAGGCAACGCCAAGGCTGGCGACCCACATCAAGAACGGGAAAAGCGCGGGGTTTTTCAGGTAGAATCCGCCACCTATTTCATTTTCCAGAGGCCATGTCGAAAGCGCGTAAAGTTCGCCTTCGACGACCGGCACAAGGGCATAGAGCCGGTCAACGCCATCAAGCCCGGTATCGTGGAAGCTTGTTGACTGGTTGATTAGGTTTTCACCCTTTGTAAGGGCTGGCAGCAACAACTCTGCGTCTTCCAATCGGCCCGGCGCTGTTAATATCGTACCCGATGCATTCAGCGTCAGGAAGGTAGCGCCCGATATCACATCTTCTACATCGCGCAATTCCTTGTGCGGAACAGAGACGCTTGTGAAACCGAACAGACTACCGCCTTCAGTAAAGACCGGATACGACGCATAGGCGACCGATGTACCAGACGCCGGTGCATCCTCGTTCACCAAGACAGTCGGACTAGGGTCCGCAATTTGTGTTTTCAGATTGGCCGACATGCCGAAACTAAAAGGCTCCGGCGCGCTGGAGCAGGGCACATCGCCGTTGGTGTAGTAGAAACCCGCGAATGAAAACGACGTGTCTTTCAATATATCCCGCATCATCCGGTTGCACCGCTCAGGGTCCGCCAACTGGTGAATGATTGTCCGGCTTAGCGATTGTGCGACCGCTTTTGCGCGTTCGATGATGATGATTTCGGAGTCCACCGCCCGCAGGGTTTCCCCGACCAAGGCGGCCTGCGAACGGGCAAGAGCTTCGTTCACGACACTTTGTGAGCGAACGATCGACACGATCATGAGGGGCAGCAACGCCACAGCAAGGACGACAGCCAGACGGACCCCCAACCTGTCAAAGTTCGACTGAAGTCGTGACAAGCTACGTCTCATTCCTGTATTCCTTCCGGCCGGGCTTCATGCCCTGATATAGGGCGGAATGTCCCAGGGAAACCGCAAGGATCAGGAATTTTTGTCCAGTAACCGAAAAACGTCATCAGGCATGAATGGCCTGACTAGAACCGGATAGGCACTGTTCGTTGCAGCCTCCTCGGCAGCTTCGCCAAACAGGACCACTCTTGTCCCCACTGCCTCGAACAGTTTTGCAAGATTACTTTTGGAAAAATCATCGGGCCCGAGATTAAGAAATGCATATTTCCAACCGCTCGTCTGCGAAACCCGCGTGGTCGCTTCATCCTCGTTTGTGACCGTGTTTGGCTCGAGCCCCGGAAACCGGTCCTGCATCGTTTCCAAAAGGTCACGCAAGACAAGTCCGGTTAACCCCATCACCAGAAATCGGCTGTCAGCGGCGTTCATTCTTATTTCCTTAACTGTCTAAAAAATTAGTCATGCCACAGTCTATTTGACCTGTCTTTAATATTTGACATGTTTGAGGAACCAAATCTTCGATTGTTTGTTACCCTTCCACAATCATTCGCCGGCGCGTTCCGGTTCACTGGGGCGGGGATGCTATGAACGAGTTGCAGAAGATCAAGAATCTGCTGATTTTTGTTGCGATCATAATGGCATTTTCCGCCCTCTATTTTGCCCGTGACCTTTTCCTTCCAATCGTCATCGGGGTCATCATTGCTCTTACCTTCAGTCCAATTGTTCGAAGCCTTGCCCGCCTCGGCGTCCCGGAGCCCATTTCAGCGGTTACGTTGATATTTGGCGCGGGGCTGTCGCTTGGTTTGGGTGCCTATCTGCTTAGCGGCCCGATTTCCGAAATACTTGAGGACGCGCCCGCAATGGGGATTGAGTTGCGGCAGAAGTTGCAGGGCCTCCTCGCATCGCTGGAAGACGTTAAAAGCGCCTCTGAACAGGTAGAAGGCATCGCCAACAGCGGAAACAGCACACCGGTTGTCGCCGTTGAACAACCAGGCCTGCTGGCATTCGCAGCAGGCAGTATTGCTAACTTTGTGGGGCTCACAGTTGTCGGTCTGATCCTCGCGATGTTCATTCTGGCGTCCGGCGATCTTTTCTATGTCAAACTGGTAGAATCCTTTCCGAACTTTTCCGACAAACGCCGCGCGATCCACACCGCGCGGGATATCGAACGGCAGATCTCGCGTTATTTTCTGACAATCCTGATCATTAACGCCGCCCTTGGGCTTAGTATCGGCCTTGGCATGTACCTTGTCGGGCTGCCTAACCCCATCCTGTGGGGCGTACTGGCCTTTGTACTGAATTTCCTTCCGTTTGTCGGGGCGGTCATCGGCGCGCTGATGGTAGCTGCTTTTGGCATCCTCAGCTTTGACACTGTGGGTGCGGGCCTGTTGCCCGCCGCGATTTACCTGACCCTCACAACGATCGAAGGGCAGTTTGTGACCCCAACGGTGCTGGGCAGGCGGCTTGAGATGAATACCGTTTCCGTGTTTCTCACCGTAATCATATGGAGCTGGCTTTGGAGTGTACCCGGTGCGCTGATGGCTGTTCCGTTCCTCGTCCTGCTCAAGGTGATTTGCGTGAACGTACCCGGCCTGTCTATCCTTGGTAATTTCCTTGGCCCCAGAGCAACCGCAGACGTTGTATTGGCCTGATAAAGTCCGGTCGCGTCGGTCGCGATTTCCCCGCTTTATGGACGTAATTGCCATCGAGAATTCCTTCAGAATTCTTTGATAGCGCGGCTCGCCTATAATTTGGGCCGCGCCCGGCTGGGGAAGAACCTCGCCCATGACTCAAATTCTCTTGCCTTCAAATCTTCTCTTCAAATTCCCTTCTCTGAAATGCCCCGACCCGCAATCATTCCGAGGTTCCGGCAAAGCCGCAGGGTCTTCCAATAGGCCCGTTCAACTGAAAAGTCATGCGTGTCCGGTCCCGGAGCGTAGGGGTGCAGGATCATCTCATCAAAGGGAACATCGGGAAGGCATCGCTTGATATCCGCCATGCCCGTGCACTCAATTTCATCCAGCGTGACCAGATACAGACAACCCCACATCCATGGCAGGGTCGGGAGATTGTTAAGCCGAACAAACAATGCCTCCATAAGGCGTGCATCCCCTGCAACAAGTGCATTCGGGCCGGGCCGTCCGCCGCCAAAGCGGTATCCGATTGCTTCGCCACTGATGCTTGCAGTCAGGACATCAACAAACTTGCAGTCTTCCTGATCAGCGCGGTCTGTCATTTTCGTCGCGACATTCATCTTGTTATCCTCCTTGAATGAAAAAAGAGGATGAGTTGCCCCATCCTCTTTCCTTCCAGTCAGTCACAGGTCGTACGAGGGGACACCGCCCTGTGACTTTCTGTTTTCGGGCTTAGAAGCCCAGAACCAGCGAGACACCCAAGGTGCTGTCAGTGGATTTCGCGCCACCGACTGGATCTGTGTTGTAGTCTGTCCGGTAGCTGACGCGTGTGGACAGGTTGTCGGACATACGATAGTTCACGCCCGCATCGTTCGAGATCACAGTGTTCGCGCTGGAACCCAGAACGTCTGTGTCCATTGTGAAAGACACGGTGTCGTTGAAGGCATAGAAATAGCGTGAAGCTGCGATAAAGCCGACTTCGGTTTCAGAGTTACCTGTTGCGTCTTTGTAGTAACGCGCGCCGGGTCCTGCCTGCACACGCCATGTGTGGTTTTCTTTGTTCAACACACGGTAGCCGGGACCAAAGCCAAGGAAAGCGTCGGTTTCGGTGCCGGGAAGAACCACGTTATTGTCGTCAACCAGAATGCCATCGTACTGGTAGCGGCCCAGACCGAACATGTAGAATTCAGGTGTGAAGTAACGGTTGGCTTCGTAGGTCGCAAAGAACTTCTCTTCGTTCTTTACGCCATTTGCTTCGCCGTATTCGATTGCGAAACCAACCAGGTGGTTCCAGTCGCCCATGCCGTATGTCAAACGACCCGCACCGGACAATTCGCCATTGTCGGTGTTGCCGGATGTGCCCGAAGCGGACAGGGCGAACGAACCGCGCCAGCCTTGTGCCACACCATTGGGGCCAAAGCGTTCTGCATCGTTTTGCTCGTTCAGGTCGTCGGTCGCATCATCGGTGATGTCGTCGATACGATCGTTCAGGTTAGTGATGTCGTTGGTCCCACCCAACACGGTTTGTGCGGAAACAGGGGCAGCGACCATCAGAGCCAGTACGGAGACGGTGGCAAGTTTGGACAGTGTGTTCATTGGGTCATTCCTTTCCCAAAAAAATGTGATCCGAGCCGGGAGCGGGCCGGAAGCATTTCTGCTAGGGAAAGGTATAGCTGGCGTGTTGTTCTGAGTTAAATTCGATTTAATCGTGTTTAGCGTGAGTATTTATCATTTGTAATCAGGGACGCAAACACAGGTTCCTACAGATCAATAACTTCCAGCTCTTCCGTGACATTTTCCACTTCTTTTTCAGCCGCTTGCACGACATCTTCCAACGTCGAACGCGCCATCTCTAAAATGTCTTCAGCCAGATCATCCCGCCAAACCACCCATGAGGGGTACGGAAAGCGTGGCGCCTCTGCCACAACGTGCAATTTTCCTGCATCCATATACCGTTTCGCGGACCGTGCGGGCAGATACGCGGCCGCGTGGCGGTTCACGATATACTCGGTCGCAAGAGCGCCCAGCGCCATGGAGCGGCCCGAATCCGTCAAACGGGGCAGGGCAATGGCAAGGGCATGGGTGAATTCAGGCCCCCAATCTACCGCGACATAGCTCTCGCCCAGATCCGGAGTGGCATCTGGAAAGGATGACACAAGTATCAGTTCATCATCCATGGCAGGCTCAACCACCAGACCGGGCCGCAGCTGCGGCGTATACAATAGCGCGGCCTGCACCACCCCTTCCACCAGATATCGGGTAATCCTGTCGGTCATACCCAGTTCCGCATGGATGCTGAGTTCCGGCATCTTTGCTTGCATCGCGTCAATCCATCGGAAGCCCATCCGGGGCCAAAGCGAGTATTGTGCGCCAATAGATATCGCACGACTGTACCCTTCGGGGATCGCAATCTGCTGGCGGGCCTCTTCCCAGATTTTCAACAAACTCAGCGCATAGCGTTCGAACTGCTTTCCCTCTGGCGTAAGAATCGCGCCTGCTTTGGAACGGATAAACAAGGGGTGCCCCAAACTGTCCTCCAGTCGTTGAACCCGCAGGCTGACTGCGGATTGCGTCACAAAAAGACGGTCACAGGCGGCCACGAATGATCCGGTATTTGCGACCTCGACGAAGGTTTTGATAAGCGTGATATCCATAGGTTATGCATAAGAATAACTCAGGTTAAACACAAATATTATCCGCTATTCTGATGTTCATGGCTCCGCCCTATCCCTAAATTATCCACGTCTGAAATGAAGATGGCCGGACACAAAGGGGTGCTAACACGCCTTAGGAATCTTGCATATCCGGCCAAGTTGGTGAATGAGACGCGTGTGTAATTTGGGCCAACGGAGGGAACCACTGTGTCGCAGATCATGATCCCTGCATGGGTCGACGGTACGTTGACCCCGGTTGAAAAGCTGGCCGCGCATCAGCGGGGCCTGCGGCATCTGGCAGTGTCTGTCTTTGTGCTGCGCCAAGGGAAAATACTGATCCAGCAACGCGCGCTGGCTAAATACCATACGCCGGGGCTTTGGGCGAACACCTGTTGCACGCATCCAAACTGGGGCGAAGACCCGCTCGCCTGCGCTTTGCGCCGGCTGCACGAAGAGTTGGGCATCTCTGGCATCGCATTAAAGCATCGCGGTGAAGTAGAGTACCGCGCAGACGTCGGTAACGGGCTGATCGAACACGAGGTGGTCCAGGTTTTTGTCGCTGAAGCATCGGACGATATGTCAGTGGTGCCGAACACAAAGGAGGTGATGGCCGTGGACTGGATGGATCTGGAGGCGCTCAACGCTGCAATTGCCGCAACGCCCGACCGCTTTACGCCTTGGCTGCGCATTTATCTGGAACAGCACACCGAAGCGATCTTCGGCTAGCGCGCGCCAAGCGCCTCGTTGGTTTAATCGGTAATCTATAACTCACTTGAAACAGCCAACGGCATCCTTGAACAGACCCGTTGCCCCCTTCGATCTTCAGAGTTACCAAGGATCATGATCCTGAACTTACCCACCCCGCAGAAACCGCTGAAGATTGGCACCCGTGGCTCCCCACTCGCGCTGGCACAGGCCAACGAAACCCGCGAGCGGCTTGCCAAAGCCTTTGATTTACCGTTCGAGTCCTTCTCCATCGTTGTGATCAGAACCACAGGCGACAAGATCATCGACCGACCTCTTAAAGAGATTGGCGGCAAAGGACTCTTCACGCGCGAGATTGAGGACGACCTGCTGGCAGGCGAGATCGATATCGCGGTACATTCGATGAAAGATATGCCGACGCTTCAGCCACATGGCCTTGTGTTAGAGACCTATTTGCCCCGTGAGGATGTACGTGATGCATTTATCTCACCACGCGCCTCCAGCCTCGACGATCTTGCGCCGGGAACCGTGGTGGGAACGTCCAGTCTGCGGCGCAAAGCACAGCTGAAACTCAGAAGACCCGATCTCGAAGTCGTAGAATTTCGAGGCAATATGCAAACGCGCCTGAAGAAGCTGGACGATGGCGTGGCCGAAGCAACATTTCTCGCGATGGCGGGGCTCAACCGCCTCAGCATGGACAACGTGCCAAAGACACCGATCGAGGTAGAGGCAATGCTTCCGGCCGTGGCACAGGGTGCCATCGGAATCGAACGGCGGCTCAATGACGTCAATGTGGCTGAAATGCTCGCAGCGATCCACGACACACCCACAGGTCAGCGGCTTGCTGCGGAACGGTCGTTTCTGGCAGCATTGGATGGCTCTTGCGAAACACCAATTGCGGGGCTGGCAACGCTTGATGGCGGCACCCTGAATCTGCGCGGCGAAGTTTTGCGCCCCGACGGTTCAGAAGCCTTGGATGATGCAGTCAGTTGCCCGATAGAAGATGGCGCTGACGCGGGCCGCTCAATGGCGGAGAAACTATTACAGCTGGCAGGGCCGGGGTTTTTTGACTGGCGCAACACGCCGCTGGAATGATCTCATAAATTCCCTGATTTGCCTGATTAGACCCTGCTTTAGATGACGGCTGTCGACGCAAGGCTGGCCCCGCCGCAAACAAATAGTGTCTGCCCGGTGACCCAATCGTTCCGAGGATCGGCAAAGAACAGCGTGGCGCGGGCAATATCGTCGGGCTTGCCCAAGCGCCGACGCGGCAGACTGGCCGCGATGGCCTTGGCTTTGTCACTGCCTTCAGGAATGTCGGCTGTCACCATATCAGTTACCACAATACCGGGCGCGATTGCGTTCACAGTGATCCCGCTTGGTCCCAATTCAATCGCCCAGGTACGCGTCATGGACATGATCGCAGCCTTGGTTGCGGCATAGACTGTCCGTTGGGACATGCCGACGACAGCGCGCGATGACATGTTGATGATACGGCCAAAGCCCTTCGCCTTCATATTGGGCAACACTGCCTGCGTGAGTTGGATTGCAGTCCAGACATGCAGGTCGTTCAACCGATCGAACTCTTCTGCACGTACGTCATCAACGGGGGTGTTGCGTACGATACCTGCATTATTCACCAGTATGTCGACAGCATGATTGGCGGCGATTTTCTGCGCCAATCCGCCAACGGCCGCCCGATCCGACAGATCGGCAATATAGGATGTTACCGCGTCAGAGGCAGGCGCAAAGGGTCGCCGCGCAACGCTTATGATATGGCACCCGCGCGCCAATAGGTGTGTGGCGATCGCCCGCCCGATACCGGTACTCGCCCCCGTAACCAGCGCGACACGTCCTGCAAAAGTTTGCTCAATCTGCGTCATATAAGTTCCCCGAAAATCACTTTATGCTCGATCAGTGAAAGCCGTTTTATATGATTTTGCAAGTATCGCGATGCGCCACACCATTTGCCAGAACGCCGGCAAGCCTGTACCAGAGTGCCCCAGAGACCCCAATGACCTGATGGTCGGAGCAGTGCACCCTATGAATGAAACCACAACACCGCCAAAAACCCTGAGCGGATTGCCATCGTATCTGATCACCCGCATCGCGCATCGTTATAATCAAACGACGCATGCGGACCTCAAGGCGATTGGCCTCTCGACCATCACGACCCGTATCCTCGCCTCGCTCAAGATATTCGATAGCCTCACCATTAACGAATTGTGCGTCCATGCGCTGGCAGAACAACCGACGATGAGCCGCGCTTTGGACCGCCTAGAAGCTGACGCCCTGATCATGCGCACCGTCAAAGACGAGGACAACCGGAAGCGTATCATCAGACTTACCCCAGAGGGTGACAAGCTTGTTTCTAAAATCTGGCCCGTAATGCTGGGTGCAAACGAAGCGATGCTGGAAGGGATTTCTGAAGCAGACAGGATCGTCACTCTGCGCACGTTGCTTAAGGTGCTTGAAAACATCCGCGTTCACCCGATCTAGTTTTGCTTTGACAGGTGCTGGCGTCATTTATATGAATAATCATATGAATTGCCGAAACCCAGCAGGATAGAGCGACACATGCTGCTTAAAATTGCAGAGACAAAGGATATCACCGACCGGATCAGGCTGATCACCCTGACCAATGCGAATGACGATGCCTTGCCGCACTATATGGCTGGCGCGCACCTTGATTTTGATTTGGGCGAGATTGGCACGCGGTCCTATTCTCTGATAGATTTTGAGCCGATCGCGCCTGCTCCCGAAACTTATCATATCGCTGTGCAAGCCGAACCGGATGGCGCGGGCGGTTCACGCGCGATGCATCAGCTTGAAGTCGGAACCCGCGTGGACACCACTGCGCCAAAAAACTCCTTTGAACTGCATGATGGCGACGCCCCCGCACTATTGATCGCAGGCGGTATTGGCGTCACGCCTATCATTTCCTTTGCGACCGCATTGTCCACGCGCGGCACACCATTCGCGTTCCACTATGCGACCCAAACGCGGGCTGTTTGCGCCTTTGCGGATCAACTCCAAACGGCATTTGGCGATAATTTGATCCTGTGGTTCGATGACATAAATCAAATCGACATCGCCAAGGTTCTTGGCGAGGCCCCGTCAGACGCGCATATCTATTGTTGCGGGCCCAAAGGCATGATCGAGGCCGTGAAAACCGCCGCAGTGGCGGCTGGATACCCCACGGACCGTACCCGTTTCGAACTGTTCGAAACACCGCAACCCGGCAAGAGCGATACGTCTTTTGAAGTCGAAATCAACGATGGCCGGACATTCACAATTCCCGTGGGCAAATCCATTATCGAGGTACTGGAAGAGCATGGCGTGGACGTCATGTACGACTGTCAGCGCGGGGATTGCGGCATCTGCCAAACGGACATTATCGACGGCACACCCGATCACCGCGATGTTGTCCTGTCGCAGGACGAACGCACGAGCGGGGACGTCATGCAAATCTGCGTCAGTCGCGCGAAATCACCGCGCTTGGTACTGGACATCTAAAGGAGGCAATCATGGGCATTTACACCGGAAACCCCACCGCCGTCGCAGACCTCGTGCAGCCACATCAGGTGCACCGCGATACCTATACCAACCAAGAGATTTACCAGCTGGAGATGAAGCACCTCTTTGCCAACACCTGGGTGTTTGTCGGCCATGACAGCCAGACTGCCAATAAAGGGGACTACATAACCACCCAAGTCGGTGACCAGCCGGTAATCATGGTTCGACATTCGGATGGCGACATTAAAGTACTATACAACCGGTGCCCCCATAAAGGCACCAAGATCGCCATCGACCGGGCGGGCAATACCGGCAAGTTCTTTCGCTGCCCCTACCACGCATGGAGCTTTAAGACAGACGGCTGCCTTTTGGCGATCCCCCTCAAAAAGGGCTATGCAGAGACTGAATTTGGCGACAGTGCTGCTTCACGCGGGATGAAATCTGTAGGCGCGGTACACAACCACCGCGGCTTTGTCTTTGCCCGACTTGCATCCGAGGGTATCAGTTTTGAAAACTACTTTGGCGATGCCATGTCCTCGATAGACAACATGGTTGATCGCGCACCCGAAGGGCGGCTCGAAGTCGCAGGGCCCCCGTTACGCTATATGCACCAGTGCAATTGGAAAATGCTGGTCGAAAACCAGACCGACGCCTGCCACCCGATGGTCGCCCACGAATCCTCAGCCGGGACTGCCATCAGGTTGTTCGAAGAGAGCGGATGGAAAGAAGGCGAACCCAAGCCGATGGCAATGGAAATCATCGCCCCCTTCATGTCGCCCTACGAATTCTTCGAGGGCATGGGCCAACGTACATGGGCAAACGGCCACGGCCATTCCGGCGTCAGTTCCTCGATCCACAAAAACTATGCCGAGGAAGACGCGTACGGTACAGCAATGGTGGAAGCCTACGGCAAAGAACGCGCCGCCGAAATATTGGGCGAGAATCGCCACAACACGGTCTATTTTCCCAACATCATGGTTAAGGGTCCAATCCAGCAGCTCCGCAATTTTATCCCGCTGGGACCGGACAAGACGCTCGTAGAAAGCTGGATATACCGGTTGGTCGGCGCCCCGGACTACCTCCTGAAACGCACCGCAATGTACAACCGGATCATCAACGCACCGACGTCCATCGTGGGCCACGATGATCTGGAAATGTACGAACGCGCGCAGGAGGGTTTGCAGACCGATGGCAACGAATGGGTAAACCTGCAGCGCAACGCGGAAGTGGGCGAGGATTTCGAAGGTGAGTGGACAGGCATAGGCACCTCGGAAAGACAAATGCGCAACCAGTTCAATGCTTGGAAACGCTTCATGCTGGTGTCTATGGAAACGCCCGCGCAGGAGCCCGCAGAATGAGCGTCACCCGGGAGGACATCATTGATTTCATCTACGCCGAAGCGCGAATGCTGGACGAAGGGCACTTCACCGACTGGCTGAATCTGTGGATCGAGGACGGGATCTACTGGATGCCACTCGACTATAAACAGACAGATCCAGATCTGATCACCTCGCTTCTCTACGAAGACCATTTCATGCGTAAACTGCGGGTTGAACGGTTGAACGGCGCGCGCACATTTTCCCAAAAACCCAAAAGCCGTTGTAGTCATGTCATCCAGAGGCCGTTCATCGACAAATTCGACCCTGACAAAGGCGAATTCGAGACAAACACGTCGATGCACTATGTTGAAACCCGCCTTGATGAACAATTCCTGCTCGCCCTTACGGCAGTACATGAACTGAAACTGGTGGATGGCAACCTGCGCATCGCCAATAAACGAGTCGATATCCTCAACTCCGATGCCGCGTTCGGCAATATCCAGCTGTTGCCATGAATGGCTTTGCGTCGGTCCACGCCAGCTTTGCCAATGCAGCAGCCCGCTGGCCTGACCGACCGTTTATGGACGTACTGCCACGCACCGCAGCCGTCTATGGAATCGATGCAGGCCCTTTGTCTTATGACGCAGCGATGCAGCAGGTCGATGCGTGGGCGACACGCCTGAACGCGGCAGGTTATGTCGCTGGCATGCGCATCGCGCTGCTACTGGAAAACCGGCCGCTCTATTTCGTGATCCTGCTGGCCGCAAACCGACAGGGGCTGTCGGTGGTCCCCGTCAATCCTGATCTGCGCGCAGCCGAGCTGGAGTATATGTTCGGCCACGCT
Source organism: Sulfitobacter sp. (assembly GCA_049645905.1). Lineage (GTDB taxonomy): Bacteria > Pseudomonadota > Alphaproteobacteria > Rhodobacterales > Rhodobacteraceae > Sulfitobacter. The sequence goes on from JBARUV010000241.1 coordinate 27,930, forward strand.
GAACCCGCCCTGATAATCGCGATACCGGACCGGATCAGCGCCCTGCAATCTGCGGCCGACGCGGCGGGGCTAGAAGTGACCGCCGTCACACCTGATCAACGCCTCCCCACACCACGAGATAGCGCGATCACCGCGCATCTCACCGATGATACCGCATCTCGCGAAGCGGCAATGCTCTATACGTCCGGCACCACAGGACAACCCAAAGGATGCGTGCTGAACAATACCTACTTTACCGAATTGGGTCTGAATTATGTAAATATGGGCGGCATTGCAGCCCTGCATGAAGACGGTGAACGCATGATCACCCCGCTGCCGTTGTTTCACATGAACGCGATGTGCTTTTCGTTTATGGCCATGCTGCAAGTCGGTGGTTGCCTCATTGCAATAGACCGTTTTCATCCGACATCCTGGTGGCAGGATGTGCGCGACAGCAGTGCCACCTGCCTGCACTATCTGGGTGTGATGCCGTCCATCCTGATGGGCCTGCCCGAAACCGACCGGGACCGTGAACACTCTGTCCGGTTCGGTTTTGGCGCGGGCATCGATCCCGAACTCCACGCGCCTTTCGAACAACGCTTTGGCATCCCTCTTTGCGAAGGCTGGGCAATGACAGAAACCGGTGCAGGCGCGATAATTTCAAATCAGGGGTTCGACCGCCTTGTGGGGCAATCCTCTCTTGGACCGGTTCCGGATTGGCTCGAGGTGAGGCTGGTCGATGAGAATGGCACTGAGGTCGCCAAGGGTGAGCCCGGGGAACTGCTGGTGCGGCGCAAGGAAGGTGATCCGCGCAAAGGATTTTTCACCGAGTACTTCAAAAACGAAAGCGCCACCGCCGAGGCTTGGGCGGGAGGCTGGTTTCACACCGGCGACGTGGTGCGCCAAGGGACAGGGGGCAATATGTTCTTTGTGGACCGGCGCAAGAATGTCATCCGTCGTTCCAGCGAAAATATCGCAGCGGTCGAGGTCGAAAGCGTGCTGATGCGCCACCCCGATATCACCGCCGCAGGGGTCGCTGCCGTGCCCGACGCGGTGCGCGGTGACGAGGTGTTTGCCTGCTTGTCGGTCAAAGGCCCATCGCCCGCAAAGGCCAAGGAGATCGCGCACTGGGCGCTTGGGCAGATGGCCTATTACAAGGTGCCGGGTTACATCGCCTTTGTCGACGCCTTGCCCCTGACCGCTACACAGAAAATTCAACGGGGTGATCTGAAACGTCAGGCACATGCCCTTCTGACGCATCCTGACACGATCAACCTGACCCATCTCAAGAAACGCCAACCCGCTTAACGCTTGTCTTGCGCCCGCTTTTGCGGAACCCTCCTCCCAAAAACAAAGGGACGCATCCACATGACCAATGACCCGTTATTGCAGCCTTTTCAGCTCAAGCACCTGACATTGCGCAACCGCATCATGACCACCTCCCATGAACCCGCTTATCCTGTGGATGGCATGCCCAAGGAACGCTATGCCGCCTATCACGGCGAACGCGCCAAGGCAGGTGTTGCGCTTGCTATGACTGCTGGGTCCGCAACCGTCAGCCGCGACAGCCCGCCGGTATTCAACAATATCCTCGCCTATAAGGACGAGGTCGTGCCGTGGACACGCCAGCTCACCGATGCGGTACACGAACACGGGTGCGCCGTGATGATCCAACTGACCCATCTGGGTCGGCGTACCGGCTGGAACAAGGGGGATTGGCTGCCTTCCATCTCCTCCTCCAAACATCGCGAACCGGCCCACCGGGCGTTTCCTAAGTTGATCGAAGACTGGGACATTGACCGCATCATAACCGACTTTGCCGACGCGGCGGAACGCATGCAGGCGGGCGGCATGGACGGAATCGAATTGCAGGTCTACGGGCATCTGCTGGATCAATTCTGGTCGCCGCTCACCAATGATCTGACAGGACCTTACGGCGCCGATACACTGGAAAACCGGCTGCGGTTTCCGATGGACGTTCTGGGCGCGGTCCGCAAACGTGTCGGCACCGGGTTTATCGTCGGTTTTCGCTATACTGCGGACGAGGCCCAGAAAGGCGGGATCACACCGGAAGAGGGCATCAAGATTTCCAAACTTCTTGCAGCAACCGGCCAGCTCGATTTTCTGAACGTCATACGGGGCCGCATCCAGACCGACCCCGCGATGACCGATGTGATCCCTGTTCAGGGCATGAAAAGCGCACCTCACCTTGATTTCGCAGGCGAGGTTCGTCGCGCCACGGGCATGCCCACGTTTCACGCCGCGCGCATTCCCGACGTGGCCACCGCCCGCCACGCTATTCAAGCTGGCCTGCTCGACATGGTCGGCATGACCCGCGCCCATATGGCAGACCCCCATATTGTGAGAAAGATCATGGAGGGACGCGAAGATGATATCCGTCCCTGCGTCGGTGCCACCTATTGTCTGGACCGTATTTATCAGGCCGGTGAGGCGCTGTGCATCCACAACCCTGCCACGGGGCGTGAACTGACCATGCCGCACCAGATTTCGCCCGCTGAAACACCAAAGAATATCG
>JBARUV010000242.1:0-45982 GCA_049645905.1 Sulfitobacter sp.
ACAAAGCAATATTGACTGTGTCCGTGGTCCGTCTATAACCACCCAATCTTATACATGGGACGTGCTGTGTGCCGTCCGGCTACCTTAAACGGGAAACGATATGAAAACCTTCTCTGCAACACCGGCAGACATCGACAAGAAATGGATCATCATCGACGCCGAAGGCGTTGTTCTTGGCCGTCTTGCTGCGATCGTCGCCACGCGTCTGCGCGGCAAACACAAGCCTTCTTTCACGCCGCATATGGATTGCGGTGACAATGTCATCGTGATCAACGCCGAAAAAGTCCAGATGACCGGCAAGAAGCGCGAAGAAAAGTTCTATTGGCACACCGGCTACCCCGGCGGTATCAAAGAGCGGACCAAGGAAATGATCCTTGAGGGGCCAAACCCCGAGCGTATCCTGACCCTCGCAGTCAAGCGCATGTTGCCCGGCAACCGCCTGAGCCGTGAGATCATGACCAACCTGCGCGTTTACGCCGGTACCGATCACCCCCATGAGGCGCAAAGCCCCGAAGTTCTGGACGTCAAAGCCATGAACAAGAAAAACACCCGGAGCGCATAATAATGGCTGATGAAATCAAAACACTCGAAGACCTTGCCGAGGTTGTGACCGAGGACGCGCTTGCGCCAGCCGCGACTGCGACAGCAATCACCATCGACCGTGAGCCTGTCAAAGATGATCTGGGCCGCTCATACGCAACCGGCAAACGTAAAGACGCTGTTGCCCGCGTCTGGATCAAGCCTGGTTCCGGCAAAGTGACCGTGAACGGAAAACCGCAGAATGAGTATTTTGCGCGTCCGGTTTTGCAGATGATCCTTGCCCAGCCGTTCGGCATCACCAACACCGAAGGCCAGTTCGACGTTGTCGCAACGGTCAAGGGTGGTGGACTGTCCGGTCAGGCCGGTGCGGTCAAACACGGTGTCTCCAAGGCGCTGCAATTGTTTGATCCGTCCCTGCGTCCCGCGCTGAAAGCGGCAGGCTTCCTGACCCGCGACAGCCGTGTCGTCGAGCGTAAGAAATACGGTAAGGCCAAAGCGCGTAAGAGCTTCCAGTTCTCCAAGCGTTAAGTTTTACGAAACTGTTCGGGAAAGGCCGCACCATCTGGTGCGGCCTTTTTCGTTATCAGGACCCGATTTCGTAGGCAAAGGTAAAGCCGAGCAGCCCGCCTGAATCGTTGGTGTCCTCGTAAAGCACCTGAAACGACATCTCGTCCGAGAGGGCGTAAACCGCGCCGAGTTCGCCATAGACGTTGCCATCGCGATCGCTGTTACCGACCAATCCGACCAGCGACCATTTATCGGTCAGCGGGGTTTCAAAGGCGAATTCCTGATCGCTTTTGCCGGTGTCCGGGTCAAAGATCACAGCAACTGCGGCCTCTGTGCTTTGCCCGATCGGGAAACCGAAGGTTGCGGTGATTTCTTCGCTGTGGCCACTGGTGTTGTTCAGCCACAGATAACCATAGGTCAGATCCCAGGACAGGCCCTGACCGAATTCCATGCCATAGCCGAGGTTTGCCTCAAATTCCACGTCGTCTGCGGGGTCCTGATATAGCGTTGTTACAGTCAATCCGCTGTGGAAGTTGCCGTAAGTCAGTTCCACAAAACCTTCGACTTCGTTCTCAGCATGGTCGAAATCGTCGGAGGTGGAAAAGCGCGCTGTGGCGGCAATACCGGCAGACCAACCGAACCCTGTTTCTGCGGATGGCTGATCGATAACCGGATCTGCACCAAGGATGATGTTCTCCTGTGCTGTTGCAGCAGTGCTGAACAGGACAGCAGTGAGGCCCGCAAAAGCGAACATTTTGGTTTTCATGGGGAAGTGCCTTTCAAATGTCCGTGGCTGGCGGTTGCTGGCGAAAGGACCGATTATAACCGACAGTTTTACTAAGGAACATTTGATGCCTGTGCAATTGCGATTGCGCGATACAAGCCAAACAATCGCGAAGCCTGCCATAAGCGCCTACCGAATAATCACGCCGACTGACCAGAGAGGGTTTTTATTCGCGCCCCCACGCCCTATCTCTGATTGGTAACCGGAGAATTGATACCATGCACTATTCGCTTCTTGACCTGGCCCCGATCCCCGAAGGGTCAGAGGCATCAGATGCCATCCGCAATACCGTTGAACTGGCGCAGCATGCCGAGAAGCTGGGCTATCATCGATATTGGATGGCAGAACACCACAACATGCCCGGTATCGCCTCTGCCGCGACCTCTGTGTTGATCGGCCACGTGGCGGATCATACGCGCACCATGCGTATTGGTGCCGGTGGTGTCATGCTGCCCAACCATGCGCCCTTGGCGATTGCAGAACAATTCGGGACGCTGGCGACGATTCACGGCGACAGGATTGATCTGGGGTTGGGTCGCGCGCCGGGTGGCGACGGTGCCGTTTATCACGCGCTGCGGCGTGGCGGGGATGATTTCCCCGGCGATGTCCAGGAACTGATGGGATATCTGGGCAACCCGCGCGAAGATGCACCGGTGCGCGCCATTCCGGGCGAGGGAACATATGTGCCGATCTGGATTCTCGGCTCTTCCCTCTACGGGGCGCAACTGGCGGCGCATTTCGGTCTGCCCTATGCCTTTGCCTCGCATTTTGCACCGGATGCACTGGAAGAGGCATTGTACCTCTACCGGCGTGATTTCAAACCGACTGAAGCCAACCCGAAACCCTATTTTATGCTGGCCGCGAACGTATTTGCTGCGGAGACGGATGCAGAGGGTACGTATTTACGCACGTCAATGCAGCAGGCATTTGCGCGGATGCGCACAGGTCAGCGCGGGAAACTGCCCCGTCCGGTGCGTGATATTGACGCCGAGATTGGCCTGGCTGTCCGGCGCGGCGTGGATCAGATGATGCGGATGTCGGCCTACGGGTCCGCGGAAACTGTTCGCGGCCAACTGGCTGAGATGGTTGAGAAATATCAACCGGATGAGATGATCCTGACCGGGCAGATTCACGATCACACGGCGCGGATGCGCTCTTTCGAGATTGCGGCGGGGGTATTGGCGGACCTGCGCTCGGTTGCAGCTTAAGTGTCCGGCTGAACCAACCCCAAGCCCCGCAAATATATCCCGATACCGGTTTCCAGCAATTCATCGGCTGGAAACGGAGAGGCGCGTCCCGGCGAATTACGGGCAAACAGTTCGACAACACCATGGCTCATCGCCCAGATGTGCGCGGAGAACATCGAAGCCGGCGGTCGCTTGTCCGCCGGTATGTGCTGGCTCAGGTCGGTTGCTGCTTTTTCCAGCACACCATTGGCGCGATTGGCCACCGCGGCGAGATCAGCATTGCGGTTGATCGCAATGCCGCTTTCGAACATGGCAATATAGTGGCCGGGATATTTGCGGGCAAAGGCCAGATACGCGCGCCCCGTGGCCTCAAATGCCTTGAGCGCAGAAGGCTGGCCGGACTGATAGGCAAATTCCATCAGATCGGCAAAAATCTCGTAGCCCTGCATCGCACCTTCGGCGATCAGATCCTCGCGGCCCTCGAAATGGCGATAGACTGCGGCGGGCGTGACACCGGCCTGTTTGGCCGCCTCCGACAGGGTGAACCCGGTTGGCCCGCGCTGTTCGATCAGCTCCAACGCTGCGTCAATCAGCGCCTGCCTGAGGTTGCCGTGATGATAGCCCTTCTTAGGCATCCCAGATGTCCGGACCACCACATATCTCGGTGTCTATCTCGCCAATCGCTTTTAAACTTTTCTCGGGGTAATCAAAGTGATGCAGTACGACCCTCATGGCATTCAGCCGCGCACGCCGCTTGTCGTCAGAGCGGATCACGGTCCAGGGCGTATCGGCGGTATGGCTGCGATCAAGGGTTTCACGGATGGCCGCAGAGTAGGCATCCCATTTGGACAAGCCTTTGACGTCGATCCCGCTCAATTTCCATTGCTTTAGCGGGTCACTTTCGCGGTCCAGCATCCGGCGCAATTGTTCGGCACGCCCGACGTTGAGCCAGAACTTGAACAGATGGATACCATCCTCGACCAACAATTCTTCAAAAGGCTTCACCTGTGCAAAGAAATGATTGCGTTCGGCATCGGTGCAAAAGCCGAAAACATGTTCGACCACGCCCCGATTGTACCACGATCGGTCAAAGAAAACCATGTCACCTGCGGTCGGCAAGTGATTGATATATCGTTGAAAGTACCATTGACCCGCTTCGGTGTCTGTCGGTTTTGGCAAAGCGACAACATGGGCCGCGCGGACATTCAGATTGTCACAAAAACGGCTGATTGTGCCCCCCTTGCCAGCCGCATCCCGGCCTTCGAAGACCATGGCAATCCGCGTGCCGCTGGCGCGGACCCACGACTGCAATTTGACCATTTCGATCTGCAGTCTGTCGTACTCTTTCTCATAGACTTTGCGTGCAAGACGCTCGCTATGAGGATAGCCGGGTGTCAAAAGATCACTCTTGTCGGCGCGTTTTATCGCATTGCGGATATCCGCAGGTGCTTCGCTTTCATAAAAGGCGCTGATCGCACCATCAAAGGGCAGGTCCATTGGGGCCTCCGGTCAGGGATTTCATATCCTATATGGGATGTTAAGGCGATTAACGCAAACCCGCGCGTATCGCTGCGCGCTCGATGGCGTCGACAATCGCCTGCGGATCTCCGTGGTGCGGCATGTGACCCATGCCGGGCAAAAGGGTCAGTCGTGCGGAGGACACCTCGGCCGCAAAAACTTCGGCGTGAATAGAGGCGGGCACAATGGTGTCAGAATCGCCATGCACCAGTTCGATTGGCATGCGCAGCGTGTCATAGTGGTTTTTCATTTCAATAATATGAGGCAAAAGGCCGTTCACCTGCTGGGCATTGGCCCGCATGCTTTCGCGGCGCAGGGTCAGTCCGGGGCCAAGGTGCTCTGCATAGCCTTGAGGGGCGGTTTGCGGCGCAAATATCGATTCGATGCTGCTGTTCACAATGCTTTTGGGCAAAAATGCAGTGACAGGCGGAATAACAAGCGCGCCACCGGCTGCAGAACCGGTCACACCGTAGAGCAAGCCAAGGGTGCCCGGCCAAGGCTCTGACACCGCTGCAACGAGGACAACCGCGGATGTCGTATCGGGTCGCCCAAGTGCCCATGCCAGCGCCACCGCACCGCCGTAGGAATGACCAAGAACGATCGGGTTTGCGACGCCCAGTTTATCAGCGGCCTTTTGCAATACAGCGGCCTGCGCTTGCGGCGTTTCGTTTTTCGGGTTCCATGCACCCGCGTTGCCGGGCAATCGGCCGGTCCACCCCAATCCGGGACGGTCAAAGGCAATGACACGGTAGTGATCCGTCAGACGTTTCATCAGATCAAATGTGAATTCGCGCAGATTGCCGCTGGCGCCGTGGATCAAAACCAGATCGGGGCCGGTGCCTGTCATCTGCACGTGCACAGGCACGCCGTCGACATCGACGATCTCGCCCGTGGCAGGATAGTTTATTTCGGCTGCTGCTTCGCGCGCGCCTGCACGCCATTGGACCAGTCCGAAAACAAGGGTTGTTATTACGATCGCAGAAGTAATCAATTTAGCGGCCAATATCCGAAATCTCAAAAGGGCAGGTTTGGTATATCTCGTTGATCCAGTTACCATAAAGCAGATGCGCGTGGCTGCGCCACCGGTTCATTGGCTGTTTGGACGGATCATCATCGGGATAATAATTGCAAGGTACATTGATCGAAACATCCGACGCGATATCGCGGTCATATTCCTGCTTGAGCGTATCACTGTCATACTCGAAATGGTTGAACACATAGAGCGCGCGGTGTTCGGGGTCTTCGATCAGGCAGGGTCCGACTTCATCGCTGCCCAGCAGGGTTTTCAGCCCGTCCGCCGCATCGACTTCGGGCTGTTTCATTTCGGTCCAGCGCGAGACAGGCACGACACAATCGTCCGAAAATCCGCGCAGGTAAGGCGAGGCCGGATCAAGGTTCTGATGGCGGAAACAGCCGAACGCCTTGGCATCCAGCAGATGTTTGGCGACACCGTGAAAATGGTTGATCATCGCCATCCCGCCCCAGCAGACCCCAAAGGTGGAATGCACATTGGTCTGCGTCCAGTCCATCACGCGGCTCAGTTCATCCCAATAGGTCACCTCACTAAACGGCATATGTTCAATCGGCGCACCGGTGATGATCAGCCCATCGTATTTTTCGTCCCAGACATCACTGACGGGGCGGTAAAAGCTTTTCATGTGTTTCGCGGCAGTGTTGCGCGTGCGGTGATCGGACATGCGCAGCAAGGTCAGCTCGATTTGCAGCGGGGTGGCGCCGATCAGGCGGCAGAACTGGTTTTCGGTCTGGATTTTCTTTGGCATCAAGTTGAGCAGTGCGATCCGCAACGGGCGAATATCCTGCCGTGCCGCCAGTTCCTCGTCCACGACCATCACACCTTCGCGCTTCAACACGTCGTAGGCGGGCAAGGTGGAGGGGATCTTGATGGGCATTGGTCGCGGTCCTGTAGATTAGTGTCGTTAGGTAGGTGCAGCGCGTAAATCTGCCAAGAGGAATTGCATCACAAGGGCGTTGAGGCGTCAGGCAGGCAGTCAGCAATCAGGTCAACAAAATCACTTTCGGCTTTCAGCGTGCCGATCTGGTCGGGGGTTATGGTCACGCCCCACTTTGACATTGCTTCGTATCGGGGCTGGCGGTGCGAAAGCGCGCGCGCGTAAGTCCAGCGGATAAAGGTGTCAGGATCAACATCACCTTCCGAGCAGTTGTTTTCACTGAGATATTCACCCCAGACCTGCGCAAGGAATTCGGGCTGATAGGCCATCGGTTTGGGCGCTTTGTCAAAGCGGCGGATCAGTTCCTGGGTATGCGCCGCGTCACCTTTGATCCAGACCAGCAGGCATTCATCGGAGAGGGTGCGCAGCAATGCGTCATCACAATCATGCCCGTCGACCCATTCGCAGATAGACCCGCCCGTATCGCAAATGAAATGCGCGTAGTCGTAAAGCTTTTCCGCACGCTGTGCGAAATGGCCGGTGTCTTGCAACGCGGCAATCTCGGCATCCTGAAACGCAGTTTGGCGTGCGGCGTATTCTGCCATAGGCAGACCGCCCTTTGCAGGATTCCCCGGTTTGCCCAGCCACGTGGCGACCGGACTTAGGTTTGCAAAAGTAATGTTGGACGCGATGTAGATGCTGTCGGACAGCAAAAGATCGCGCAGAAATGGTACTTTCATGGCTTCGGCTTTTGCGTTGTCCACGATTGCTTCGCCCAGATAGCGGGTGCCGATGCGGTAATCGATGGAATAGTGGAACCAGTCACCCGACGACCGCAGGAGGCTGGAGAGATGTGTTTTACCAAGCCCCGACATGCCGAAAACAAGAACCTTGCGGCGCGGTGCCGCGCGCCAATCTTGGGCCGTAGGATAAAGCATTGTTCAGGTTCCGCAGTTAGGGTGCGCTCTTCCTAAACCAGCCGCGTAGAATGCGCCAGATGCGCCCGTCCAGCACCAGCAGGCCAAGAGCAAGCAGCGCAAATCCGGTATAAGCGGCGGGGTTCAACGCCTCGTCCCTGACCACGGCGCCCAACATGATCGCAATCGGCGGGATCAGCAGGGTGACAAGCATCAGATTGCCACTGCCCGCCATTGCCAGCACGCGATAGTACAGCAGATAGGCCAATGCGGTGGCCACAAGCGCATAATATCCGATTGCCAAAAGGGTGCGGGGTTCGAGTGACAGCGTTAGTGGCCCTTCAACAAGCCACGCCATCGGGATCATAACGAGGCTTGCGCCAGTGACCATGCCAGCAGCTGCGACCTGCGGCGGCTGACCCGCCAGCGTTTTACGCGCCCAGACACTTGCCAGCGCATAGGAAATCGTGCCGCCGATCACCGCCAGTTGCGCCAGAGACCGGATGTTGAAATTCGCGAGGTTTTCCAGACCGATGGCCGTGGCAACACCCACGAAACCCAGCGTCACACCCACGACCTTGCGGGTCGTGATCCGTTCGTCGGCAAAGAATAGCGCCGCCGCAATCACGCCGAATACAGCCGTTGCCGCATTCAGAATAGAGGTCAGGCCGCTTTCTATATGCAACTGGCCCCATGCCATCAGGCCAAAGGGAATTACGTTGTTCAAAACGCCCATCACCAGAAATGCCCCCCAGACCCGCGGATCGCGCGGCAGCGGCAAACGCATCACCAGCACGACCAGCCAAAGCGCAATCATCGCCCAGCCTACACGGTGCGCCACTGATGTCAGGGGCCCGATTTCGTCCAGCGCGATGCGGATGGCCAGAAACGAAGCGCCCCAGATCAGGCCCAGTAGCAGCATTTCGGCCCATGCGCGGGGTGATATGTCTTTTTGTGCGGTCATAGGGTGGTGCTAGCGGAGCGGCACGGGGCACGCGACCCGAAAGATGCGGGTTAAACCTGAAAAAAACCCGCCACACGAAAGTGCGGTGGGTTTCGCTTGTTGAAGCTTTGGACAGTTTAGAAGGTAAACCCGACTTTGACGCCAACAGCGACGGCATCATTGCCGTTGAAATTGGCTGCTGGTGCCGCGCCAGGGATCGCTGTCTGGGCGTCACCGATGTTCACATAGCGAATACCGGTCGTTACTTTCATGTTGCCCTTTGAATAGACGGCTGCAAGTGCGAGGCTCTTGTTGCCGTCTGTCGGGCCCAGATTGGCGGCAAAACCACCTTGCGACTTTTCGTATCCAACGGATGCCGAAACTGACCATGTGTCGTTCAGCTTACGGCCCACACCGAGCGAATAGGTAAAGACGTCATTGTCATAGCTAAGCAATGGAACGCCCGTAATTGCAGCGTAATCAGCCGGCACGATCTTGAAGTCGGAATATTCAGTCCAACGCACGCCACCGAACAGCAATGTGTCCGCCGCGATACCCGTCTGGAACTCAAGGTTCAGCGACTGTGGCGTTTCGATTTCCGTTACAGATGAATTCGGCCCGCCCCGAACAGAGTTTTCAACAGTATCGACGTCATACTTGATCTTGGAACTGTATGTCAGCGATACGCGTAACGCGATTTCGGGCTTTTCATAGGCAACCCCGGCGACATAGCCGATGCCCCATTCCCGGTCGCCGTTGACGTTGTAGGGGGCCCCAGCGAACGGACCCACGGCGCCCGTAACAAAAGGTACAGTCGCACTTGCCGTAACGCTCTGGAAACGGATACCACCGTGCACGCTAAAGTTGTTCGGCATCTTGTAGCGCAGCAGACCCGTCAGCGCGTGGCTTTCGAATTCGGCTTTTGACCCTTGGGCGAAGTATCCCGTACCAGCGGGATAATCCACGTCCGCGCCGAACGGCTGATCATAGATAATTGCATAGGACAATTGTTCGTTGATGTCGGCCTTATAGGCCGCACCGAATTGAAGGTAGCTTGGAGTCAGGTCGCCCGAACCGAAACCGCCAAGAGTTGCGACTGCGCTGCCGCTGGTGCTGGGCGAAATGCTGCCAAGGCTGAACTCTGCATAGCGGCCTTGTTCAAAAAGGGCGACGATGGACTGTCCGGAACGGTCGATGCCGCCTGCCTGTGCCGTAGCCGTGCTGCCCAACAACGCCAAAATGGCGAAACGATTTACTGTCATGGTACTCCTCCCAGAGTATGCCCCCGCGCCCTTCGCGACGTTGTTGAATATGACCAGATTTTCGGGTGATCGGTCAACTTGTTACGCAACGGAAGCAACGGGCAAGTGACACAACGTCACAAATTTTTATCAGTCTGCCCTACGTGTTTCATTCCAGATATTCAAGTAATTGCCAGCAAAAATCACAATTGCGCCGACAAAAACCCAGACATCCAGCGTTTCGCCAAAGGCCAGCATGCCGATGATGGCGATCACGGGTAGGCGGGCAAAATCGATGGGTGATACGATGGTGGCAGGGGCAAGGCTAAGGGCCTTTGCGATACAAAAGTGCGCCACCAGCCCGCCGATGCCGATCACCAGAAGGAAGGGTGCGGCTGATAGCGTCGGGGCGGTGATGTCACCATCATATCCGGCAGTACTGATGCCAAATATGAGTTGGAGCAATGTCAGATAGAACATGATGCCGGTGATGGTTTGCCGGCCCGTGAGCTTTTTGGTGGTGATAAAGGTCAGCGCAAAAAAGATCGCGCAGGCCGCAGCGGCTATGACGCCTGAATTGATGCCTGCAACCGTTGGGCGCGCCACGATCAGGATACCGACAAACCCCAAAGCTGCCGCAATTGCACGGACACCTGTCAGGCGTTCGCCCAGCAGCAAAGGCGCCAGCACGATGACCCAGAGCGGTGTGGTGAATTCAAATGCAAAAAGCTGCGCCAGCGGGATGATCGTCAGCGCATAAAACCACAGGTTCTGCCCCGAAAAATGCACAATATTCCGGATGATTTGCAGACCGAACGCGTCACGGTTGATCTGGCCAAGGGTGCCTGCCCAGCGGGCAACCAACAGCACAACCACAAGCCCAAAGGCACTGCGGTACAACATAATTTCAAAGGTATCGTATTGACCGCCGATCAAGCGACCCGAAACAGCCATTGCGGTAAAGGACACAATGGCCCCGATCATCCATAGCGCCGCCCGTAAAGTGTCGCTCATTCCCACTCAATCGTGCCCGGGGGTTTTGACGTGATGTCATATGTCACACGATTGATGCCCGGCACTTCGTTGATGATGCGGGTCGCGGTTTCGCCCAGAAATTCGTGGCTGAACGGATAATAATCCGCCGTCATGCCATCAACGGATGTAACGGCGCGCAACGCGCAGGCGAAATCATAGGTGCGCCCATCGCCCATCACGCCCACGGTGCGCACCGGCAGGATCGCAACGAAAGCCTGCCAGATATCGTCATAAAGCCCGTGCCTGCGGATCTGGTCGATATAAACCGCGTCAGCCTCACGCAGAATGTCCAGCTTCTGGCGGGTGATCTCTCCGGGGCAGCGGATTGCAAGGCCGGGACCGGGGAAGGGGTGGCGGCCAATGAAAGACGGCGGCAGGCCAAGTTCCCGGCCAAGAGCGCGGACTTCGTCTTTGAACAATTCGCGCAGGGGTTCGACCAGTTTCAGACCCATCTTTTCGGGCAAGCCACCAACGTTATGATGGCTCTTGATGGTGACGGAGGGACCACCGGAAAAGCTGACCGATTCGATTACGTCGGGGTAGAGTGTCCCTTGGGCAAGGAAAGCAGCCCCTTCGATCTCGTTGGCATATTTCTGAAACACGTCGATAAACAGACCGCCGATGATCTTGCGTTTGGTCTCGGGATCCGATTGCCCTTCGAGCGCGCCGAGGAAAAGTTCAACCTCGTCGGCGTGGATCACCTTGAGGTTCATATGGTCGCGGAACATGCCGACAACCTCTTGCGCTTCGTTCTTGCGCAGCAAGCCGTGGTCGACAAACACACACGTGAGTTGGTCACCGATGGCCTCGTGGATCAGCGCAGCGGCAACAGTCGAATCGACACCACCGGAAAGGCCGCAGATCACATGCGCATCGCCGACCTGTGATTTGATCGCAGCCACCGCTTCCTCGCGGTAGGCACTCATTGTCCAGTCGCCTTTGAAACCGGCGATGCGGACAAAGTTTTCGTACAGCCGGGCACCGTTCGGAGTGTGGTGCACCTCCGGATGGAACTGCACGGCATAAAAATTCCGGTCGGTATCGGCTGTGATGGCAAACGGCGCATTGGGCGACGTGCCGAATACCTTGAAACCGGGTGCAATGCGGCTGACGTGATCGCCGTGACTCATCCAGACCTGTTCACGGTCGGTTTCGAACCAGCCGTCCAGCAGGGGCAGGCGATCCGCTTCGGGGGTCACATAGGCGCGACCAAACTCGGCGGTGCCATGACCGCGCTCCACTTTGCCCCCCAGAACCTCCATCATGACCTGTTGGCCATAACAGATGCCCAAAATCGGGACATCAAGGTGAAACACCTTTTCAGGCGGTCGCGGCGCGTGGGCGTCAAACACCGAGGCGGGGCCACCAGATAGAATCACTGCCTTGGGCGCGAATTCTGTCAGAAAGGCATCATCGACGACGTTAAAGGGATGAATCTCGCAGTAGACGTTCAATTCCCGAAGGCGGCGCGCGATCAACTGTGTGACCTGGCTGCCAAAGTCGATGATAAGAAGGCGGTCGTGTTGTTGTTCTGTCATGACGCCTGATTATGCGGCACCTGCGGCGGGGGCAAGAGGCAAGGCAACGCAACCCGCACCACCCTGATTAATTCGGCACGCACCGCATGCATGTCGCTTTTTTCCCTGTAGGGGCGCAATCCGCTCGAAGCGGCGCGCGGCAATAGGGTAGGCACACTGAATAATTGGTGAATAGGGAATCGTCATGGGCGAAACACAGCGCAGAGCACGCGGCGGCGGCGGGGCGGCACGACGGGCGGAACGGTCGGCGGTCTCCTTTGAGACAGCAGGGTATATCCGGCGCAATATCCCCAATTTCGAGATCCTCAACGAAGAGGCACTTGAGCTGATCGAATACAACGCTGAAACGGTGTTGGAAGAGATCGGTGTCAATTTCATCAACAACCCGGATGCGCTGGCCCTGTGGCGTGACGCCGGTGCGGATATCGACGGGGAACGTGTCCGTATCCCGCGCGGGCTGGCGCGTCAGCTGTGTGCCACAGCGCCCTCGGAAATTACGCAACACGCCCGCAACCCTGCGCGCAACGTTGTGATTGGCGGGCGTAATCTGGTGTTGGCCCCCGTCTATGGCCCGCCATTTGTGCGCGATGCCACAGGTGGCCGTCGTTATGCGACGATGGAGGATTTCAACAAATTCGTGAAGTTGGGCTATATGTCCAAGTGGCTGCACCATTCCGGCGGCACGGTGTGCGAACCGACGGACATTCCGGTCAACAAACGCCATCTGGACATGCTGTACGCGCATATGACCCTGAGCGACAAGCCGTTCATGGGATCGGTGACCGAACCCAGCCGCGCACAGGATTCGGTTGATATGTGCGGCATCCTCTTTGGCGAGGATTTTGTGCAGCAGAACACCGTGATGACCTCGTTGATCAACATCAACTCACCGATGACCTTTGACGATGTGATGATGGGCGCACTTGAAGTTTATGCGCGCAACAATCAGGCGGCGATCATTTCGCCGTTCATCGTGGGCGGCGCGATGGCACCTGTGTCGGTTGCCGGCACATTGACTCAGGTATTGGCAGAAACGCTTGCGGGGATTGCCTATAGCCAGCTGGTGCGCAAGGGCGCGCCGGTGATTATGGGCGCTTTTGTGACCTCGATTGATATGAATTCCGGTGCGCCCACCTTTGGCACGCCAGAAGCGGCGCATATCACCTATGGTGTGGGGCAACTGGCGCGGCGGTTAAACCTGCCATACCGTTCTGCCGGATCTTTCTGCGGGTCCAAACTGCCAGATGCGCAGGCGGCTTATGAAACCTCGAACAGCCTGAATATGGGTCTGCTGGCGGGTGTCAACTTTATGCTGCACGCCTGCGGATGGCTTGAAGGCGGGCTGGTTTCTTCTTTCGAGAAATTCGTGATGGACGCGGACCAGTTGGGCACCCTTCATCATCTTGCAAAGGGTGTGGAGATCGACACCAACGCACAAGCGATGGACGCCATTCGCGAGGTCGGGCCGGGTGGGCATTATCTGGGCTGTGCCCATACTCAAGCCAACTTCAAAACCGCTTTCTGGAAGTCGGATCTGCTGGATTACAAACCCTTCGAGACATGGCAGGACGAGGGCGCGCGCGATACGCAAGCCCTGGCATCTGCGCGCGTCGAAAAAATGTTGGGGGATTATCAGCAGCCCGCCCTTGATCCGGCAATCCTCGAGGCGCTGGATGCCTATGTGGCACAGAAAAAGGCTGCTGAGCCTGACAGCTTTATGTGATCTGCTGGGCGTTGCGCATGACGCGCGCTTCGCCCACCAGCGCGATCAGCACGTCAATGTGGCGCAGGAGGCTGTAACCGGCATCTTCCTCCTTACGCTGATCTTCCAGTTCCGCCTCGATCTGCATGAGTTTCATGAGCGCCGCCCCGTGGCGCGGCAAGGTGCCATAGCCCAAGAGACGGGGCAGGTGCACGGTCCGGCGATATTCTTCGGCCCCGATGCGCGCGGCGCGCATCATCAGGCGGGGGCGGTGCAGGGTTTGTAGCATGCTCAGGATATCTTGCATTGGTGTCTTTCTTGGCTGAAGGCGTTTTCGATCACGCCGGTTTCGCCCATCATTACACAACCTAAGCGGGTGTTGCGCAGACGGCTCTTTTGCCGGACGGCGCTTTCACCACTGTTTATCTTTTAGAAACAATGATTACGAAATCGCTGATTGTTAACGATCAGGTAACAATACAATTTTAGGTTGTGTGGATAAATCTGTGGATAAAATCCACATCAGTGGGAATGGGTTGCGAATGATATCGTCTTCAAGACAAGTCGCGTTTGGTGATTTGAATGTGCCGGGGTGGGTGCCCGAAGGGGCGCTGCATTACTTGGCCCATACTGAATTGGGTCAGCCGATCCGCGCGCTTGCACGGATGGCAGGATGCCATGCCTCCACTATCCTGCGTCAAATCCGGCGCATAGAAACGCGCCGTGACGATCCGCTTGTCGATGCAGCTTTGCGACGGTTGGGTGCAACGCAGGGTATTGTCGGCGTCGCCCACGGCCCGGTCGAGGGTGCCAAACAAGGTCTGCTTCCCGATCAGGTGACACTGGAGCGCGAGGCGCTGCGGGTTTTGCGCCGTCTGTGCGAAACGGGGTCGGTTCTTGCCGTGGCCGCCGAGATGGAAAAAGCCGTCGTCGTTCGCGACACAGCTGGTGGGGGCAGCACGCGCACGGCTGTGGTGCCTGCGGCCGTCGCACAGGCGATGGCGCTCAAGGAATGGATCGCACCGGCCAACACCGGCCGGATCGTACGCTATCATATTACGACATCAGGCCGCGCGGCATTGACCCAGATGCTTAAGGACCCTGAACTGCTCAAGCGACATGCGACCGGATTTGAGGACGCGCAAACGCCTTTTGATGCGGCTGAGCCCGAGTGGGACGAAGCGCCGCTGAGCGAAACCGAGATCACACAAATTCCCAGATCAAGGCAAACCCTGGCGGAAAGCCCGTTAGTTGCCCTGTCACGCAGGCGGGATCACAAAGGCAAACCGTTTCTGAGCGATGCGCTTGTCTGTGCAGGAGAGTTGCTGCGCGAGGATTTTGAACTGGCCCAGATGGGCAGTCGTGTCACCCAGGACTGGGACCGTTTTCTGACAGCCGGCACCAAGGGCGGACAAGGAAGCGGCAGCCATGGCGGCGATGCAGGCTCTGAGGCGCGCAAGCGTGTCGCGGCAGCGTTGAGCGAACTCGGTCCGGGGCTGTCGGATGTTGTGATGCGCTGCTGTTGTTATCTGGAAGGGCTGGAAACCACCGAGAAACGCCTTGGCTGGTCCGCGCGCTCAGGCAAGGTTGTCCTGCGTATCGCGCTGTTGCGATTGCAAAAACACTACGAGTCAACAATCGGGCCGGGCGGGCCGATGATCGGATAGATCACGCCTTTCGCGCCAGATCGTGATGGCGCAGCCGACCTCCCCGGCTGCGCCATTTTGCTGTCTGCATCTCCAAACCACATTGTGACAGCGCACGGCCTTTTGTCTGCGCGTTAATGTGCTACATAAAGATCAGGCAACCCGAGGTCTTCCATGCGTGATCTGAAAATCCCAGCACAGCGCCACCCCGAAAAAGCGCGCAAACCCGACAATGCCCAACCCAAGAAGCCGTCTTGGATCCGGGTCAAGGCACCGGGCGGGCAGGGCTATGCGGATACAGCCAAGATCATGCGCGATCATAAGCTGACGACGGTCTGCGAAGAAGCAGGGTGCCCTAATGTTGGCGAATGCTGGTCACAGGGCCATGCGACGATGATGATTATGGGCGAGGTTTGCACCCGCGCGTGTAGTTTCTGCAATATCGCCACGGGTAAACCACCAGAAGCGCTTGACGTGTTTGAACCGGGGCGCGTGGCGGACGCGGTTCAAAAGCTGGGCCTGAACCATGTTGTGATCACGTCGGTGGACCGCGACGATATTGATGACGGCGGCGCCGATCATTTTGCCCAGACCATCCGCGCTATCCGTCACCGCAGCCCGGATACAACCATCGAGATTCTGACACCCGATTTCATCCGCTGCGGCCCGGAAGCGCTGGAGCAGGTCGTCGCAGCCCGCCCTGACGTGTTCAACCACAACCTCGAAACCGTGCCCGGCCTTTACCCCGAAGTCCGTCCCGGCGCGCGTTATTTCCATTCCCTTCGGTTATTGCAGCGGGTCAAGGAGTTGGACCCGTCCATGTTCACAAAATCCGGCATCATGGTCGGCCTTGGCGAAGACCGGCAGTCGGTTATTCAGGTCATGGAAGACATGCGTGCGGCGGACATCGATTTTTTGACCATCGGACAGTATTTGCAGCCCACGCCAAAACATCACCGAGTCGACCGGTTTGTGCATCCGGATGAGTTTGCAGCCTACGAAAAAGCCGCTTACGGCAAAGGCTTTCTGATGGTTTCTGCCACGCCACTGACACGGTCAAGCTATCATGCGGGCGATGATTTTGCCCGTTTGCGCGCGGCGCGGAACAAGAAACTGGGCCTGGGCTGAAGGCGCTTTTAATCTGTTACTCTACCGCAGGTACCGCCTTGAGATAGGCTGCTATGGCGGCCCGGTCCGCCTCGGGCAATTGCGCCAGATTGTTGATGACTTCGACCATTTCGCCGCCTGCACTGTCATAGTCGGGGGTAAAACCCGAAGTGAAATATTCCACAATATCCGCCTCTGACCATTCCAGTTTGCCCGGTGTAATGTTGGGAATACGCCCTTTACCCGACGGATTGGGCGCACCCGCAAGCCATGCCCCTCGGTCCAGACCGCCCAAAGCGTTGCGCGGTGTGTGGCATTCGCCGCAATGGCCCAGGGCTTCCGCGAGATAGCGGCCACGCATCACCTGTTCGCTCAACTCACCGGTCAGAACATATCCCTTGTCACCGAAGAGGTGTTTCCACAGGCCCAGACCGCGCCTGACATTAAAAGGAAAGCTGACATCATGAGGCTTGCTCGGCGTGCTGGCACCGGGCAGGGTTTGCATATGAGCGCGCAGGTCGATGATGTCCTGCGGCGTTATCTTGGCATAAGCGGTATAGGGAAAAGCGGGATAATAATGGGCACCATCGGGTGACACACCTTTGGTCAGCGCCTGCGCGAATTGATAGGTCGGCCAGTTCCCGATCCCGACCTCAGGATCATTTGAAATATTGGGCGCATAAAATGTGCCGAATGCAGTGGTAAATGGCAGTCCACCGGCAAGGACGAGTTTATCCGGCCCTTCGGCATTTGGTGCCGCATGACAAGACACGCAGCCCCCTGCGGCAAAGACCAGCGCGCCCGCTTCAGCGTCAGGTGTAAGACCTGCGTCGAAATCCTGTGGCACGGTTTCGGGTGAGGTAAGAACCCAAAATGCGCCCGCGCCAACAAAGGCGCAGGCAACAAGGAAGAGGAATGCTTTTCGCAACGATCAGTTCTTGGGGCCGCGATAATCATCGTGGCAGGCTTTGCAGGCCCCCCCAATGCCCGCCATTCCGGCACCCACAGCTGCCATATCCGCAGCGCCGACCATCGCCGAACTGGCGTTTTCAAGGTCCGTGAACTTTTGAGAAAAACCGTCCGGATCGCTCCAGACTTCTGCTTTCGCCCGCGAATCTGCGGCCACACCCTGTTCTGTGCCTTCAACCCATATCGTGGCCCGTTGCAACTTGGCCATCTCCCGGATGTTGCTGGCGGCAGCATCGACAATGGCACTGTCATATTCCATTTCGCCCTTGGCGATCGCCCCCAGAATGCCGGTATGATAGCTGATCAACTGCATTTGCGCGTGACGGGCGTCAACAATTGCCTTGGTGGGGCTCACATGGCTGTCTGCAAAGACTGCGGTGGCAACAATTGCCATACACGTTCCAGCGCCGAGGATCGATTTGGTCAAATTTCTCACAAGCATTCTCCCTTTGATTCCTCAAGGTTAGCATAGCTTTTGCTTTGCGCGATAAACTTCCCGTGAAAAGTGTGTCCAGCATGTTACCGACGCCGCATCGGCTCCGATGTTGCCCAATCAGGCCACCACCCCATCCATTCGATCCCGACGATGAGCAGCGCCAAAAGCACCACGCCAAACACGATCTTGACCCGCAGAGGCGACGGCGGATTGCGCGCCCATTTCGCCATCCGCAGCAACCACAGCGGGTTCATGTAAAACGGACCTTACCAATATAAGGCAGGTTCCGGTCGCGTTGCGCGTAGTCAATGCCATAGCCGACGACAAATTCGTCGGGAATTTCAAAACCGATCCAGTCGGCTTTCATATCGACTTCGCGCCGGCTGGGTTTGTCGAGCAACGCAATAGTCTTGAGCCGGGCAGGCCCGCGCGAGCGCAGCAGGTTTGTCACATGATGCAGCGTGTGACCGGTATCAACGATATCCTCCACCAGCAGCACGTCACGTCCCTCGATGGCACCGCGCAGGTCCTTGAGAATACGCACCTCGCGGCTGCTTTCCGTCGCATCGCCATAACTGGAGGCTTCAAGAAAATCGACCTCCAGAGGCAGGTCCAGTTCACGCACCAGATCGGCAATAAAAACAAAGGATCCGCGTAGCAATCCGACCACCACCAGCTTGTCGGTATCCGCAAATTCGTCATGGATCGCGTGACACAGCGTCTCGATCCGCGCGGCGATGGATTTGGCCGAGATCATTTCGTCGATCACGTAAGGCGGATGATCCATAAGCGGCCCCTGAAAGTGACTTGAATTCTAATGCTGTAGCAGTGAAACAGGGCTAACCCGCACAACATTGAAAAGCAATGCCAACACATTCAGAGACCAAGCTACTGCCCTACACTGCCCAACAGATGTACGATCTGGTTGCGGATGTCGGGAGCTATCCCGAATTCCTGCCCTGGACGGCCGCCGCGCGCATCCGTTCAAACGAGGACCGCGGCGATCATCGCGTGATGGACGCCGATCTGGTCATCAGCTTCAAGGTTTTCCGCGAACGGTTCACCAGCCGCGTGGTGCTATGGCCGGACACAAAAAAGATCGACACCGAATATCTGGATGGTCCGTTCAAAAAGATGATCTCGAACTGGGAATTCGAGGACGTGCAGGGCGGATGCAACGTGCATTTCCATGTCGATTTCGAGTTCAAGAACCGGATACTGCAGGGCATCATCGGCGTCGTGTTCAACGAGGCGATGCAGCGGGTGGTGCGCGCCTTTGAAAAACGTGCCGCTGATCTGCATGGAAAACCATAATGACGATCACGGATCAGTTGACCAAGTTTGCCGGTGTCGCGCCTCCCGAAGAGGCCATCACCATGATGCGTCTGTCGCTGTTCGACTGGGCCGCCTGCGGGATTGCAGGCGCGCGGGAACCCGATTTTGCCGATTTTGTCGCCGCCCAACTGATCCGCGGTCAGGGGCCTGCGGTGGTTTTTGGTGGCGCGACAGCACCGGCACCTACAGCCGCGCTTATAAACGGCACGCTGTCACATGCACTTGATTATGATGACACGCATTTCGCCCATATCGGGCACCCGTCGGTTGCCGTGATTCCCGCCGTACTTGCCTTGGCACAAGAGGTGGACGCTTCCCTTGAGGACGCAGTTGATGCTGCTGCAATCGGGGTTGAAGCCTCCATCCTTACCGGAATTTGGCTGGGTCGTGCACATTATCAGATTGGCTATCATCAGACCGCTACAGCCGGGGCTTTCGGGGCGACCCTTGCCACCGCGCGTCTGCTAGGGCTGGACAAGCAGGAAATCGGGCAGGCCCTTGGCCTTTGTGCTTCAATGGCGTCCGGGCTCAAGTCGCAGTTTGGCACCATGGGCAAACCCCTGAACGCGGGACTTGCGGCACGTACCGGCGTTGAGGCGACGTTGTGGGCACAGGCCGGGATGACTGCGGCAGCAGACGGGTTGGCCGGGCCGCTTGGCTTTGGCGCAACCCACCACGGAGAAGCGCATGAAGTGAAACCCGGCAAGGGCGCGTGGCACATCACCACGATCAGCCACAAATTCCACGCCTGTTGTCACGGCTTGCATGCGATGCTTGAGGCCTTTGGCGACGAGCGGCTGACCGCAGACGACGTCACGGGTATCCACATCCGCACCCATCCGCGCTGGATGTCGGTGTGCAATATCCAAGCCCCTACAACAGGGCTGGCGGCCAAATTTTCTTATGTGCAAACTGCCGCAATGACGCTGCTGGGCCATGATACCGGCGCGATATCCAGCTTTACCGACGCGATTTGCACCGACACAGATGTGCTGGCGTTGCGCGACAAGATCAAAGTCTCGGAAGACGAACGCCTGTCCGAAACCCAGACAGAGATTTCGCTGACCCTGCAGAATGGCGCGTTGCGCCGTCTGCGCCATGATCTTCTGGGACCGATGACTCTGGAAACACGCGCGGCCAAGCTGGGGGCCAAGGCTGTATCGCTCGTGGGTGACGTGCACGCGGATGCGCTGTGGCAGGCCATTCAGGGCGATAATCTGAGCGGCCTGATGGATCAGCTGGTCATATCGTAAGCACGTTCGCCATGGACTTCGAGGTCGAGACCGTTTGTTTCTGTCTCAAGGTCCACCCGCATTGGCAGGAGAGCACGGCAGACCAGAGCGATGGCGACTGATACGACAAAAGTAAAAATACCGACAATCGCCAGTGATCCTAGCTGTGCCGTCCAAGTCCCAGCGCCCAACGCGGCGATCATGATGGTGCCGAAAATGCCGCCGACACCGTGAACGGCAAAGACATCCAGCGTATCGTCGATCCTGATCTTGTTGCGGATCAACACAACGGCTTCCTGACACAAAATGCCAGCAACAGCGCCGATCAACAGGGCGTCCCATGGTCCCACAAAACCGGAGGCCGGGGTAATAGATGCAAGGCCCGCAATCGTGCCCGTGACAATCCCCACAAGGGAAGACTTACCGAAATTGATACGCTCCCAATTGAGCATTTGTAAAGATGGTGAAAACTTAGGCGGTTTCGGGGCTGCTTTGTCTAATCACCGGGCAAATTATGAAGGGATGCAAGAATCATCTCCAAAGCATGATCCCGTGCAGCACAGCGTACTGCAGCGCGCCCCAAGGCCCCGAATTCCTGCGTCTGGGTCAAAATCCCCCGCGCTGTCGCGATACCGAAACAGACACGGCCCTCCGGTTTGTGTTCTGATCCGCCGGGGCCGGCAATTCCGGTTATGGACAGCGCAATCTGTGCAGCGGAACCGGCCAAAGCCCCCGCTGCCATTTCATGCGCCACCTGTTCCGAAACCGCCCCAAACTCTTGCAGCGTCGTGTCGCGCACATCCAACATGTCCATTTTGGCAGCATTCGTATAGGTGACGAACCCGCGTTCAAACATCACCGATGATCCCGGCAGGTCCGTCAGGCTTGCAGCCAGCATGCCGCCTGTACAGCTTTCCGCGCAGGCAATCATGATGCCTTTTTCAATAGATAATTCAAGTATCTGCGCGGCGATGCTCATGTGTTCACAAACCGTGGTACAGGGCCGCCAGCACCAGCACGCCAAGGGCGGCAAAGATGCCTGCGATCACATCATCCAGCATCACACCCAAAGCATCACCGCGACGGTCCGCCCAGCCGACCAGCCAAGGCTTCCAGATATCAAACAGGCGGAACAAGACAAAAGCGGCAATCCAGCCCGGCCACATGGCCAGAATGCTGATCCCCATATTCCACGCCGCAAAGCTGAGCGGGAGCAGCGCGATCCACTGACCCACAACTTCGTCCACCACGATCTCGGAGGGGTCATGGTCGTCCGATCCGGCAGTTATCTTGGACGTAGCCCACCAGCCTTTGAGGAATCCGGCAATAACCCCGACCACAAGCAGGGGAAATCCGCCAATTACATGCAGCACCCAAGCCCAGGGCAGGGCCACAAGCGACCCCCAGGTACCCGGAGCAGGCCGTATGTGTCCAACGCCCAGAACCGTGCCGATCATTTGTGCCAGTTTCATGTTTTCACCAATGTTGCTGTGGCCATACAGGCAATTCCTTCGCCGCGTCCGGTAAAGCCCAACCGTTCAGACGTCGTCGCTTTGACGGATACCCGGTCAATGTCCAACTCCACAATCTGCGCGAGTGCGGCGCGCATCCCTGTGGCGTGAGGGCCGACCTTGGGGTGCTCGCAAATCAGTGTGCAGTCAATATGTGTGATGACAAAGCCCAATTCACCCGCCAACGCGACCGCATGGCGCAAAAAGACATGGCTTTCGGCGCCTTTCCACTGGGGATCCGAGGGCGGAAAATGCTGCCCGATGTCGCCGCGCGCCAAGGCGCCATAGATCGCATCGGTGATTGTGTGCATGCCGACATCCGCATCGGAATGGCCCACAAGCCCCTGATCATGAGGGATTTTCACACCGCACAGCATAACATGATCACCGGGACCAAAGGCATGCACGTCAAACCCGTTACCGGTTCTGATATCCGGGGATATATTCATCGCGCTCTCCAATATCCGTGCCGCGCGCGCGAAATCGCCGGGCGTGGTAATCTTGAGGTTATCGGCACTGCCGGCGGTGATGGCAACGCTCAATCCGGCGGCGCGGGCAACGGCAACATCGTCCGCGGCAGGCCCCACATATGCAGCATGTGCGGCGGTAATAGCAGATACCGAGAAACCTTGCGGCGTTTGCGCGGCAAAAAGGCCGGCCCGGTCCTGCGTGCCATCGACCAGATCCTGCGCAGCGCGCCACAACGCATCTGTTACTGCCAGACCGGGTGCGGCACCATCCGCTTTGCTCATCCCTTCGATTACGCCGGAGATGACCTCGGCACTGACACAGGGACGGGCGGCATCATGGATCAGCACCGCCTCTTCCTGTTGCAGAACGGCAAGACCGTTGCGCACGCTTTCGGCGCGGTCCGATCCACCTGCTACCACGGTGATCCCACGCCCCGCGAACCCTTTCGCACGGTCAAGATCGTCAGGATGCACCACAACGACGATACGTCCGACACGGGCGTGGTTCTCAAACGCGGCAATCGCGTGATCGATTACCCGCGCACCGACGAGGGGCTGCCACTGCTTGGGCGTATCTCCGCCCGCGCGGGTGCCACGGCCTGCGGCAACGATCAGGGCGGCGATACTCATGAAAAGGCTCTTGAATTCATCCGCCAGTTCATAAGCAAAGCAGGCGCGACGCGCAATCTGCCTCAGGGAATGCACAATTTTTAGGCGATGACGCTGGGAACTATCAAAAACAGTGCCATAATTCATTGAGACCCGCCAACCCTCAGGCTACATCGGAGGGAGATGCACAAGGATTAAGCACGTGAGCGCGGTACTGCCTCTGAATTTTGCCCCTCCGGTTCTTTTGGCGCCAATGGCGGGAATCACCGATCTGCCCTACCGCAGTCTGGTGGCGCGGTTCGGCGCGGGTCTTGTTGTGTCCGAAATGGTCGCCAGCCATGAATTACTGTCACGCGCACCGGGCACCCGCGAGAGGGCGGAGCTGGGGCTTGAGGTTGACGGCACCGCGATCCAGATCGCAGGGCGCGAGGCGGCACCGATGGCAGAAGCCGCGCGGATGATCGCCGCACAGGGCGCGCGGCTGATTGATATCAACATGGGCTGTCCGGCCAAAAAGGTGACCCAGGGTGCGTCTGGATCAGCCTTGATGAAAAACCCAGATCACGCGTTGCGTCTGATTGAAGCTGTGGTGGGGGCGGTCGATGTGCCCGTGACCCTCAAAACCCGCCTGGGGTGGGATGACGGCATGTTGAACGCGCCGGATATTGCGCGTCGCGCCGAATCCGCAGGCATCAAGATGATCACAATTCACGGGCGCACCCGCTGTCAGTTTTACAAGGGACAGGCGGATTGGGCTGCCATCCGTGAGGTAAAGGACGCCGTATCGATCCCCGTGATCGCCAATGGTGATATTACCGACAGTAAAACGGCGCGCCTTGCCCTGAAACTCTCAGGGGCGGACGGTGTGATGGTGGGCCGCGCAGCACAGGGGCGGCCGTGGCTGTTGGCACAAATCGCGCATGACATCTATGGAACGTCTGCGCCCCTCATCCCGCAGGGAGAAGACTTCGCCGTGATGGTAGTTGATCATTACACGGCGATGTTGCGCTTTTATGGTCCCGCACTGGGTGCAAAAGTCGCGCGTAAACATCTGGGGTGGTATATGGACGCACAAGGCACGCCGATGCTGCTGCGCCGTGCGCTGCTGACGGCCAATGATCCCGCACAGGTGCCTGATTTGATTTACGAAGCGTTCAGCATACCGGCAGGGCGTGCTGCAGCATGAACTCTGATCGCGCCATATGGGCTTCTTTGCCAGTGCCCGCCCTTGTCATCGCGCCTGACGATACGATTGCCGATATCAACCCCGCCGCCGAAGGCTTCCTGAATGCCTCCACCAAGTCCATCAAAGGCAAGCCGCTGTGGGATCTGATCACCATTGATTACCCGCTTGAGCAGACCTTTGAGCGGGCGCGCGAAACCGAGACCCCGTTGTTTGTAAATGATGTCGATGTGGGCACAGGACAACGTGCACCCTTGCAATGTGCGCTTCAGATCGCGCCGCTGACCGGGTATCCGGGCCATATGCTGATGATGATATCGCCGCGGGAACTGGCAGGTCGGATGACGCAGAACCATACCGTTAAATCTGCGGCGAAATCGGCCATTGGCATGGCGGAAATGCTGGCCCACGAGATCAAGAACCCGTTGGCGGGCATCACCGGCGCGGCACAATTGCTGTCGATGAACCTTGATGCGGATGATCTGGAGCTGACGGATCTGATTGTTGCGGAATCCCGGCGCATCGTGAAGCTGCTGGAACAGGTGGAACAGTTCGGCAATCTGACACGACCCGAAGCTGCGCCGGTCAACCTGCATGACGTGCTGGACCGTGCGCGCCGGTCTGCCTTGCTGGGGTTCGGGGCACATATGTCGATTGTCGAAGCCTATGATCCCTCGCTGCCACTGGCGCTCGGAGACAAGGACCAGTTGTTGCAGGTGGTGCTTAACCTGCTCAAGAACGCTTCTGAAGCAGCAGGTAAGGAGGGCGGCACAATCCGCCTGCATACCTATTTCGAACATTCGTTTCGACTGCGCCGCGCAGACGGAACTGGCCATTCACTGCCCTTGCAGATCGAGATCACGGATGACGGCCCCGGCCTGCCGGATCACATCAAAGACGATGTCTTTGATCCGTTTGTATCGGGGCGGGAGAACGGCACAGGCCTTGGTCTGGCGCTGGTCAGCAAGATTATTTCCGAACATGACGGCTGGATTTCAGTTGTTTCGGTTCCCGGCAAGACGACGTTTCGCATTTCCCTCCCGCGCGCACCATCTGATGTCGCGCTGGTCACAGGCTAAGGAGACAGCACATGGATGGTACCATTCTGGTTGCGGATGATGACCGCACAATCCGTACGGTTCTGACACAGGCGCTCACGCGTGCAGGCTGCAAGGTGCACGCCACCTCAAGCCTCACCACGCTGATGCGCTGGGTTGGCGAGGGGCGTGGCGATGTCGTCATCACCGATGTGGCGATGCCCGATGGCAACGGTCTGGAGATGCTGCCCAAGATCAGCGCAGACCGACCCGGCCTGCCGGTGATCGTAATTTCAGCGCAAAACACCATCATGACAGCAATCAAGGCAGCAGAGGCGGAGGCTTTTGACTATCTGCCGAAACCGTTTGATTTGCCCGACCTGATGAAGCGCACCGCGCGCGCGCTGGATCGCGGGGCAGGCAAACGGAGCGTCTCCCCCCCTCCAGAAGACGGCGAACGCGACGATCTGCCGATGGTGGGCCGCACGCCGGTGATGCAGGCCTTGTACCGTGTAGTCGCGCGGTTGATGAATACCGATCTGCCGGTGTTGATCTGGGGCGAAAGCGGGACCGGAAAATCGCTGATCGGTCGGGCGATCCATGATTTTTCAGACCGGCGCAATCTGCCGTTTCTGACTGTGACCGCTGCCGATCTGCACGACATCGAAGGCCCTGCGCGGGTGTTGGCGCGGGTCCGCGGGGGGACGCTGCTGATTGACGAGATTGGTGATATCCCGCAAGACACGCAGGCCCGCATTGCGCGCATGATGGACACGCCCGGCGATGACAGCCCGCGGTTTCTCGCGACCAGCCAGTCGGACCTTGCCACCGCAATGGAAAAAGGCGACCTGCGACGCGATCTCTACTATCGCCTGTCCGGCGCCACCCTGCATGTTCCTGCACTGCGCGACCGGGTCGAAGACATCCCATTGCTGACAAGGCACTTCCTGCAAAAATCGGAACGGGGCAGCGATGGCCCGCAGGCTTTGTCTTCCGGTGCCGCCAAATTGTTTTCGAACTATCCTTGGCCGGGCAATGTGCGCCAGCTCGAACATGTGATGCGTCAGCTGTCTTTGACCAGCCGCGCCGCTGAAATTACGCTGGCCGAGGCTGAAACCGTGCTCGGGGCGTTACCCAGCCCGGAACCTCTCCAGACCGAAGCGAACACAGAACGACTGGGGGCCTCGGTTGAACGGCATTTGCGGCGTTACTTTGATCTGCACGGCACCATGCTGCCACCGCCGGGGCTATATGCGCGAATCCTGCGCGAGGTAGAGGCTCCGCTGATCGAAATTGCACTGGCCGCAACCTCGGGCAATCAGGCGAAATGCGCCGATCTTCTGGGCATCAACCGCAATACATTGCGCAAGAAGATCATGGACCTCGATATACAGGTGACACGGGGTCGCAAAATGATGTAAAACCGCCACATAACCGTGGCCATCTTGCTTCACGTAGGATCAGGACCACATAATATGGCGGTAGGTGCGGGTGCGCACCACAACATCGGTGAGGGCAGCGGGTGGCAACCCGGTCACGCAAATTTACATTGGAACGGCTCGGCCGCCTGCGGCGCGTGCGACGCGTGCGCAATCTGTTCACCTTTGCGGTGGTCATGTCGGGCCCGCTTCTGGCGTTCGCGACCTACATGATCCTGGGCCCATTGGGCGAAGGCGGCAACACGCCCAGCCTGCGGCTGATTCTGCTGGCTGATCTGGTCTATGTGCTATTGGTGGCGACACTTGTGATAGCACAGGTGGCCAGTCTGGTTGCGGCGCGGCGCGCGAAATCGGCCGGGTCGCGCCTGCACCTGCGCCTGACCGGTGTGTTTGCCCTGATGGCCCTGATCCCGACGGTCAGTGTAGCGGTATTTGCGGGATTGACGATCAATGTGGGCCTTGAGGGCTGGTTTTCAGATCGTGTGCGCGGCGTTGTTGAAAACTCCCTGACCGCCGCCGAAGCTTACGAAAGCCAGCAACGCGCGGATCTACGCGCCGATGCCATCACACTTGCGCGCAGCATGGACAGCGCGCGCAATCAGGGCATTCAGTTGAGCGACAGCGAATTGCTGGGCGAAGGCCAGCGGCAAATCCAGCGCGGGCTGCGTGAAGCATACCTGATTGATGGCACCGCACAAATTCGCGCTCGCGGCGACCGTTCCTACCTGTTTGATTACGAAGCCCCGAGCCCCGCAGACATCAGATTGGCGAATGCGCAGGGGCTGGCGTTTATCGATGATTGGCCCAACAACGAATTCCGTGCGCTGGTTCCGATGCAATCTTTTGTCGACCGCTATCTGTTCGTCAGTCGGCAGGTCGATGGCAATATCCTGTCTTTACTCGACGAAACCGAAGAAACTGCGCGGTTGTATCAGCAGCTTGAGGCTGATCGCGGGCGGTTGTTGTTTGAATTTGGCCTTCTTTACCTGGGTTTTGCGGTGATCCTGATCCTCGCTGCGGTGTGGTTGGGCCTGTGGTTTGCCGAACGTCTGTCGGGACCGGTTGGCCGTTTGACGGGCGCGGCACAGCAGGTCGGGGCAGGGGATCTGAACGTGCGGGTGCGCGAAGAGGAAGGTGACGATGAAATCGCCATGCTCGGCCGGTACTTCAACCAGATGACCAAACAGTTGCGCGGCCAGCGCGAAACCCTGCTCGACAACAACCGCCAGATTGAACGTCGGCGCCGGCTGTTTGATTCTGTCCTATCCTCGGTTACGTCCGGCGTTGTGGGCCTTGATCCAGAAGGGCGGATCGCCTTTGTGAACCGCTCTGCGATGCGCCTGCTGGATTGGTCGGAAGATCAGCAATCTACAGCGCTGGCGGTTTCCGTGCCGGAATTCACGCCGCTTTTTGCAACGCTGACCAATGGTCCCGGTGAGGTAGCGCAGGGCGAAGTCAAAGTGTCCCGGCAAGGCGCGATGGAAAATCTGCTGGTGCGCATGGCGACGCGGCGTGCCGAAGATGGCAGGCTTGAAGGCTATGTAGTGGCCTTTGATGATGTGACCGATCTGGTCAGTGCGCAGCGGATGGCAGCTTGGGGCGACGTGGCGCGCCGCATTGCGCACGAAATCAAGAACCCGCTGACCCCGATCCAACTGTCTGCAGAGCGCATCAAACGCAAGTTTGCCCGCCATATGGAAGGCAAGGATGCCGAGGCGCTCGAACAGATGACAGGCGTGATCATCCGCCAGACCGGTGATTTGCGCCGTATTGTTGATGAGTTCGCCAAATTCGCGCGGATGCCGGAGCCCGAAACCGCCGCGCAGGACCTGTCGCAAATCCTGCGCGACGCGGTTTTTCTACAGCAGGCGGGTCAGCCTGACGTGAAAATAAGAGCAACCATTCCGGACGATCCTGTTGTCGCGGATGTGGATGCAGCGATGATTTCGCAGGCGTTGACAAATCTTATCAAGAACGCAGGCGAAGCTATTGAAAGTCTGAAACAAAAAGGCGCGCCAGACGACCTGAAACCGGAAATTCAGGTGGTGTTGCGCACTGATGAACACGCCGCGCGCATCACCATCGCAGACAACGGTATTGGTCTGCCTGAAGACCGCGCTGCCCTGTTTGAGCCCTATGTGACCACCCGCAGCGAAGGCACTGGCCTTGGGCTGCCGATCGTCAAGAAAATTATCGAAGAGCACGGCGGTACGCTGACGCTTGAAAACGCTCCTGTCTTTGACGGGCAATCCCATCACGGTGCCATGGCGATCATCACATTGCCCGCCGCACCTCAACCTACACCAGTATTATTGGAGATGACCCATGAGTGATATCCTGATTGTTGACGACGAACGCGACATCCGAGAGCTGATCTCGGACATTCTGGAGGACGAAGGTTTCGCGACGCGGCTGGCCGGAAACTCTGACGATGCGATGGCGGCGATCAATCTGGAACCACCGTCGCTGATGATTCTCGATATCTGGCTGAAGGATAGCCAGATGGACGGGATCGACATCCTCAAAGCCGTCAAACGCGACAATCCGGATGTGCCGGTGGTGATCATTTCCGGGCATGGCAACATCGAAATTGCGGTCGCGGCAATCAAACAGGGGGCGTATGATTTCATCGAAAAGCCCTTTAATATTGACCAGCTTCTGGTGGTGATCCGGCGCGCAATGGAAACCTCGCGATTGCGACGTGAAAACCAGAGCCTGCGGCGCCGCGATGTCAGCAGTTCGGAAATGCTGGGTCAATCCGCCGCTTTCCGCGCGCTGGTGGGACAATTGGACAAAGTCACCAAATCCAACGGCCGCGTGATGCTGACCGGTCCGGCAGGCGCGGGCAAAGAAGTTGCTGCGCGTTACATCCATGCCAATTCCAACCGCGCCTCAGCCCCATTTGTGACGGTCAATTGCGCAGGGGTCGAGCCAGAGAATATGGAAGAAATGCTGTTTGGCCGGGAAGGGGCGGATCGCGGTATCGAGCCGGGATTGCTGGAACAGGCCCACGGCGGGGTGATCTATTTTGACGAGGTCGCGGACATGCCGCTGGGGACCCAGTCCAAGATCCTGCGGGTGCTGGTGGATCAGCAGTTCACTCGTGTCGGCGGCAACGACAAGGTGCGCGTGGATCTGCGCGTTATTTCCAGCACCAACCGCGATCTGGACGCAGCCATCAAGGCCGAGACGTTTCGGCAGGAGTTGTTTCACCGCTTGAACGTTGTGCCGATCGATGTGCCTTCGCTTGAGGACCGGCGCGAGGACATTCCGCTTCTGGCCGAACATTTCATCGCGGAATGTAACAATTCCCAAGGCTTGCCGCTGCGCGCGCTAAGCGAGGATGCAATTGCCCTGATGCAAACAATGGTCTGGCCCGGCAATGTGCGCCAACTCAAAAACCTGATAGAGCGTATCCTGATCCTGGGTGATGGAACCGGCCCGATCGAGGCCCGCGAATTGCCCGGGGATGACGACAAGGGCGAAGAAGACGGCCGTGTCGTGCTTTCGGGTGCGCTGGCGACCCTACCGCTACGCGAAGCCCGCGAGGCGTTTGAACGCGAATACCTGCTGACCCAGATCAACCGGTTTGGCGGGAACATTTCGCGCACCGCCAACTTTGTCGGGATGGAAAGGTCTGCGCTGCACCGCAAGCTGAAGTCGCTTGGTGTGGTCACATCGGCCAAGGCCGGCGTGCGCGTGGCGCATGTGGACGAGGAAGCGGAGGTTGATTGAGGGGAACAGCAGCAACTTGGCTATGCGCGATCCTGATGGTCGATGAAGGATCGCTCCTTTCTGTTTATTTCGGGAAAATCGAAAACTGAGAAACGGCTTTCGCTGTCGCTATGACTCTAATCTTGGCTGACGGGAAAGCTAAATTCTAACGCGGTTGGGGAAAACGATGATCGGTTATTTCACTCTCATATTGGTTTGCCAGCTGCTGGGGGAACTCGTCGTCGGCGCGTTTCACATCTCGATACCGGGCCCGGTTGTTGGTATGTTGCTTCTCTTCATCCTGCTCTTGATGCGGGGAGAGATGCCCAAGGGTCTGGGACAAACAGCAGATGGGCTATTGAAAGCAATGTCCCTGCTTTTCGTACCAGCGGGCGCCGGCGTCATGATGCATTTTCAGTTGCTGGGCGAGGCAGTGCTGCCACTCAGCGTTGCGCTGGTTGTAAGCACGACGATGACGATCATCGTTACGGCACTTATGATGCGCTGGCTGAACCGGGCAAGTCCGGATGAATAGCGTTCAGGAAACCTGGGTCTATCTGAGTGCGCTGCCGCTTTTTCATCTCACGTTGACGATGGTGGCGTTTCAGGGGGCAAGCTGGCTTTTCGAAAAGGGCGGGCGCAATCCACTGCTCAATCCAGTGTTGGGCGCCATTATTCTGGTTGTTTCGGTATTGTTGATAACCAAGACTGACTACGCCACCTATTTTGAAGGCGCACAATTCGTCCACTTTTTGCTCGGTCCGGCGACTGTCTCACTGGCGATACCGTTGTACCGACAATGGCATAAGGTGCGCGGTTCGGCGTTGGCAATCGGGGCAAGCCTTTTGACTGGTTCGCTTGTCGCAATCCTCACTGCGGTTGGCATGGCCTGGCTGCTTGGGGGCTCCGAGACTTTGCTTGCCTCAATCGCCCCAAAATCAGCAACGGCCCCGGTGGCGATGGCGATATCCGAAGATCTGGGTGGGCTGCCGTCACTCACCGCCGTGCTGGTGATCGTCTCCGGAATTTTTGGTGCAATGTTTGGCCCATTGATTCTGAATCTGATCGGCGTCACCGACTGGGGGGCACGCGGATTGGCCATCGGCACCGCCAGTCACGGGATCGGGACGGCGCGCGCCTTGCAGGTCAATGAAACAGCGGGGGCATTTTCCGGCCTCGCGATGGGTCTCAATGCCATGGCCACGGCTTTGCTTGTGCCAATCCTTTGGGGGCTTTTGTTCTGAGGCGAAACAGCAGCGAAGTTCGGCCAGCCGGTCTTTGCCCGCGCGCCAGTTTTTCTGGTAGAGAACCCCCTGCATTTTCGGAAAATAAATCACATCAATGAACGCACAGTTCCCGCGCGGTCTCTCCCGATCACGATCATAGCACGCCAGTGCTCAGCCCCTTGTCACGATCTGGAATGTCCCGTCCTGATTGCGGATCACACAGGACTTTTGTGTAAGGGTGGGCAGCCGCGTCGTGGCCCTTGCAGGTGTGGCGCGGGCGATGCTGTCAGGGCAGGGCGGGATCGACACGGGCGCATAGCCTTTTTCAGCCATACATTGGCCTTCGACCCGCCTGCGCAACCCGTCATTTGGATCAAAGGTGATGATCTCACCGGGAATGAAATACCCCGAACGGATAATGTGACAGTCCCCGTTGGAATCACATTTGCGTTCCGGTGGCACGTATTCAGGCGGAATGCGGCGCACCTGCGTTGAGGTGGGCACATCGCGCAGCGCCTTGACCTGGCAGGTTGTGGTGTCACGGTTGAGAGCGGTGACGCTGGCGCCGGGTTTGTAATAGGTGTTTAGCGGACTACAGGCGGCGAGAAAGATCGCCGCCGCCAATGTGCTATGGGTGAACCGTTTCATGGCCGCATCATGCCCCTTACAACGGATGATGACAATCGGATTGACCCTTGCCATGTCCGGTGTCTTCCCCTCTAACCAAGACTGATATGATCTATTGGAGGATGTTCAATAGATCCAAGGGGCGACAAGAGGGTGCCTTGATGAAAGTAATCATTTGCGGCGCAGGGCAGGTCGGCTGGCAAATCGCCCGCCACCTCAGTGGTGAAAGCAACGATGTCACGGTCGTGGACTCGAATCCCGATCTGGTACGTCGTGCCACCGAAACGCTTGATGTACAGGGGATTGCCGGATTTGCAAGCTATCCCGACGTGCTGGATCGGGCCGGTGCGCGGGACGCAGAGATGATCATCGCCGCGACGCATTCCGACGAGGTCAATATGGTGACCTGTCAGGTTGCCCATTCGGTCTTTGGCATCAACCGCAAGATCGCCCGTTTGCGCAGCCAGTCTTATCTGGATGCGATCTATTCCGATCTTTACCGGCGCGATCACATGCCCATCGACGTGGTGATCAGTCCGGAAAAGGAAGTTGCCGCCGCGGCCCTGCAACGTCTGTCCGCGCCGGCCACCTTTGACACCGAAGTGTTCATGGAAGGAAAGGCGCATCTGCTGGGCATTACGATCGGGGCGGAATGTCCGGTCGTGAACACGCCTCTGCGCCAGTTGACCGACTTGTTTTCCACGCTGCGCGCTGTGGTGGTAGGGGTGCGGCGCGATGGCACGCTTTTTGCGCCCGAACCCAAGGACCAGCTTTTTGTCGGTGATGACTGTTATGTCTTTTGCCATAATGACGACATCCCGCGCACGATGGAAATATTTGGCAAACGCACCCCGAAACAGGAACGGATCGTCATGGTGGGCGGCGGGAATGTGGGTCTGTCCGTGGCCAAGGCGCTGGAAACAGGCGCACGCCGCGTGCGCACCAAGATCATCGAAAAGAACCGGGATATAGCCGAACGCGCCGCCGAGGCGCTGGAGCGCACCATCGTTCTGAACGGTGACGGGTTGGATGCGGCATTGCTGGCCGAAGCGGGTATCTCGCGCGCTGATGCGATGCTGGCCGTAACAGATGATGACAAGACCAACATGCTGGCCTGCGTGCGCGCAAAGGCCGAAGGCTGCCCTTATGTGATTGCACTCATCAATGACCCCACGCTGGTGCCGCTGATGACCCCGCTGGGCATTGACGCCTATATCAATCCGCGTGCCACCACGGTCAGTTCGATCCTGCGCCACATCCGCCACGGCCGCGTGCGCGCGGTCTATTCCATCGGCGACGCCGAGGCCGAAGTGATCGAGGCAGAAGTCCTGTCTACCTCACCCATTGCAGGCAAAATGCTGTCGGAAATCGATTTTCCCGAAGGCGTGCTGATCGGCATGGTGCGCAAGGGCAAGGAAGTCATCCGTCCCATCGGCAACACACGGATTGACGAGGGCGATGTGATCGCTGTCTTTGCACTGACCAAGGACGTGCAAAACGTCGAAATGCTGTTGCAGGTCTCGATCGACTTTTTCTGATGTCGGGGCGTGCGGGTGTGAAACCTCAATGCCGTCAGTGAACGCGCGGCAGATCGAAACGGTTTGTCCTTTCGCCTGACCTGTAAGGCAACGTTTGACGGAGTTATACATGGATAAGCAACTACAACCATCGACACAAAAACCATCTGACAATCGGGATGATCTGTGATTATCACATTCAGGAAATCAAGCGGCAAGGAGACCTCCCGCTGAGTACAGATCGCACCTTTCGCGCCTCCCTGTTGCAGCTGCCGCTGTTCCTGCTGCTGTTCGGGATTTTTTCCGCCTCCATGATCGTGCCTGCAGTCTATGGTCTGGCGGTGCGGGAGCTTGAGGCCGCGCGCGCGTTTTTCTATGCGGGTCTGCTGGGCATGGTCACCTTTGCGCTGATCGCTGTCGCGCACGCAGGGCGCCGCGCGCGCCACGGGGCACTGGGCCCGCTGATGTCGCTCTTTTCGGCTTTCGTATTTTTGCCGGTTCTTCTGGCCATCCCTTTTGTCGAAGCACTTCCGACCACCCGTTTCTTGAATGCCTATGTTGAGATGGTCAGCGCCATCACGACCACAGGAGCGACGCTTTTTGATAATCCTGCACGCTTGGACAACACCCTGCACCTGTGGCGCGCGCAGGTCGGGTGGATGGGCGGATTGATGATGTGGATTGCGGCCTCTGCCATTCTCGCTCCGTTGCACCTTGGCGGTTTTGAGGTGACCAGTCAGGCCGAACCGGGGCGGCGCGACAGCACCAACGGCTCTCAGCAGAGCAGGACAAATCCGCGTCAACGGCTGATCCGGG
Organism: Sulfitobacter sp.; assembly: GCA_049645905.1. Lineage (GTDB taxonomy): Bacteria > Pseudomonadota > Alphaproteobacteria > Rhodobacterales > Rhodobacteraceae > Sulfitobacter. The sequence continues at coordinate 34,697 of JBARUV010000242.1, forward strand.
TGACGCAGGCGCTCTTGCCTATCTATGTGTCCCTCACGCTGTTGTTGTGGCTGTTGCAGCTTTTTGGCGGAGAGGTGCCATTGGTCGCGATCTGTCATGCCATGTCGATCATGGCGACGTCGGGCATTTCCCCGATCGGGGGCGTGGCGCAGGCCAACCTGAACGTGGCAGGGGAAATGGTGATGCTGTTATTCATGTTCTTTGCCTTGTCACGTCTGACTTTTTCAAAGGACACAGTGACGGCGACACAAGGCGGGCTTTTGACGGACCCTGAATTCCGGATCGGCATCATTTTGATGATCGCTGTGCCTGCGGCGATCTTTCTGCGGCACTGGATCGGTTCCTATGACGTGGAAGCGTTTGAAGACCTGTCTCAAGCCGCACTGGCGTTGTGGGGGGCAATCTTTACCGTATTGTCCTTTCTGACCACTACGGGGTTCGTATCTGAACACTGGGCTGGCGCACAAAGCTGGTCGGGGCTGGCCACTCCGGGGATTGTCCTCATGGGTCTGGCGCTGATCGGGGGCGGCGTGGCGACCACAGCTGGCGGGGTCAAACTGTTGCGCGTCTTTGCGCTTTATCAGAACGGTCTGCGCGAAATGGAACGATTGGTGCACCCCAACTCGGTAAGCGGGGCAGGGGTTGCAGGGCGCAGATTGCAAAGCAACGGCGCCTTTATCGCCTGGATTTTCTTTATGCTGTTCGCGATGTCACTGGCGGGCGTGACCTTGCTGCTCACCCTTTCGGGTGCGGGCTTTGAAGAGGCGCTGGTGATGTCCGTGGCTGCCCTTTCCACCACCGGCCCGCTGATGGAACATGCAATGGAAAGTCCGATCCGCGTGATCGAGCTGAGCGTTGCTGCAAAGGCCGTATTGAGTGGCGCCATGGTGCTGGGGCGGCTTGAAACGCTGGCGATTATCGCACTGGTGACCCCCGATTTGTGGCGTGCCTGAAAATAACCATCCGGCCGCATTGTGGCCTGACTGACACGAACCGGCGGCAAATTGTCTGTGCCTGTCTAGTTTGGGGCTGGAAACTCGGTGCGACGCACTTCATAGTTGACGTTGGGGGGGTCCGATCCGCGGACGCCAGCAAGAAAAAAAGCGAGTATAATCGATGGCGTCTGACAGACAGAATCTTCAGGATGCGTTCCTGAACCATGTACGCAAGACCAAGGTACCGGTCACAATTTTTCTGATTAACGGCGTGAAGTTGCAGGGTGTTATCACCTGGTTTGACAACTTTTGCGTGCTTTTGCGTCGCGATGGACAATCACAGCTTGTGTATAAACACGCCATTTCGACCATCATGCCCAGCCAGCCGATCAGCCTCTATGAGGGCGAAGACGCTTCTTGAGCAAGGTAGTTTCCTTTCAGGTTGATGATTCCGATGGCCCGCGGATGACGCGGGCTTGGGTACTGCATCCTGAGATCAAATCAAATTCGGATCGCCGCGATGCGGGTCCGGCCCTGGCCGAGGCCACCGCACTGGCGCGCGCGCTGCCGCAGCTTGAAGTGATCGGCGCAGACGTTGTGCCATTGCGTACCGTCAATGCCGGCATGTTGTTCGGGTCCGGTAAAATCAAAGAGTTACACGACGTTCTTGAAGCGGAAGAGATCGAGCTTGTGCTGGTGGATGGGCATGTCAGCCCCGTCCAGCAACGTAACCTCGAGAAGGCCTGGGGCGTCAAGCTGTTGGACCGTACCGGCCTCATTCTCGAAATATTCAGCGACCGTGCCGCCACCCGCGAAGGTGTGTTGCAGGTAGAGATGGCCGCGCTGAACTATCAGCGTACGCGTCTTGTGCGGGCGTGGACCCACCTTGAACGCCAGCGCGGCGGACTGGGTTTTGTCGGCGGTCCCGGCGAGACACAGATTGAATCGGACCGTCGTGCCATTGACGAACAGCTTGTCCGCCTGCGCCGCCAGTTGGAAAAAGTGGTGAAAACCCGCGCGTTGCACCGCGCAGCCCGCGCCAAGGTACCGTACCCGATTGTTGCGCTGGTCGGGTATACCAACGCGGGAAAATCGACGCTGTTCAACCGTCTGACAGGGGCAGACGTGATGGCCAAGGACATGCTCTTTGCCACGCTTGACCCGACCATGCGCAGCCTGACCCTGCCGGACGGCCCGGAGATTATCCTGTCGGATACTGTTGGTTTCATCTCTGATCTGCCGACGGAACTGGTTGCCGCATTCCGTGCAACACTGGAAGAAGTCCTAGCCGCAGACATCATTTGCCATGTCCGCGACATCAGCCATGCCGAGACCGAAGAGCAGGCGCAAGATGTCCGCGACATCCTGACCTCGCTAGGGGTGGCCGAAGATATCCGGACCTTCGAAGTCTGGAACAAGCTTGACCTGCTGCCCGCAGACCGCGCTGATGCCCTGCGCCAGCGCGCCGCGCGCGAAGAGGATGTTCTGGCGATATCGGCCATCACCGGCGAGGGGCTGGAGGCGTTTCAGCAATGTATTGCCGTGGCGTTGCAAGGTGCCGTCCGCGAGGCTGATCTGGTGCTGACCTTTGCCGAGGGCAAGAAACGCGCGTGGCTGTTCGAGCAGGATATTGTGGTGTCAGAAGAACAGACCGAAGACGGTTTTGCGCTGACAGTCCGGTGGTCAGCCAAGCAAGAGGCGCAGTTTCAGCAACTGTAGCTGGAAGATGTTCTTCAGGAATTGCCGAAAAAGGTCGAATTTCTCAGATCGTGCTGCATATGGAAGGGCATCCCCTGAAACGGAGCCCGTTCAATGACGCTACTGATCCTTTATGTGACCACCTTCGCGATTTTTCTGGGTCTGGATTTTCTGGGCCTTGGCTATGTTGTTAAACCGGTGTTCGAGCGCCAGATCGGTCATTTGCTGCTGGAAAACTTCCGCATCCTGCCAGCCTTGGCATTCTATGCATTTTACGTGGTTGTCCTGATCTGGTTCGTTTCAGCCCCCGCCCTTGCACAGGACAAAAGCCTGCTTTGGGTTATCGGCAATGCCGCGCTGCTGGCGGTTGCTGCCTATGGCACGTACGAATTCACCTCACTGGCCGTGATGAAAGACTGGTCATGGTCTATGGTGCTGACTGATTTGACGTGGGGCACGTGCCTGACGGCGGTTTCTGCGACCGCTGGGGTCTGGATCACGCGAGCAATTGTTTGAGCACTTGATCGCTTAGGCCCCGCTCTCGGACGCCCACCGCCATGCACCGGATGCCAGATTGTTCAACTTCCAGTCGCCGACGGCCATCCTGATCAAACGAAGGGTTGGTAGGCCAACATGCGCCGTCATCCGCCGCACCTGCCGGTTGCGTCCTTCGCGAATGGTAATCTCCAACCAACCATCCGGCACGGATTTGCGAAACCGCACCGGCGGGTCGCGGTCCCACAGCGACGCGGGGGGATCTACCTGCGTGACCACCGAGGGGGCTGTCAGCCCGTCTTTCAACGCAACCCCTTTGCGCAGGGCGTTGAGCGCCGCCGCATCCGGCGTTCCCTCCACCTGCACCAGATAGGTCTTGGGCCGCTTGTATTTGGGATGCGCGATACGTGCCTGCAACGCACCGTTATCGGTCAACACCAACAACCCCTCGCTGTCCTTGTCCAGCCGTCCGGCAGGGTAGAACTTTGGCTCGTCAATAAAGCGAGACAGGGTAGGGCGCGCTGATCCTTCGGTGCCCTTGTCGGTGAACTGCGACAGCACGCCGTAGGGTTTGTTGAAGAGGATAACGCGGTCCATTATTGAGCCGGGGTCAAGGTGGTCACGCCAACCGCTGCGGCCCGCGCGAGGTTCACATCCAGAGACATCGGAATGTATTCGCCCCGTCGCCAAAGCTGCGCAAGATCGTCGTAATGGCGCGACAGAAAGTGGCCCGACTGCCCGGTCGACGTCACGAAAACCGAACTGTCCGGATCGGCAAAATCATAGACACCGCGATACCCCGCGCCGTGCACGTTATAAAACGGATCGGGGTCGGTGCCCTTGGTGCGCCCGCGCAACAGGGTATTGTCGCCGCCGGATGTCGATTGCCGGATGTTCACAAAGTACCGCAGCACCGGCACGTCACCAAGAACCTGATGATCATGGGTGGCCTGATGCGCATCACCCCAGCGCAGGCTTTCAAGATTATCGCCCCATGTTTCGGTGATCCATAGCAACGCATCGTCCAGCGCAAGGCGGGCCATATCCGCGCAGCTCTCGACGGGGGCCGATTGCAACACGTCACACCAGACGGCAGCGCCTTTGACATCGCGAAATGCCCGCTCGATAAACAGCGGTTCAACGTGGTCGAATTCTTCCGCCAAAGGGCCCAGTTCATCCTGAATCAGTCGCGCCTGAAGGCTGCGCAACCAGGCGGCATAGATCAGCGGCTCGGGCAGATGTTCATTCATTTCCCCTGACCAGCCAGCAAGCAGGATCAGCGCACGCTGTCGTTTGCGTTCCGCAGTGCCGTCGGCCGCTGCTTCGCCGGTGAACCACAGTTCCTTGCCGATCAGCGGCAGCAGCGAACGGGCGGTGAAACTCACCGTGTCCAATTGCGCCTCGATGAAACTATCGCGGGTATGAACCTGCCGGTTCTGCATCAACAACTGCCAGCGCTGTACGCGCTGCGTATCGCCCCAGACAAAGGAAACATGGTTCGGAAACGGCCGGTCCACGGTCTTGTTGTTCGTATTTCCCAAAATCCCGCCGATTGGCTCGATAAATTCCGGGTTGGATGAAAACGGCAACATGCCCTGCCACCGGTTCGCTGCAATCCACCCGGGAGACGGAATTCGTCCCTGACTCTGGTGCGCCGCATCCCGACGCGGCATCGCCCCGATGGTCTTGAGCGCGATGTGTTCACGATCCACCAGCGTCAGGTTCTGCGCCGGCGCGATATAGTCGGCAGAGGCCGCAATCGCCGCTTCAACTGTCTTGGCTTCCATCAATGCCATCGCCGCTGAAAGCGAAGTATCCTTGCCACTGAGCACAGTCCAGTTCAGCGATGCGACATGGCCAGGCGGTGTGATGGCGGCCAGATTGTAGTGTGTGCCGGGCAGGACGGGCCCGTTTTCGGTCCAGCGCATGGTGATGGTGACCGGATCAGCGTCCTTGACGGTGATGATGGAGGACCGTTTCGCAAAGGCCGAAAAGCCGTCCGGTGTGCGGTATTCTTCGTGGTTTTCAGGGTTCAGTTCTTCGATATGAACATCCTGATCGTCAACATAGGCACTTGTCAGCCCCCAGCCCAGATCGGCACTGCGCCCCGTCAAAACAGCAGGCACACCGGGGATCGTGCCGCCGATCACCCCGCCGGATGCCAGTTCAAGGCGCGCAAGATACCAGATGGCAGGGGCGCTGAAACCTAGATGGGGATCGTTGGCCAAAAGCGTGCCGCCAGAGGCCGAGCGTGACGGCGCCGCGGCCCAGGCGTTTGATGCGCCCGCAAAGGCGAATTTTTTGAACGGCGACAGCGGATGCGGGTCAAGGGGGATGTTGGCCGCAAAGCGCGGGACACCCGGCACCAGCGACGCATATTCCGGCAAGGCCGCCACACCCGAACCGGGCGCATCGGGCAGAATATCCAACAACCGCGCAGGGTCGGGCAGAACCAGAGAAGTGCGCGCGCGCAGCACTTCGGCGTCCAGATGGCCCGACAATTGCAGCCCCATCAATTTCACTATCGCCACGGAATCCGCAGGCCGCCAAGGCGCCATCGGGGCATTGAACAGCATCATTTCCGGCGCGCCGCGCCCCAGCGCCTCTGTGTTGATCTGGTCAAGACGCGCGTTCACGCCTGCGGAATAGGCTTCCAACATAGCTTTGGTGCGCGCATCAAGCGCGTCCACCGATTGGACCGACAATCCGTAGATATCCAGTCGGCGCAGCAACTTGTCGATATTGAGTGTGGGGGGGCCGAAAACCTCGCTCAGACGACCTTGGGCCGAGCGGCGCAACATGATCATCTGCCACATCCGGTCCTGCGCATGGGCAAAACCGAGGCCAAAGAACACATCCGCGTCTACCTGCCCGAAAATATGCGGCACGTTCGCATTGTCGCGCACAATTTCAATAGGGGCGCTCGCCCCATGCACCGTCACATTATCGGTATAATCAGGCAGAGAACGCGACGCGAGCCAGTACACCAACCCCACGACCACCACGGACAGAACGATCAACAGTGCGGCAAGGCGGATAAGCCAGCGAAAGAGGAGGGCCATCAATTGCTCCGCTAGGATAAGCGCACACCGATTGACCAAGGCGCGCGAGGTGATAGGTATTGATCGCAATAGCGCAACGCGTGGACAAGTAAAAGCAGGAGGAAACGTCAGATGGCAAAGCTCGCATTTCTGGGACTTGGAGTAATGGGTGGCCCGATGGCAGGACACCTGCAAAAAGCAGGGCACGATGTTACGGTTTACAACCGCACAGATGCAAAAGCGCAGGCTTGGGTTGAAACATATGGCGGTGTTGCCGCCAAAACCCCGCGCGAGGCGGCAAAAGGCGCTGACTTTGTGATGTCCTGCGTTGGAAACGACGATGATCTGCGCAGCGTCTGTCTGGGCGAGAACGGCGCGTTTGCGGGGATGACGGCGGGGTCGATTTTTGTTGATCACACGACCGTATCTGCGGCGGTGACACGGGAAATGTACGCCGCCTCCGATGCTGCACAGATCAGCTTTGTCGATGCGCCGATTTCCGGCGGGCAGGCGGGTGCGGAGAATGGCCAACTGTCAATCATGTGTGGCGGGGATACCGGGGCATTCGACCGTGCGTTACCGATTATGGAGGTGTATTCCAAAATCTGCCGCCGCATCGGTGAGAGCGGCGCAGGCCAGATGTGCAAAATGTGCAACCAGATCGCCATTGCCGGATTGGTGCAAGGTCTGTCAGAGGCGCTCCATTTCGCGGACAAGGCCGGGCTTGACGGTCGCGAAGTTGTCGAAGTGATCTCTCAGGGTGCGGCGGGTTCATGGCAGATGGCAAACCGCTACGAAACAATGCTGGACGACCACTTTGACCATGGCTTTGCCGTGGACTGGATGCGCAAGGATCTGGGGATCTGTCTGGATACGGCGGATGAAACAGGCGCAAGCCTGCCCGTGACCGCCCTTGTGGATCAGTTCTATAAGGATGTTCAAAAGCTGGGCGGCGGGCGATGGGACACGTCCAGCTTGTTCAAGAGGCTAAAGGCGATGGGCTAAATATTTTCAATATCAATGCCTTACGCGTATAACTTTGCGTAAGGCTAAACCTTATCGGGAAAATCTGGAAAAGGCAGTGGCGAAGAACATTTCGACCGAAATGGCCAACCAGATGCCAAACCCCACAGCCCCGCGCATGAAATCATACAGACCAACCGTCGCCAGCCCCGTCATTGACACCATCATTCCGAGGCAAATTGCGCGGCGGGCTGCGCTGTCCGGCGACTCCCGGGATTGAAAGCAAATCACTGCCAAGCCCAGAAACAGCATCGCCGCACGGCGTGAAACCACATCCGTATCTTTCCCGCTATCCAGCTGAAACAGCCAGTAAATCACGCCCGGAACAAACAGGAGGACGGCGCAAAGCGCTCCTGTAACCGCCGCAGCAGCGAAACTGAGTATCCGGAAATCAGACCATAATGAACGCAGGTTCACGACGAACTTACCCCCTATCTTGGTACGATCACCCTGCCTACAGTTCAGGCCTCATGCAAGGCGGCAAAACCGCCCATGCATCAGGGAATGATGCGGGTATATTTTGAACCCTCAAGAGTAGCGCCAATCCGCAACCCTGCGCGTCCAAAGACCGCCGCCAATACCGGTGACAAAACGGTAGTTGTATTGGCGCCCACACCATCTCCCTTGTCGGATATGACGTACTCAAGGTCGGCCCCTGCTTCCCAGCCCGGTGATCCACGGAAGTCCTGCAAGGCGTCCTGTGTCATGAAAAACAGTACATGCGCATATTGTTGCGCACCGATCTGCAGACCGCCTGATCCTTTGACAAGCGAATAGTAGTCAACCGTTATGTCATTCACCCGAAGTGCCCCGCGACCATAGGCGCCGCCCAGCCCCAAGCCTGCTTCGGTCACCAATGGCATGATCAGCATGCCATTGGATTTGGAGGCAAGGGATTGCGTATTCGGAAACGCGCGGTACATCTCGTTCAGTGTTGCATCGACCCGTGCGTCGATGGTTTGTCCGCCGCGCCCGCCAATCCCATTGCCACAAGCAGCGGTAACACCCACACTTGCCAACGCCCCAATGGAAAATGCACGACGCGAAAAAACGCGCGAAAAATTCGGTTTGCTCATATCAAATCTGCCCGTATGTGTTGCCTGATGCCGGTTTGCCCGACTTGACCGAAACATTAAGCATAATGCAGCGGGTTGTCATTTGTTTTCGGGACAGACCGGGTTTTTTGAGGCAAATGGGCAGATTACCGCTTTGATTGCCCGCCCATCGAGATTGAGGGAGGCTATCGGGACGATAGTTGCCGCTTTTCTCCACGGGACCACCGACAGCTTCGCGGTTTCGATTTTTCTTGGTAAGCCGTCAGGCAGAGAGATCACAGGTTCAGCATAGTTGACGTGTATCGCTGGCTGGAAGTCAAACGCCTCCAAAACACTGACTTGCAGGATTTCCTTTTGTGACAAGTGAAATCTGCCCGCAATAACAACGTGCATGATGCTCCATCAGTCGACCTTTCCATGACCTGGACATATCGCAAGGCGAGGTATTTCAGGTCAGGGAAGTCAGAAACCTGTGCGTTCCGAAAACGACGTTCTTTAGCTGTTTAGCAGACCATCGTCAGAAAGCGGCATATTACCTTCCCAAGAGCTTTGCCGCTTCCGGCGCGAAATAGGTCAACACCCCGTCACAGCCGGCGCGTTTGAACCCCATCAGGCTTTCCATCATCACGCGCTCTTCGTCGATCCAGCCGTTGGCCGCCGCCGCCTTGATCATCGCGTATTCACCGGAAACCTGATAGGCGAACGTCGGCGCGCCAAAGGTGTCTTTTACGCGGCGGCAGATGTCCAGATAGGGCTGGCCGGGTTTGACCATGACCATATCCGCCCCCTCCAACAGATCACGCGCCACCAGCCGCAGCGCCTCGTCCGCATTGGCGGGGTCCATCTGGTAGGTTTTCTTGTCTCCGGTCAGCGCGCCGGACGCACCGACCGCATCACGGAACGGGCCGTAATAGGCGGATGCGTATTTGGCGGCATAGCTGAGGATCATCACGTCGGAATATCCCCCCATCTCCAACGCACCGCGGATGGCCGCGATGCGCCCGTCCATCATGTCCGAGGGGCCAATGATATCTGCGCCTGCCTCGGCTTGGCTCATCGCCATTTTGACCAACGCCTCGACCGTGCGATCATTCACAATCACCCCGTCTTCAACAAAACCGTCATGGCCATTGATGTTATAGGTATCCAGTGCAACGTCGCTCATCACTGCCAAGTGAGGTGTGGCCTCTTTGATCGCTGCAATCGCACGGTTGGCCGGGTTGTCGGGTGCCCATGCCCCTGCGCAATCTTCTGTGCGGTCCTCGATGCCGGTATAGGGGAAAACACATATTGACCCGATCCCCAGATCGGCTGCCATGCGGGCGGCATCCGCCACTTTGTCAACCGAGCGGCGCACAACACCCGGCATGGACGGGACGGGTTCTTCGATACCTTCGCCGGCACGCACAAAAATCGGCCAGATCAGATCGCCGACGACCAGCGCATTTTCACGTACAAGGGCACGGCGCGCGGCGCTGGAACGGGTGCGGCGCAGGCGGGTGGCGGGAAAGGGCGCTTGAACAGGCTGCATCAAAAATACCTCAGTTTGGACCTCTCCCTTACTCGCAGGAAAAATCACGTCCCTCAAGGGTAGGAATTGCCGCTTTCTGGGGGTATGAACCCGAAACTCAAGACCTTACGGACACAGGCATTGGACTGGTACCAGACCCTCTTTGAACTGATCGACATGCGCTCTTTCTCGAACCTGTGGTTCTGGATTGTGCTTGGTGTGGTGTGGTCGACGGCCAGCTATTACGTGCTGGGCGTGCCCTATGACCTGATACAGCGCGCGCGCCGAAATGGCGGAGACGCCGCAGAAGATCTCGAAACGCTGGTGCGCATCAACGTCAATCGGTTGCTCTATATCAGTCAGGTCTCCGGCCTTGCTGTGCTCAGCTTTGGATGCTTTGTCCTGACAACACTGGCACTTTTGGGGTTCTATTATGCGGTGGAGTTCGCGCAGGCGGTGTTCCTGCTGGCGCTGCCCCTGTCAGGTGTCGGGTTGTTGAGCCTGTCCACGGCCCGTTTGATCCAGATCGAAGAGGCCACTGGCGAACGCCTGTATAAGCGGCTGATGCGCCATCGGCTCTACACGCAGATCATCGGCATGGTCGCGATTTTTGTCACCGCCCTATGGGGCATGTACCAGAACCTGACGTTGGGCCCGCTGGGATAAAGCAGGTTGACGCGGCGCCCTCAAGGGCCACATGAGGCCACAATGGCAGAGCAGATTACCCTTTCCGGGGCGCCCGAAGGCTTTGATGCGCGGGCGATCCTGACCGAAATCGGCTCTCGCAATGCGCCTGTTCTGCATGTTGCACGTGATGACAAGCGGATGGCGGCGATGCAGGCGGCATTGGCATTTTTTGCCCCCGATATGCCCGTGATGACCTTTCCGGCGTGGGATTGCCTGCCCTATGACCGTGTGTCACCCAACGCTGATATTTCCGCGCAGCGCATGGCCACTCTGGCTGCCTTGGTGCACGGGATGCCGGAAAAGTTCATCCTGCTGACCACATTGAATGCGGCCACGCAGCGGATTCCGGCGCGCAGCGTGTTGCGCGATGCGGCATTCTCTGCCCGTGTCGGCAACCGGATTGATGAAAAGGGCCTGAGAGATTTTCTGGTCCGTATGGGGTTTGTGCAAAGCCCGACAGTGACTGAGCCCGGCGATTATGCCGTGCGCGGTGGAATTATCGACATCTATCCGCCCGGTGATCTCGGTCCGGTTCGGCTGGACCTGTTCGGGGACGTTCTGGACGGCGCGCGCCGCTTTGACGCGGCGACCCAGCGCACCACGGAAAAGCTGGATGTGATCGAACTGGCGCCTGTCAGCGAAGTCATACTGGATGAGGCCGCGATCACCCGTTTCCGTCAGAATTATCGTATCGAATTTGGCGCGGCCGGTACAGATGATCCGCTCTATGAAGCGATTTCAGCAGGGCGCAAACATCAGGGTGCGGAACACTGGCTGCCGTTTTTCCACGAGGAATTGGAAACGCTGTTTGACTACCTGCCGGATGCCACGATCACACTGGA
>JBARUV010000243.1:0-1980 GCA_049645905.1 Sulfitobacter sp.
GGACGGACCCGTTACCGAAGTCCTGACCCTGGGGATGATCATGATGCTTATTGAAGCAAGTCACCACGACTGGAATTGTGATGCTTGTACCAGAGGATCGAATTGAAAACCCGGCCGCCCGCAAAGATCTGGATTGGGATCTTCCAAAGTTCTGCGGAGGCACCGGGACTCCCGAACAAGGCCGAAGCCATTCCCAGGAATACCGGTGCGGGTTTCAGGTGGAGTGGTCAGAACCTTGGATCGAAAAATGGGTCTTTTGGTCCGAGGGCCCGGCTTTCGTAACCGATGTCGCGCAGCAAATGGCTGGGCAGGCGTGCCAATTCGATTGCTGTTCGCCGTTCCTGTCTGCGGGCACGCTGCCGTTCAAACCAGCGCCCTATCGCCAACCAGTGGCGTCTTGAATGACGCCACTGGTTGGCGGGCAATTTTGTCGTGAGTTCCATGTTGTTTCCTTTCTGTTTCGCATCCACTCAGGCCGGTTGAAAAACGGCGCGGCTGATCTGTGCGACGTGCCGGTGATCCGTGCCGCAGCAACCGCCAAACACGTTGAGGTTTGGCAGAAGCCGCTTAATCTCGGCGTATTGCTGACCAAGCTCGCGAGGGTCGCCATCATCGAGCACCTCACATACGTCAAGTTCGGCGTGCGACATGCGTGAGGCATTGGCGCGAAGACCGCGGATCCGGTCCGTCCAGTCGCCACCATTTGCAAGCACCTCGCTGAAATGATCGGGATGGGCGCAGTTGATCATGTAATAGGCCGGCTTTTGGGCGCAGGCCCTATCCACCGCAGCAATTGCATCTTCCAACGACTGACCGGTTGGGAGGCGACCGTCAGTTTCGAGCGTGAAGCTGATGACGCAAGGAACACCCCGGTCGCCCGCAGCGCGCGCAATGCCTACCGCTTCGGGAACATTGGTCATTGTGAGCGCTGACACCATATCGACCCCACTGTCAGCAAAGACGCCGATCTGAAATCCATGATAGGCTTCGGCCTCCTGCGCACTCATCACGTTTGAGGGGTTGTAGCCATCGCCGCGCGGTCCGATCACGCCATTGACCAGTAGGTTCAGACCCGAGCCCAACTCGCGCCGCAAGTCCTTCGCGAACGTAACAGCCTCGCTGTTGATTTCTGCGAGATCTTCCAGGTCGTAGCCCAACAGTTGCGCCCAGTCGGGATTGGCGCGCCAGGTATTGGTATCAAGAATGTACCCGGCACCGCTTTCGCGCGCTGTCTTGATAAACTCGGCGAAGTAGTCTCGCATTGCCGCACGGCCTTCCTTGGTCCGCAGCATCGGAAAGAATGCAAAATGGGGCATGTCGAAGCCCTTGTGAAAAAGCATCGAAGTCTCAAACCCCGCGTCGGTCAGAAATGCCTGATCCGTCTGGTGTGGTAATTGGTAAAATTCATTGTGTGTCATGGTCGTCTCCTGTCGTTATGACTGGACGCCTTTTGCCGCACCCGCGTGTGAACCCGCGTTGCAATGAGCGTGGTAATTTTCTATTTTGTGCGTGGTAATTTGGATGAGAAGGTACATTTCTCGTGCTGCAGCCGTTTGCTATCACACTGTTGGGAGAACTGTCGGTCACGACCGCAGGCAAGCCGATTCCCTTGCCCAGTTCGCGCAAAGCACGTGCTGTTCTCGCCTATCTTGCCGCGACCGGTCGCCCGGTCCGACGCGAACGCTTGTGTGAATTGTTCTGGGACCTGCCCGATGATCCGCGCGGATCGCTTCGCTGGGCACTGAGCAAACTGCGTCAGGTCGTGGACCAGGGCGAGGTTCGTCGTATCGTCGCCGACAGGGAACGGGTGGAGCTTTGCCTGAATGACGTCGACGTTGAGCTTCGTAACATCTGGTATCGCCTTTACGACGATCCGCCGCTTATCCCCGCGCCCGAACTTCGTGACATGGCAGAGCGGTTTGAAAGGCCATTTCTCGAAGGGCTCGATCAGGCGGGGACAGAAAGTTACCAGTTTTGGCT
>JBARUV010000244.1:0-1576 GCA_049645905.1 Sulfitobacter sp.
CCCTGAGTTGCCGGATTATTGTTCCATCTGCCTGGGACTCGGCGGCAACAACTATGCTGCTGCTGGAAACGATGATCTCATCCGTTCAGAACCTGAATTGGGACGAGACCAGAGAACGGATGGAAACACTGGAAGACATGTTCGACCAGACCAAGCTGTTTCGGAAATTCACATAGGTCCGGCATCTGCCGTGACCGATACATAAACTGCGATTCTTGTCTCGCTGACCGAAGCGGAATTTTTAGCCAGATCGCGCCCTATCTCTTGCTGTTTGTCGTGCATTTGTTTCGTCCGCACAGGCTGCTTTTGCAGACCATGTTCAAGAAGGTCTGAGCGATGCGCACCCAGTTCAAAACCTCATATGATGCCGATATCAACCTGTTCAAAGACCGCTGCCATCGGCTCCAATATGTCGCGTTGATCGCCTTATGGTGGTGCTGCTATGGCTGCTGTCGTCGTATATGCTGGGCGAAGTTACCAATGTGTTGATCCGGGCGATGGCCGGCCTGGGGCTGATCCTGCTGGTCGGCCAATCCGGTCAGACGTCACTGGGTCATGCGGCCTTCATGGCAATTGGCGCCTATGCAAATGTGCTACTGCAAACGCGCGCCGGACTGCCTTTCATTGCCGCCTTTCCGCTGGCCGGGCTGATTTCCGGTTTGGCAGGGCTCGCGCTGGCGATCCCCACTGCCCGACTGCACGGTATCTACCTCGCTATCGCGACGCTGGCCGTTTCGATCATGTTTGAAGACGTAATCCTGCTGGCGGCACCGCTGACCGGCGGCGCGAATGGGGTCTTTGCACCCAGCATCGAAGTGTTTGGTCTTGGCATCGATCGCTATATCAATCCCGACCGGTTTTACTGGCTGGTGCTGATCGTCTTGGTACTGGCAACGTTCGCTTACCGCAACATTCTGCGCAGCCCCACGGGCCGGGCCTTCGCCGCTGTGCGAGATTCACGGATTTCTGCGCAAGCGATGGGAATAAACGTCGCCCATACCAAGGCGATTGCCTTTGCCGCGTCGACAATGCTGCGCACCAGAAGTGGTAGAACTCATTGGCCAGGAGGTCGAAGCAGCCAATAGGCATTTTGCGCGTGTAGAACAAATCAAGGATTTTCGGCTGATCGACATTCTGCTGACAGCCGAAGATGACGAGCTGACCCCTACGATGAAGCTCAAGCGCGTTTTTGTCGAAAAACCCCATAAGGCGTTGATAGAAAGCATGTATGCACAATAGCGCCAATTCGGCGCGACTACCGGGAGGAGACACGAATGAAATTCACTAATCTTGCTTTGGCCGCCGGGCTGGCAATCGCCAGCATCGGTGCCGCGCACGCGCAACAGGGCGTCACCGATGATGAAGTTGTCATCGGCACAAATGGAGACCTTTCAGGCCCCTTTGCGCCTTTCGTGGTGCAAGCGGTCCAGACGATCCAATGGCGTATCGACGAGGTCAATGAAGCTGGCGGCATCCATGGGCGCAAGATCCGTTATGTGGTCGAGGATCACGGCTATCAGGTGCCCCGCGCTATGGCAAATTTCAATAAACTCATCAATTCCGATCAGGTATTTGC
>JBARUV010000245.1:0-4868 GCA_049645905.1 Sulfitobacter sp.
GGCCCCAGTGGACAGCCTTTGAGCCAGTCAAAGGCTGCCTCTTGTGCGGGTCTGGTGTTTGGCCGCCCCGGATAATGCATCACGCCCGACGGCGGGTCTTGCGCCACTTCGGCAAGTGCCTCGCGGATCAGGCCAGCCTGACCGATGCTGGGCAATACCGGCGACAACATGTTGACGCGATGCGCCGGATGCGGCGCGTTATGGGGCACTGCATCAATTTCAATCGGTACATAGGGTGCGTCTGCCGCTGCGCTACGCGGGCCTGCTACAAACGTGCCGCGCCCGACTTCAGCATGCAGCAACCCCTCTTCCGTCAGGATGGTATAGGCCCGTGCCACAGTCCCGGGCGTGATCCCGAATTTCCACGCCAGATCCCTGACCGGTGGCAACTTCTCACCCTGCGTCAGGTGCCCCTGCGCCACTTCACGACGTATGGTTTCGGCAACCGCTTTGTACTTGGGTCCAGCGATATCGATCATGTCGGCTTGCCAAATTGTATCCATTACAATGTTTCTCTGGCCTCTTTGTAGTGCATTTCGTATTCATAATTGTAGCAATTATCCAAATTGTGTCAATACAATTCACGAAAGGACATCCCATGACACACGCATTGACCCTCTCCACCGAGACATTGAGCATCCTCAACCAGCGCGGCCTGCCCGTACTGGCGCTGATGGCGGTGAAGTTTGCGGTCTGCGTGACGAAATGGGCCACACGCCGTCGCACGCGGATCGCTTTGTCAAAGCTGGATGCGCACCAGATGGCGGATGTGGGATTGACGCCCGAGCAGGCTTTTAGCGAGGCGGCTCGTGTGTTCTGGCGCGCATAACATCCCTGTGGTGCGCAACAGACCTCTTACTGGGGCCGGTCCGTCCGGCCCCATTTTTTATATCTTCTGTGGTGGAATGGCATAGGTCAACGATGCCCGTGCCACAGGCTTGTCCGACCCTTCAGAGAAAATCATCACATCGCTGACAGACAAGAGTTTGCCAAGTTTCAGCAAACGGGCATGCGCCACCAGTGAAACGTCCGCCAATGGCTTGCGCATGAAATCGATCGAACAATTTGTGGTCACAGCAAGGGCAACCGGGCCAATCTGGCTGAGCGTGACAAGATAGGCCGCCACATCCGCCAGCGCGAACATCGACGGGCCCGACACCGTGCCGCCGGGCCGCAAGTGCCGTTCCGAGGTGAGCAGGCGCATGGTAATCTCGCCCTCACCCACATGATCGACCGCAAAATCATCAGCAACCTGCTGAAACGCCTCGCGCATAAAATCCGTTAATTCCTGCGCGCTCATTTTCACGGTCATACTTGTCCTCTCCCTCACCTGTCGCCTAGACTTGGCCCGTATCGGGGACAAGGTGCAAGATGGCAATTCTTGAAATGACAAAACGCGGCGCTGTGGCCGATCTGGTGATGAACGCGCCCGCGCGCCTGAATGCCCTCTCTGACGAGATGCTGGAAAGCTTGCAGTCCACGCTTGATCATATTGCTAATGACCCCGAAACGCGGGTTGTTACACTGTCGGGCACCGGCAAGGCGTTTTGTGCTGGTCACGATCTGAGTGAAATGACCGACAAACGGCAAGCCGAAGATGGCGGGGCCGCCGCGTTCAAGGACCTGTTTGATCGGTGTGCCTCTGTGATGGCGCGAATCCAGTCGATGCCCCAGCCGGTCATCGCACAGGTGCATGGGCTGGCAACGGCAGCTGGCTGCCAACTGGTTGCGACCTGCGATCTGGCAGTGGCGGCAGATGATGCACGTTTTGGCGTGAACGGTGTGAATATCGGCCTGTTCTGCTCCACGCCCATGGTCGCGCTCAGCCGGAACATTGCGCGCAAGCAGGCCTTTGAACTGCTGACCACAGGCGAATTCGTTGATGCACCCCGCGCTGTCGAACTGGGCCTGATCAACCGGACGGTCCCGCCACAAGACCTCGGGTCCGAGACAGCCGCGTTGGCCGATAAAATCGCGGGCAAACTGGGTGCTGCGGTCAGGATCGGAAAACAGGCATTTTACGCCCAAATTCAGATGTCTACCGCCGACGCCTATGACTATGCTGGCAATGTCATGGTTCAGAACATGGGGTTTAAGGACACCAAGGAAGGGATCGCGGCATTCCTTGAAAAACGGAACCCCGATTGGACGCAATAACCGGCGGATTTTTCCCGCCTTGCGCGCATTGTTTCCGGAACCTTGGTTAATTGTTGCGAAATTTTCACTAGTAAATCGGGCGGAAATGGGGCACAACTGAGGCACAGGCCGAAATGCCTGACGAATTTTGGGTCGCCGCCGGCGGAAGGTCCCTCCAGATCAGCTCTCACTGATCGGCCATTCCCGCAGCGGCGACCCCAAAAATTCCTTTTCCTGATTACAACATTCACCCGCGGTTGGTTGCGTAAGTCCGCGCCCTGCCCTACATCGCGACGCATGAGCAAAACACTTCACATCATCGGCGGCGGCATGGCCGGATCAGAGGCTGCGTGGCAAACGGCAAACGCGGGCATTGACGTGGTGATCCACGAAATGCGCCCCAAGGTCGGCACCTTTGCACACCAGACCGGACTGCTGGGCGAAATGGTCTGCTCCAATTCCTTCCGGTCCGATGACAGCGAGCAGAATGCAGTCGGTCTGCTGCATTGGGAAATGCGGGCGGCAAACGGTCTGATCATGGCGACAGCAGACAAACACCGCCTGCCTGCGGGCGGGGCCTTGGCCGTGGACCGTGACCCCTTTGCCCAATCGGTAACGGATGCGCTGCTGGGACACCCCAAGATCACAGTGGAATACGGTGAGATCCAGGAGTTGCCGAAAGACGGCCACTGGATTATTGCGACCGGTCCGCTGACCTCCGGTGCCCTGGCCGACGCGATTGCCGCCCAGACCGGCGCCGAAGCACTGGCATTTTTTGATGCGATTGCGCCGATTGTCTACTTTGACAGTATCGACATGAGCCAGGCGTGGATGCAGTCGCGCTATGACAAGGGTGAGACGGAGGAAGAGCGCACTGCCTACCTCAACTGTCCGATGGACAAGGCCCAGTACGAAGCGTTCATTGATGCCTTGCTCGCCGCTGACAAGACGGAATTCCGCGAAGGAGAAACCGCAGGTTATTTCGACGGCTGTCTGCCCATCGAAGTGATGGCTGAACGGGGCCGCGAAACCTTGCGCTTTGGCCCGATGAAACCTGTCGGATTGACCAACGCGCACCAGCCGGACGTCAAAGCCTACGCTGTCGTACAACTACGTCGCGACAACAAACTGGGTACGCTTTATAACATCGTCGGTTTTCAAACCAAGATGAAGTACGGCGCACAAGCTGATGTTCTCAAAACGATTCCCGGATTGGAGAGCGCACGTTTTGCCCGCCTAGGCGGCATTCACCGAAATTCCTTCATCAATTCCCCGACATTGCTGGATGACCAGATGCGCCTGCGCTCGCAGCCCCATATCCGGTTTGCCGGCCAGATTACCGGTGTTGAAGGATATGTCGAAAGTGCGGCCATGGGCCTGCTTGCCGGTCGTCTGGCAACTGCCGAGATCAACGGCACACCGATTGAAATGCCGCCCAACACCACGGCCATGGGTGCGCTTATTACCCACATCACCGGCGGCGCGGATGCAAAGACATTTCAACCAATGAACGTGAATTTCGGCCTGTTTCCACCTGTTGATGGTCTAAAAAGTGGTCGGCGCGGTCGCAAAGACCGCTATAAGGCTTATACAGACCGGGCGAAGGCCGACTGGCAGGCATGGCTGGAAAGTTAATACTGGACGACAGCACGCACCTTTGTATCCTGAGTGCATGTTCAAAAAGTTTCTCAGCAAAGCTTACGGCGCACGCGATGCCGCCTCGACACGCAAACTTTATGACAATTGGGCCGACAGTTACGAGGCCGAGTTAAGCGGCAACGGCTATGTCACTCCGCAGCGTTGCGCGCAGGCTTTAGCGTTGATTTCAAAAGACAAAGCAGGGCCTGTGCTGGACTTTGGATGCGGCACAGGCCTGTCCGGAGAGGCCCTGCATGCGGCAGGTTTTACAGTGATCGACGGTGTTGACCTGTCTGCGGATATGCTTGCGCAGGCGCGCGAAAAAGACATCTATCGTGCGGTGCAAAAGATTGAAGCAGGTCAGGCGCTTTCCCATGCGCCCGGTGATTACGCCGCGATTGCGGCTATCGGTGTTATTGGCGCGGGGGCAGCCCCGATCGAAGTCTTTGACCAGTTGATGCGGGGGCTGGGCAAAGGGGGTCTCTTGGTCTTTTCCTTCAACGATCACGCGCTTGAGGATCCAACTAATGAGGCGCGCGTGAACGAATGGCTGGACTGCGGTGCAGCGACGCTGGTGTTCAAGGAATACGGTGATCACATCCCCGGTATCAACCTTAAGTCCAACGTCTATGTGATTGAAAAGAAGTGACCTTTCGCACGAGGTTTGCACCATCTCCAACAGGGCCACTGCATCTGGGGCACGCCTACTCAGCATTGCTGGCGCAAGACCTGGCATTTGCCGGGAACGGCGATTTCCTGCTGCGTATCGAAGATATTGATCAGGCCCGCGCCCGCCCTGAATGGGAGGCGCAGATTTACGATGATCTGGAGTGGCTGGGATTGAGCTGGCCACAACCCGTAATGCGCCAGTCGGAGCGGCTGGCGGCCTACCGCGACGCGCTCAATACGCTCTGGCAGCGTGGGCTGCTGTACCCTTGCACCTGCAGCAGACGCGACATCGCCGATGCTGCCTCCGCCCCGCAGGAAGGGGGGCCGCAATTTGGGCCGGATGGGCTGGTATATCCCGGAACCTGCGCTGACAACATGTTGTTTGAGCGGAAGTTTCCCGAACAATACCCCTTGCCGGAGAACGC
>JBARUV010000246.1:0-3187 GCA_049645905.1 Sulfitobacter sp.
ACCCTGATGTCGCACAGGCCCCGTGGCGCTTGGCAGGCAGCTATGATGATCCGCGTCTGAACGCGCTAAGCTATGCGCTGCTCGCCCCCAATCCACATAACCTGCAACCATGGAAGGTTTCACTGGATGGGGACCATGCATTGACGCTCATCCATGAGAAAAACCGCCGCTTGCCAAGGTGCTCACGTGGCAGGCTTGGATGACCGAAACGCTGACGCCCCGGACGATGCAGGAAAGCATTGATCTGATGGGCATGGGTAAAGCGGAAATCAATGCGATGCCCGACGGGATTGATCTGGGGGGACCGTTTTTGGAATCCTTGGTGCTGGCGGGCATGTTGACCCGCGACGCGGTGGCCGACCAGCAGAGCAGCAGTTTCAAGCAGGCTATCGCGATTTATCGGAAGATGTTGCACGCAACACCGGCCTATGCGGTGCTGAGCAGTGCAAAGAACAGCCGTGTCGATCAAATTCAAACAGGTCGGCGCTGGCTACGGTTGAACCTCAAAGCGACGGCGCTTGGGCTGTCGCTCCATCCGGTCTCGCAGGCGTTACAGGAGTATCCGGAAATGGCCCATTACTACGCCTCTGCACAGAGGCTGCTTGCGCCTGACGGGCACACGGTTCAAATGCTGGGCCGGCTGGGCTATGGTCCCAGAACCCCGCGCACCCCGCGCTGGCCGCTGGAGGAAAAGCTGATCCGTGAAACCTTCTGATTCAACCGTTCTGTTTGAGGTCTTCAACGAGATCGGAATCATTGAGCAACTTTCCCGGGCCTTGCTGGAGGCGCGGCTGCCGGAAGGTTTGATCGCGCCGCACTTCAACGTTTTGAGCCATTTGACCCGACGCGACGGTGCAACGCCCATCAACATGGCGCGCGCCTTTCAGGTGCCCAAGACTTCCATGACACACACGCTGAAAGGGCTGGAAAGCGGCGACTACGTGGCCCTGAAACCAAATCCCGAAGACGGGCGGTCAAAACAGGTGTGGTTGACGGACAGGGGCAGGGCGCTGCGCGACCAGACGATTGCGGCCTTGGCACCGGAATTCAGCAAGCTGATGGGGGAGTTTGATCCTGCGCGGCTTGCGGATATCAAACCTGTTCTGACCGACTTGCGGGTTTATCTGGACGCCGCGCGCGACCCTAAATGACGCAGGGTGCAGCGGGGCTGCACCTTACTGGCGCGGTTGTAAGGGGTCGCTCTGCGGCACCTCGACCTCAAACTGAATGCGCGCCATCCGCCAGCGTTTTCACAAACGCCAGCACATCCGCCACGCTATCGCCCTTGCCAATCCGGCTGACGATGGCTGACCCCACCACAACCCCGTCCGCGACCTGCGCGATGCCGCGGCTCTTCTCCGGCGTATTCACACCAAAACCCACGATCACGGGCAGGCCGCTGGCCTTCTGGATGCGGGTCACTTCAGGGGCTACGTCAACCGCGTCCGCTTCGGCGGAACCGGTGATGCCTGTGATGGAGACGTAATAGACAAACCCCGACGTGTTCTGCACCACGCGGGGCAGGCGCGCGTCATCCGTTGTCGGCGTGGCAAGGCGGATAAAGTTCAACCCGGCTGCATTCGCAGGCAGGCACAATTCGCTGTCTTCTTCGGGAGGCAGATCAACCACGATCAACCCGTCGATGCCCGCCGCCACCGCCGCCCTCAGGAACTTTTCCACACCCATCGAATAGATCGGATTGTAATAACCCATCAACACAATCGGCGTCGTGTCATCCTCTTTGCGAAAGGCCGTCGCCAGTTCCAGAGTCCGCAGCAGGGTCATTCCACCCTCCAGCGCACGTTGCCCTGCCAGTTGGATCGTCGGCCCGTCCGCCATCGGATCGGTAAACGGCAGACCCAACTCGATCACGTCCACGCCCGCAGCAGGCAGGCCGCGCACAATCTCCAGTGAGGTGTCAAAATCGGGATCGCCCGCCATCACATAGGCCACAAAAGCCTTTTTGCCTCGGGATTTCAGGTCAGCGAATTTGGCGTCAATGCGGGTCATGGTACAGGCCTTTGATTATCGTCGGTTTTCCAATGCCCAAAACGCGCGGGGAAAGCAATGCATCTGTGAACCGCGTGCGCAATGGCTTGCGCCGCCTGCAGGGACGCCCTAGGACAAATCCAAATTCTGCAAAGGGGTCGATCATGGGTTTCAAAATGGGCATCGTTGGATTGCCGAACGTCGGTAAATCCACGCTTTTCAACGCGTTGACACGCACGGCTGCGGCGCAGGCGGCGAATTTTCCGTTTTGCACGATTGAACCCAACGTGGGGGAAGTCGCGGTGCCCGACGCCCGGCTTGACCAATTGGCCGCAATTGCCAAGTCAAAATCGATCATCCCGACACGCATGACATTCGTGGATATCGCGGGTCTGGTCAAAGGCGCGTCCAAAGGCGAAGGCCTCGGCAACCAGTTCCTCGCCAACATCCGCGAAACCGATGCGATTGCCCATGTGCTGCGCTGCTTCGAAGACGGCGATGTGACCCACGTGGAAGGGCGGGTGGACCCCGTTGCGGACGCCGAAACCATTGATACCGAACTGATGCTGGCCGATCTGGAAAGCATCGAAAAACGCCGGGCCGGCCTTGTGCGCAAGATCAAAGGCAACGACAAGGACGCCGCCCAGCAGGACCGCCTCCTCGCCGCCGCACAGGCCGCCATCGAAGACGGCCAGCCTGCGCGCGTGGTCGAAGTGGATGAAGACGACCGCAAGGCGTGGCGCATGCTGCAACTGCTGACCACCAAACCGGTTCTCTATGTCTGCAACGTCGGCGAAGGCGACGCGGCAGAGGGCAACGCATTCTCCGCCAAAGTGGCCGAGATGGCCGCGGCACAAGGCAACGCCCACGTCATCATCTCCGCCCAGATCGAAGAAGAAATCAGCCAGTTGGAACCCGAAGAAGCCGAGATGTTTCTTGAGGAAATGGGCTTGCACGAGGCAGGCCTCGACCGTCTGATCCGCGCGGGTTACGAACTGCTGCACCTTGAGACATACTTTACCGTCGGCCCCAAAGAAGCGCGAGCCTGGACGATCAAATCAGGCACCCCCGCACCCAAGGCCGCGGGCGTCATTCACGGTGATTTCGAAAAAGGCTTCATCCGCGCCGAGACAATTGCGTTCGATGATTTTGTAACGCTGGGCGGCGAGGGGCCTGCCAAAGAAGCAGGCAAAATGCG
>JBARUV010000247.1:0-8884 GCA_049645905.1 Sulfitobacter sp.
AGCTTTATCGTTTTCATGCCACCGGCCCCGGAACGCTGGATCAGATCAGCGACTTCACTTGAGGTTGGCGAGATTGAATCCGAGGTCTGAAGATAAGCGATCATCACCAACAAAGACGTCGTGTTGACGATTTCATCGGGCAGTTTGATCCTTTTGGCGATAAAGGCTTCTTCGACCGCTTGCCGCATCGGTGTGCCGGACGCCTGTATGACCCAGCTGTATCCGGCCATATCGCGAAGCGATGCAGTGCTGATCTGCAGCAGCGGATGGCCGGGCCTCACCAGGAACTCAACTGTCTCGGCACGCCCCTGCATGACGTCAAACTGGCGCGCGTCCAATTCCGGCGGGATGCGGGACAGAATGAAATCATAGTCGCCGTTCAACAGCCCTTCCATCAATGCATCGCTGGGGCCGACATCCACAGAAACGTCCGCACCTTTTGCATCCTGTTTCAATGATTGAATTGCGGGCACGACGTAAGCCACCGCCGCACCCGTCACAGAGCCGACCCGCACTGTCCCGGTTTTGCCGGCACTGAATGCGCTGACTTCACTTGCGGTCGCCGCCAGCCCGCGCAGCAAACTTTTTGCATGTCGGATCAAAACTTCGGCAATTGCCGTGGGCACCATTCCTTTGGGATTACGCTCAAAAAGGCGCTGACCAATCATTGCTTCGGTCTCTGCCAACATCCTTGACGCGGCGGGTTGGGTGATGGACAGGCGTTCTGCTGCAACAGACAACTGGCCATATTCACTGATAGCGTGGATCAGCCTGAGGTGGCGCCATTGGAGGCGGTTGATGAGGTCTTGCATGAGATCGACATACCAAAATGTGCATGTAGATTACAAATTATGTAATTTGAATGTTATGTCAAGCACCCGTTATGGTTTATCTGGGTTGGCGATTGCCAACCTGGCAAATCGACCCGTCAACGGGGTCAGAACAATCTGATTGTAGATTTGTCAGCATTTGGGAGGATGACATGAACAAATTGATAACGGGCCTTGCGGCTCTCGCGCTTGGCGTTGGCCTTGTGGCTGCACCGGCATTTGCACAGGACAAAGGCACAATCGGCATTGCGATGCCGACGAAATCCTCAGCCCGGTGGATTTCTGATGGCACTTCGATGGTCGAGCAATTCGAGGCGGCAGGTTATACCGTTGATCTGCAATACGCCGAAGACGACATTCCCAACCAGTTGGCCCAGATCGAAAATATGATCACAAAGGGTGTGGATGTCCTCATTATTGCAGCCATTGACGGCACGACCTTGTCGAATGCGCTGGAGAATGCGCATTTCGCAGACATCAAAACAATCGCCTATGACCGGTTGATCCGTGACAGCGAATATGTCGATTACTATGCGACCTTCGACAATTTCAAAGTGGGCGTGCAGCAGGCCAGTTCAATCGTGTCCGGTTTGAAAGAACGGTTCCCGGATACAAATCCTTGGAACGTCGAATTGTTCGGCGGTTCACCCGACGATAATAACGCTTACTTCTTCTACAATGGTGCAATGTCGGTTTTGCAGCCGCTGATCGACGACAGCTCCATCAATGTTGTGTCCGGCCAGATGGGCATGGACACCGTCGGTACCCTGCGTTGGGACGGTGCTGTTGCACAGGCGCGCATGGATAACCTGTTGTCCGCGCACTACACAGATGCTGTCGTGCATGGCGTCTTGAGCCCCTATGACGGTCTGTCTATCGGCATCCTCAGCTCTCTCAAGGGGGTCGGCTATGGCTCCGGTGATCTGGCGATGCCAATTGTGTCCGGTCAGGACGCCGAGCTTCAGTCGGTAAAGTCAATCATCGCCGGCGAGCAGTATTCGACCGTTTTCAAAGATACCCGTGAACTGGCACGCGTGACGGTTGGCATGGTCAACGCGTTGCTGCAAGGCGGCGAGCCGGAGATCAACGACACAACGACCTATGACAACGGCAAGAAAATCGTACCGTCATATCTGCTGGAACCTGTGTCCGTAGATGGCAGCAACTACGAGGCGATCGTGATCGACTCGGGCTATCACTCCAAAGACGATCTGTAATTCAGGATTGAACAAGGCCCCTGCCCCGGCTGCCTAACCGCTGCCGGGACAGGGCCAAATCAGGGGGGACAGGTCTATGCAAACACTTTTGGAAATGCGGAGCATCACAAAGACATTTCCCGGCGTCAAGGCGCTCGATGATGTCAATTTGAGTGTCACCGAAGGGGAAATCCACGCGCTGGTGGGCGAAAACGGGGCCGGTAAATCCACGTTGATGAAGGTTTTGTCCGGGGTATATCCGCACGGCGCGTATGAGGGCGAAATCCATTACGATGGAAAGCTTGCCAGTTTCGCGGGGATTGCCGACAGCGAACATCTGGGGATCATCATTATCCATCAGGAACTTGCGCTGGTGCCGCTTTTGTCTATCGCCGAAAACCTGTTCATCGGTAACGAACGTGCAAGTAGCGGCGTTATCAATTGGCCGGAAACATACCGCCGCACTGAAGAATTGCTCAAGAAGGTCGGCCTGAATGAAACGCCCGTAACGCAGGTCGACAGGCTTGGTGTTGGCAAACAACAGCTTGTCGAAATTGCCAAGGCGCTGTCCAAGGATGTCCGGTTGTTGATCCTCGACGAGCCGACAGCCGCATTGTCAGAATCAGACAGTCAGACACTGCTTGATCTACTACTGGAACTGAAAGCCCAAGGTGTCACGTCGATCATTATCAGCCACAAACTGAACGAGGTGCGCCGTGTCGCGGACACCATCACCGTGATCCGCGACGGGGCAACAGTCTCAACTCTTGATGCGCGCACACAGGACATCACCGAGGACCGGATCGTGCGCGATATGGTCGGGCGCGACATGTCACAGCGCTACCCCGACCGCGACCGCCGCGCTGGCGAAATGTTGCTGGAGGTGAAGAACTGGAATGTCTTTCATCAAGACCACGCAGACCGGCAAGTCATTAAGGATATCAATTTCCATGTACGCGCTGGCGAAGTTGTCGGTATCGCGGGGTTGATGGGTGCGGGCCGTACCGAGCTGGCGATGAGCCTTTTCGGACGCAGCTACGGGCAGAATATATCGGGTGAGGTCAGTCTGGGTGGCAAGGTAATTGACACGTCAACCGTCGCTGCAGCCATCAAAAACGGATTGGCCTACGTTACCGAGGATCGCAAGGAACTGGGGCTGATCCTCGAAGAAACGATCCAGCGCAATATCACGCTGGCCAATTTGCGCGATGTTTCATCCTCCGGCGTGATCAACGAGGCCGAAGAATCCAGGATTGCGGAGCGGTGTCGCAAGGCGATGAACATCCGTACCCCCAGCGTTTTCCAGAAGGTGGTGAACCTGTCGGGGGGCAATCAACAGAAAGTAGTGTTGTCCAAGTGGCTTTTTACAGGGCCGGAGGTGTTGATCCTCGATGAACCGACGCGTGGCATCGATGTGGGCGCGAAATTTGAAATTTACGGCATCATCAACGACCTGTCTGCGCAGGGCAAAGGGGTGATCATGATCAGCTCGGAAATGCCCGAGCTGTTGGGCATGAGCGACCGCATCTACGTCATGAATGAAGGCAGCTTTGTCGGTGAGCTTGATGCCACACAAGCCAGCCAAGAGCGCATCATGTCGCTCATTGTCACACATTAGAGGAACGGCAAATGACCGATACCGTACCAAAAGAACAAAAAACCCTGCCCGATATGTCGGCATATCTGCTGGGCCACCTACGCGAATACGGGCTGCTGTTTGCGCTGATCGCCATTATGCTGTTTTTCCAGATCGTGACTGATGGCGTCCTTCTGAAACCTGTCAACATCACCAACCTGTTCCTGCAAAACAGCTATATTATCATCATGGCGCTTGGCATGCTGATCGTGATCGTCGGGGGGCATATCGACCTGTCGGTCGGGTCCGTCATGGGATTCGTCGGTGCTTTTGCCGCTGTGATGATCGTGAATTGGGACATGCCGGTTGGCATCACCATTCCGGTCTGCCTCGTGGTCGGCGGAATGATCGGCGCCGCACAGGGTTACTGGGTTGCCTATTGGAAGATCCCGAGCTTCATCGTCACATTGGCGGGGATGCTGGTGTTTCGCGGGTTGTCGCTTTGGTTGCTCGAAGGCCAGTCCGTCGGACCGTTCCCGAAATCTTTTCAACTGCTTTCAACCGGTTTTATCCCCGATGTGTTTGGCGCAGGGCGACCGAACCTCACGGCGCTCGCCGTCGGGATCATCGCGGCCATGGCAATCGTCTGGCTGGGAATGCGCAAACGCGCACGCAACAAGGCCTACGGCATAGAGGACGAACCCGTTGCCTTTTTCGTCGCACGCAACGTGATCGTGGCCGGAGCGCTCTTGTTTGTGGTCTACAAATTGTCGACGTTCCGGGGCCTGCCGAACGTCCTGATCACGATGGGCATTTTGACGATTGTCTATGCCTTTATCACCGAACAAACCACCATCGGGCGCAGGGTTTATGCGCTTGGTGGCAATCAAAAAGCCGCAAAACTGTCCGGCATCCCGACCGAACGTCTGACATTCCTGACCTTCGTCAACATGGGTGTCCTGGCTGCATTGGCCGGTTTGATCTTTGCCGCGCGGCTGAACACCGCGACGCCAAAGGCGGGCTTTGCGGTCGAGCTGGACGTCATCGCGGCAGTCTTTATCGGCGGGGCGTCGATGTCAGGCGGTGTCGGCAAGATTGTCGGTGCTGTCGTGGGCGCCTTTATCATGGGCGTGATGAACAACGGCATGTCGATCATGGGCATCGGCATAGATTACCAACAGGTCATCAAGGGACTGGTCCTGCTCGCCGCGGTCGTCTTTGATGTCTACAACAAACAAAAGCAAAGCTAGGCCAATGGTATTCAAACCCGCAAAGTGGCCCCGTAAGCTGCGCTCGCAAGAATGGTTCGGCGGTGACAGCCGCGACCACATCTATCACCGCAGCTGGATGAAAAATCAGGGGCTTCCCGCCGACCTCTTTGACGGGCGGCCGGTTATCGGCATCTGCAACACGTGGTCGCAACTGACGCCCTGCAATGCCCATCTGCGTGATCTGGCCGAACGGGTCAAACACGGCATCTATGAAGCGGGCGGTCTGCCCCTGGAATTCCCGGTTTTTTCCACAGGAGAGAGCGCGCTGCGTCCAACGGCGATGATGTATCGCAATCTGGCGGCGATGGATGTCGAAGAAGCCATTCGTGCCAATCCACTGGACGGAGTTGTCTTGCTCGTCGGGTGTGACAAAACCACCCCTGCCCTGTTGATGGGCGCCGCTTCTGTCGATCTTCCCGCGATCATGGTGTCGGGCGGGCCGATGCTGAACGGCTGGTTCAGGGGCGAACGGGTCGGGTCCGGCACCGCCCTTTGGCAGATGTCCGAAGACATCAAAGCCGGGAAAATGTCCCGCGAAGATTTTCTGGAGGCCGAACAATCCATGAGCCGCAGCCCCGGATCGTGCAACACGATGGGCACTGCTTCGTCGATGGCCAGCATGGTTGAAGCATTGGGTATGGCGCTATCGGGCAACGCGGCCATTCCGGCCGTCGACAGCCGCCGTCGCGTCATGGGCCATGTTTCGGGACGGCGCATTGTCCAGATGGTCAAAGACGATCTGAAACCATCCGACGTCTTAACCCGCAATGCTTTCGAGAACGCGATCCGCACCAATGGGGCCATTGGCGGGTCGACCAATGCGGTGATCCATCTGATGGCAATAGCCGGTCGCGTTGGCATTGATCTGACGCTTGATGACTGGGACACGCTTGGCCGCGATGTGCCGACAATTGTCAACCTGATGCCATCCGGTAAATACCTGATGGAAGAGTTTTTCTATGCTGGTGGATTGCCCGTTGTGATCCAGAGACTGGCAGAAGCAGGGCTTCTCCATCGCGACGCGCTGACCGTGTCGGGTGAAACGGCATGGGATCAGGTCAAAGACGCGAAGAATTTTAATGAAGATGTCATCCTTCCTGCCCACTCTCCCTTGGCCAAGCAAGGCGGGATTGCAGTTTTGCGCGGCAATCTCGCGCCTAACGGAGCCGTTCTGAAACCCTCGGCGGCCAGCCCCCATCTGTTGACCCACCGTGGCCGCGCAGTCGTGTTCGAAGATATCGACGACTACAAGGCGCGGATCAATGACGACGCATTGGATATCGACGAAACCTGCGTCATGGTTCTGAAAATGTGCGGCCCGCGCGGCTATCCCGGTATGTCCGAGGTTGGAAATATGGGTCTGCCTCCCAAGGTTCTGAAAAAGGGTATCACCGACATGGTCCGCATTTCCGATGCGCGCATGTCGGGCACCGCTTACGGCACAGTGATCCTGCACACCAGCCCCGAGGCCGCAGCCGGAGGACCGCTCGCCATTGTGCAAAACGGCGACATGATCGAACTGGATATGCCCAACCGACGTATCCATCTGGACGTGTCCGACGACGAAATCGCGCGCCGCCTTTCGGTATGGGAAAATCCGGTCACGCCGCCCGCCAGCGGCTATGCGCGGCTGTTTCACGATCACGTTCAGGGCGCGGATACCGGGGCTGACTTCGACTTCCTTGTAGGCTGTCGCGGCAACGCTGTGCCAAAGGATTCCCACTAGATGGCTGCCCAGACACATGACATCGCGATTGTCGGCGTTGGCAAGATCGCCCGTGATCAACATATCCCCGCAATCTCAGGCAACCCGGCCTTCACGCTCAAGGCCATAGCAAGCCGCAATGCCACAGTCGGCGGTGTTGACAGCTATGAGGATCTTGAAACCCTTCTGGACGCACATCCCGACATTAGCTGTGTGTCGCTGTGTACCCCGCCGCAGGTAAGATACGCAGATGCGCGGCGCGCCTTGCTGGCGGGTCGCCATGTAATGCTGGAGAAGCCACCGGGTGCGACCCTGAGCGAAGTGCATGATCTGATTGCCTTGGCCACTGCGCAAAAGGTGACGCTGTTTGCAACGTGGCATTCCCGACACGCGGCGAGCGTTGATGCAGCGCGCGACTGGCTGAAAGACAAGGAAATCCTCCGCGTTGACGTGATCTGGAAAGAGGACGTGCGCCGCTGGCATCCCGGACAGGATTGGATCTGGCAGGCGGGTGGCTTGGGTGTTTTTGATCCGGGCATCAATGCCCTGTCGGTCCTCAGCGCGATCTATCCCCGCCCCGTGCATCTGGTGGGGGCAGAGCTGCATTTCCCCGAAAACCGCGATACCCCGATTGCCGCCGACCTGACGTTCAATGATCCCGGAGGTGCAGATATGTCTGCCGTCTTTGACTGGCGCCAAACCGGACCGCAGACATGGGACGTGAAAATCGAAACCACGGCAGGAAGCGCAACCCTCAGCGAGGGAGGTGCCCGGCTGACGATAGATGGCACCGAGATTTCCGCCGGCAGTGATCGCGAATACAGCGCACTTTACGCCCGTTTTGGCGACCTTGTGGCAACAGGCACAACCGATGTTGATCTGACCCCGATGGTACACGTGGCCGACGCCTTCACGCTTGGACGCAGGCATACCGTCGCGCCCTTTGACTGGTAAAGCCCGCCCGCTTACCCGACACTCTGAGAGGAACTGCTTTGGAACAGAAACTTACCGGCATCTTACCGGTTGCACCTACCCCGTTTCACGATGACGGTCGCATCGACGAAGACGGCATGCGTCGTGTGCTTGACTGTCTGATCGACCAGGGTGTCGACGCGGTGTGCATTCTGGCAAACTATTCCGAGCAATTCGTTCTTTCGGATGCCGAGCGGGCGACGCTAATGCAGATCAGCCTTGAACATGTCGCAGGACGGGTGCCGGTCATCGTGACGATCAGCCACTTCTCCACGGGGATCGTCGTGGACCGCGCCAAAGCGGCTCAGGCGATGGGGGCGGCTATGGTGATGATGATGCCGCCATATCACGGATCCGGGCTGTTCCCCGCGCAGGATGGCATTTTTGAGCATTTCGAGGCGGTAAGTGCAGCGATTACGATCCCGATCATGGTGCAGGACGCCCCCCTCAGCGGCGTGGCATTGCCGGTGACGCTGTTGGCCCGCATGGCACGCGAGCTGGAAAACGTGAGCTATTTCAAAATCGAATGCCCCTTTGCCGCCGACAAACTGGCAGCACTTATTGACGCGGCAGGCGACCATATTGCCGGGCCATTCGACGGCGAAGAAGCAGTGACACTGCTGGCCGATCTGGATGCCGGGGCGACGGGGACCATGACCTCGGGGATGTTCCCCGAACATATCCGACCCATCGTGACACAGTATCTGGCGGGTGATCTATCGGCGGCGCTGGCGCAATGGCAAAAATGCCTGCCGCTGATCAACCATGAAAACCGCCAATGCGGTCTGCGCGCCTGCAAGACGGTCTATGCAGCGGGCGGTGTGATCCGCAGCGACCACGTTCGCCACCCGCTGAAACCGATGACCGAACGGACAAAAAAGCGCTTGTTGCAACTGGCAACAGACATGGACCTGATCGCATTGAACTGGGGTAAATAATGACACTGACAGGCAAACATCTTATTGCGGGCAACTGGGTCACAGGCGGCGCAACTTTCAAGAGCAGCCCCGCCCACGGTCCCACCTACGAGTTTCAAAGCGGTACGTCCGAGCAGGTCGATCAGGCCTGTCACGCCGCCGAAGACGCATTCACAAGCTATGGATATTCAACCCGCGCTGAACGCGCCGCCTTGTTGAATACCATCGCGGACGAGATCGAGGCGCGCGCGACAGAGATCACCCAAATCGGCACGCAGGAATCCGGGCTTCCAGAGGCGCGTCTGCAAGGCGAACGCGGCCGCACAACCGGCCAACTGCGGCTGTTTGCCGATCACATCACCAAAGGCGATTATCTGGATCGCCGTCATGATGCGGCCCTGCCTGACCGGCAGCCGA
>JBARUV010000248.1:0-2111 GCA_049645905.1 Sulfitobacter sp.
GCAGGGTGGCATCGCGGTCTACCACAGCATGTTTCAGCGCACCCGCGATATGCAACAGGATGGTGGCAATCAGGATTTTTGTAGCGACCCAGTGCACAGACCCGAAAAAATGTTCGACTCCGGTGTCTTTTGGCACCAGCGGCAGGCCCTGACCAAAAGGCCACCAGATCGGGGCAAAGCCGGATGCAGCGGCATGGCCGATCCAACCGGAAAGCGGCACGATCACCAAAGCACCATAGAGCAGCCAATGCACGGTTTCAGCGGTCAGGCTTTCGATCTTGTGATTGGCGTTCAATAAGCCCGGTTTGGTCTGGGACAGCGCCCATGCAATGCGCGATACAGCGACAAAGAAGGTGGTTACACCCAAAGTTTTGTGCAGGGAGAACAGCCAGGCCTTGCGGGCCAATTGCTCTGACGTTTCGTAGGGCAATTGATCGGCGTACCAGCCCAGCGGGATCAATGTCAGGATCAGCAGCGCGGTCAGCCAATGGAAGGTCTTGCTTACGCCGCCGTAACGCTGCGCGGTGTTGGTGAAGGACATTTGATTGGCTCCGGCTAGGCTTTCGGGGAGCAACTTAATGGTCTGCCAGTGGGGGGCAATGCGGAAAAATGCACAGGCCCCGTGCAGGCTTGTTTGCCATGTCCGCGCAAGTTACATCTGAGGCAACAAGTATCGCAGAGGGGCACTATGAGCATTGCATTTGTATTTCCGGGACAGGGCGCGCAGACCATCGGGATGGGACGCGAACTGGCGGAGAGCTATCCGGCGGCAAAGGCGGTTTTCGATGAGGTCGATGAGGCGCTGGGTGAAAAGCTGTCCGAGGTGATCTGGGAGGGGGATATCGAAACGCTCACCCTGACGCAGAATGCACAGCCAGCGCTGATGGCAACGTCGATGGCGGCGTTTCGCGCGCTTGAGTCCGAGGGGATTACGATTGATCACGCGGCATATGTCGCGGGCCATTCGTTGGGCGAATATTCCGCGCTGTGTGCGGCGGGGTCTTTTTCGGTGGCCGATGCTGCGCGGCTGTTGCGGATCCGTGGCAAAGCGATGCAAGCGGCGGTGCCTGTGGGTGAAGGCGCGATGGCGGCCCTGTTGGGGTTGAGTTTCGAGCAGGCCACCAAGGTTGCGGAAAACGCAGCACAGGGGGAGGTTTGTCAGGTTGCCAATGAAAATGATCCCGCCCAGAATGTTGTGTCCGGCAGCAAGGCGGCTGTAGAGCGCGCAGTTGATCTGGCCAAGGAGGCAGGCGCAAAGCGGGCACTGATGTTGCCGGTTTCTGCGCCGTTCCATTGTGCGTTGATGGCCCCCGCTGCCGACGAAATGGCGCGCGCCTTGGGGGAGGTGGATTTTCATGACCCTGCGATTCCACTGGTGGCGAACGTGGTGGCAGAGAGTGTGACGTCGTCTGATGTGATTCGGTCCTTGCTGGTCGATCAGGTGACAGGTCAGGTGCGCTGGCGCACGTCGGTCGAATGGATGGTCGCACAGGGCGTAAGCGAATTTTGGGAAATTGGTGCAGGCAAGGCATTGACCGGCATGATCCGGCGGATCAACCGCGATGCAGTGACGCGCACCGTCGGGACGCCCGCAGAAGTGGTCGCCGCAAAAGAGGTGTAAACGATGAGCTTTCCGGAGGCGATCGCAGCCCAACCGGCATGGGTTGGAGTTTGGCTTAACGTACTGTTTTTAGGGGCGTTCATCCTGCCTTTGGCGCTGCTGGTCTGGAAGCCGTCGCGTGTTTCGGGGATTGCGACCTTATTGGGGTCGGTTCTGGCGGGTGCGTTAATTACATGGATGTACGGCACGCTGGGATATGTGAAACTGCTGGGTCTGCCCCATATCGTGATCTGGACGCCGCTGGTGTTTTTCCTGATAGCGCAGGCCCGCAGGGCCGGGATGCCTGTCTGGCCGAGGCGGATTATCTGGTTGATTGTCGCCACGCTGCTGGTCTCGCTGGCTTTTGATTATACGGATGTAATTCGCTATCTTTTGGGTGAACGGACACCGATGGCTGGCACGTTGTGAGGCGATGGATCGCCGCGCTTTCCTTGTTGATCGGGGCCTGTGCCATTGCCGATAATGCGGTGGATCGTGCCACGTTCGAAAT
>JBARUV010000249.1:0-38557 GCA_049645905.1 Sulfitobacter sp.
ATTACCCCGTCCGATTTCGCAAATGCCGCTCTGGTGTTTATCGCGACGGGCTGTGTCGGAACTGACGCGTGCCTTCATATGCTGGCCAAAGCGGTCGGTGCGACCGTGAATGTTGTTGACCAGCCGCTTCTGTGCGATGCGCTGACCCCGTCGATCGTGGACCGTTCGCCTGTCGTTGTTGCCATCGGGACTGAAGGGACCGCGCCGGTCCTTGGCCGCCAGATCAATACACAACTGGAACAAATCCTCGAACCGCGGTGGGGTGATCTTGCCGCCCTTGCGGGGCGGGTGAGGGATCGCGCAAGCGCCCGGCTTGCCCCGCGCGCGCGGCGGGACCTGTGGCGGTGGGTATTTGCGGGGCCTGTCAGGGACGCCCATGCACGCGGCAGCGAACGCATGGCAGCACAGATGATAAAGCAGGCGATTGATACGTCAACATTCGGAGTAGATAACATCGGCTCTGTCGCGCTGGTGGGGGCCGGTCCGGGGTCCAAGGACCTGATCACCTTGAGGGGCGTCCAGCGGTTACAGGAGGCTGATGTTATCTATTACGATCGTTTGATTGACCCTGAAATCCTTGATCTCGCACGCCGTGATGCAGAGCGTGTCTATGTTGGCAAGGCTCCCGGTTGCCATCACTGGCCACAAGAAAAAATTTCAGGCGTTCTGGTTTCTGCTGCGCGTCAAGGCAAACGCGTCGTACGCTTGAAATGCGGTGATCCGGGTGTTTTCGCACGGGGCGCCGAGGAAGTTGACGTGCTGAAAGCCGCAGGCATCGCCTATGAGATCGTGCCCGGTGTCACAGCGGCCAGTGCTGCCTCCGCTGCATTGGGTGGGTTCCTGACGGAGCGCGGCACATGTGACACGCTGGTGTTGGCAACAGGTCAATCGGAAACGCCGGGCAAACGCCCGGATTGGCTGAAAATTCTGCAACCCGGCACACGTGTCGCCGTGTACATGGGTGTCGGCTCGGCCGCCCAAATTGCACAGGTGTTGGCGGCAGCCGATCTGGAGCACAAAATCACTATCGACATCGTGTCGCGGGCGCAGCAAAAGGATCAGGTGATCGCGCAATGCAGCCCATCGACACTTGTTGAAACGATCAGGAGCAATGCGGTTACGAATCCCGCAATTCTGTTTCTGACGTGGCCACAATCTGTGTCCCAAATGAGCCAAAGCAAACATGTCGCGAACTTGAGATGATAGATCAGCCATTCGGTTGTCCCTTTTGCAACCTCTCATTGCTGAAAACATGCGCAGCGTGATTACAAGGACCGGCACTCCGGACTGGTTGCCTATGGGAAACGCGATCATTTGGATTCGCAATAGGTTTGCGGTCATGCGATTGTAAAAAGGTTATGACGATTCTTGGGGGCCAGACATGAATTCGAGAACACCACTTTATGTAGCTGAAACAGATGAAGCCGGACAGATAAGTTGCGTCTGGTATGCTGAGTCTGGTCGCAGAGGTGCCCGGCCAATTCGCTCGCCCAACCGGCACCTTCCACTTCTGCACGAAGCGCATTGTTCCGGTGCCTCGGCCCAAGCAATTTATGGCTGGCTCAAAAAGCAAGCAGACGATCAATTGCTGAACTAGGACTTGCCGCCAACCCATGCACTTCGCTCAGGATGGGGTACAAGCGCCGCAAGATCAAAAGACACGCCGTCCCTCACTCCACGTTTCCTGCAAGACTGGCGTGCCATCGTGAATCGCAAACCGGATCAAATCCGCCCTTTTTCCTTGTGCAAGCTTGCCCCTGTCGCTCAACCCAACTGCATTTGCGGGGCGTGCTGTGACAGTGGCGATCCCTCGCGGAAGATCACCCCACAGATCGCCAAGCTGGACCGCTGCCATCAACAGACCCGCAGGCACGTAGTCGGATGAGAGGATGTCGAGACGATCAAGTTTTGCCAGTTCTGCCGCCGCCACATTCCCTGAATGGGATCCACCGCGAATGAGGTTTGGTGCACCCATAATCGTGGCAATACCATGCGAATGACAGGCGTTTGCTGCATCCAAGGTCGTCGGGAATTCGGCTACGGTTACGCCATAGGCCTGGCTGGTTTCAACCTGCTCCACCGTTGTGTCGTCATGGCTCGCCAAAGCCGCGCCAAGCCGTTTGGACGCCGCGACGGTCGCTGCCTCGTGCCTGACGCCCAATCGTGTCTGAAGATCGGTGAGAAAGTCGACGTACCCGTCCCATTGCGCGTCCGAATAGTTGCGTTTTCCGCGCACGTAGGTCTCGAACTTTGTAATGTCGACAAATTGTCGCTGCCCCGGTGTGTGATCCATCATCGAGACAATTCCGATGCGATCCTCCGGGCTGAATTCGTCCAGTTCTTCGATGAGGGTTTCCGAACAGGTTTCCGCCCGCAGATGGATATGGTGGCTGATCCTCAGCAGGCCAGCCGCGCGGACTGCCAGAATTTCATCGGTCATCTGACGGGCATATTTCGGATAGCCAGCACCTGTATCCGTAATGATGGACCCCACGCGGATCGCATCGAATACTGTTGTAATGCCGGTACCGGCCAGTTCCCGATCATGGCCCAGAATAGCCGCGCGGTAGGGCCAATCGACTTTGGGGCGTGGCGACAGATGCCGCTCCAGATTATCTGTGTGCAACTCTACCAGACCGGGCGCGAGGTAGTCGCCCTCAAGATCAATCGCACCCTTTTGGACTGACGCCCCAGTATCAATCCCGATGATCTTCCCCTCTGCAAAAGTCAGGGAGCCGTGGACAACCTGATCACTCAGGATCAGTTTGGCGTTTGCGAATATTGTTTGCTCTGTCATGTCACTGCAACGCGGTTTTGGCAGATGATGGATCTGCGGGAGAATAAGAACTGTTGAAAAGATACGTCATCTTCTACATGCCAACCTGCAGACGAACCGGATAAAGGCAGGCTATCACCCCGATCATAGTTTGCGTCAGGGTGCCGCTGTTGTCTATTTCATGCACCGTTAGTCCTTGCGGCAACGTCGCCCCGGTATGGGCAAGTCGTTTTTCTATCTCTTGCGCGCTCTCACGACCACGAGCAGTAAGCCGCCTTGCAAGCACTGCACGATCTGCGGTGAGATTAACCACCTCAAACCGAACAAAGCGGGCATTGGCCTGTGCCAGCACCGCCCGCGATAGGTTTGCCAGAACGTCCTGTCCGTTGGCCAACGTTTCATCGACTTCTGCCGGAATGCCGTAGTGCAACCCATGCGCGGACCAGTTCAAAGCGAATGTGCCCGCAGTTTTTCGCGTTTGAAACCCAACGTTGCTCACGCTTTCGAAAACCTCGCCGCCCGCATCGCTGGATCTGGTAATAACCCGTCGCGCCAAAGAAAACCGTGCGTCATGAGCAGCCAAAGCCTCCATGACACTGTCCTTGCCCACACCGGATGGGCCAACAAAAGCGATAAAGCGGCCCGTCACGCGGCCACACCCGGCGTGAATTGGGTTACATCCAGTTCGCGATCACAGATAGCGTCGCGGGCGGCGTGGTCATGAAATATCCCGATGATCGCTGCGCCTCGCATTTTGGCCTCGCCGACCATATCCAGAACTGTCGCGCGGTTGGTCGGATCAAGACTGGCAGTCGGCTCATCCAAAAGCAGCGCGGGATAGGGATAGGCAAATCCGCGCGCGATATTCACCCGCTGCTGTTCTCCACCTGAAAAGGTCGTTGGGCTCAGCGTCCAAAGCCGTTCCGGAATATTCAGGCGCGCCAAGAGGGTCTGCGCCTGTGCAATCGCGTCGTCATATCCTGTTCCGGTAACCAGCAAGGGTTCGGCCACCACATCCAGTGTAGAGACGCGGGGCACCACCCTCAGAAACTGGCTGACATAGCCCAGCGTCCGGCGCCGCAAAGCAATGATCTCGCGCGGTGCGGCCGATGCGACATCCACGTTTCCGATCATGATCCGCCCAGAGGCCGTTAGATAATTGCCATAGACCATCCGCATCAGCGTCGATTTACCTGCGCCCGATGCGCCCACCAGCGCCACACATTCGCCTGCGGCAACGGTCAACGATGCCGCTTGCATCACTGGAATGACTGCCGCGCCCTGATTGTGGAGAACAAATGACTTCGTAACATTTTCAATGCAAATCATTTCGCTAAACCTGCAATACGGAAGAAACAAGAAGCTGGGTATAGGCATGTTGCGGATCATCCAGCACCTGATCGGTGAGCCCCGTTTCAATCACATACCCGTCTTTCATGACCATAAGCCGATCCGCTAGCAAACGCACCACAGCCAGATCATGGGTCACAATGATCGCGCTCAGGTTCATCTTGCGCACCAAACCGCGCAGCAGGTCCAGCAGCCGTGCCTGCACAGACACATCAAGACCTCCTGTAGGTTCATCCATGAAAACCAGCCGCGGTCCTGTAACCAGATTTCGTGCAATTTGCAGGCGCTGCTGCATCCCGCCGGAAAAAGCCGTGGGCCGGTCGTCGATACGATCTTTTGTAATCTCGACGCGACCGAGCCAGTCGATTGCCTGATTGCGAATGTCGCCAAAGTGACGGGCATTCACAGCCATCAGCCGTTCGCCGACATTTCCGCCCGCACTCACATTCATGCGTAGACCGTCGCGGGCGTGTTGATGCACAAACGCCCAGTCGGTACGGCCCAGCATCCGACGCTCGGGTTCCGACATGGTAATCGTATCGCGCAGGCCGTCAGCGCGTGTGTCAAACCGCACCGCGCCCCGATCCGGGGTCAGATGCCCAGCCAAGCAGTTGAGCAAGGTGGATTTGCCCGACCCGCTCTCGCCCACGATTCCCATGACTTCCCCGGGGTAGAGATCAAACGTCACCTCTGAACAGCCCATCCGCGCACCGTAGAATTTCGCAATGCCTTCAACCTGGAGAAGCGGGGTCATGCTCCGCCCTCCTTAAATGGCACGCCTTGCACGCCAACGTGCCCTTGCTTGCGGCGCGTGCTGCAATAGTCCGTATCCGAGCACATGAACATACGCCCGCCTTGGTCATCAACAATCAATTCGTCCAGATAACTGTCTTCTGCCGCGCACAGGTCACAGCTGTGATCTGCTTTGGTGGGCTGAAAGGGGTAATCATCGAAATCCAGACTGACCACCTGAGTGTAAGGCGGCACTGCGTAAATACGCTGTTCGCGCCCTGCGCCGAACAGCTGGATACCGGCCATTTCCAGTTTTGGATTGTCAAATTTCGGGATCGGAGACGGTGCCATGATATAGCGCCCTTCCACTTTGACGGCATAATCATAGGCTGTCGCGATATCGCCGTGCTGACTGATGTCTTCATAGAGCTTAACATGCATTAACCCGTATTCCTCAAGCGCATGCATCTTGCGGGTCTCAACCTCGGACGGCTCCAGAAAACGCAAAGGTTCGGGGATGGGTACCTGATAGACGAGGATCTGATCGGCGCGTAATTCCGCTTCGGGGATACGGTGGCGGGTCTGGATAACGCTGGCCTCGGATGTGGCCTCGGTAACTGCAACCCCGGCAGTTTTCTCGAAAAAGCGGCGGATAGAGACTGCATTGGTGGTATCATCCGCACCTTGGTCAATGACCTTGAACGTGTCATTCGGCGTCAACACTGCGGCGCTGACCTGCACGCCACCGGTGCCCCAGCCATAGGGCATCGGCATTTCGCGACTGGCAAAGGGTACCTGATATCCGGGGATCGCCAGACCCTTGAGGATCGCGCGACGGATCATGCGCTTTGTTTGCTCGTCCAGATAGGCGAAATTATAGGCGTGGTCGGTCATAACAGGCCCCTTGGGATCAAGTCTGCCTTGAGTGGAGAAGGTGACGCGATGTGAATACAGTCTTTGCTAGCGGCCCATCTGCCCCCGTCTTCGCTGCCAAGCGCATTGAACCATGCCATTTGAGGACGGCAGTCTACGAGCCTATCCCCGATGTCAAAAGCAACCTGCTTGGTCATTCTGCGGCCTCCTGTGCGTGATGGGCTTGTGCCTCGCGGCGCAGCTTTCGGATCAACTCAAGCTCGGATTGGAAATCGACGTAATGGGGCAACTTGATATGCTCAAGAAAGCCCGTCGCCTGAATATTGTCGCTGTGATATAAAACGAATTCCTCGTTCTGGGCGGGCGCACCCACGTTGTCTTCACCCAGTTCTTTCCAACGTAACGCCCGATCCACAAGTGCCATTGAGATCGCCTTTCGTTCCGTCATCCCGAACACAAGACCATACCCGCGCGTGAATTGCGGTGGCTCGGTTTTGGAACCTTTGAACTGGTTCACTGTCTCGCATTCAGTGACAGTGATCTCTCCGATATCTATGGCAAACCCTAGCTCCGGAATGTCCATTTCCACGGCGACGGTACCGATGCGCAGCTCGGCCACAAACGCGTGGTTGCGCGCATAGCCGCGCTGGGTAGAGTACGCCATGCCAAGAAGGAAACCCTCATCCCCGCGTGTCAGAGATTGCAATCGCAAAGCGCGGCTTGCGGGCAACTCCAACGGGGTACGTGTCAGATCAGGCGGCGTTTCATCACCATACGGTTCCGTCTGGATAAGGTCTTCCCGGTCGAGAAAGGACATAATATGCGGTGTCGCAATTTCGCTTGGCTCCGCGGTTGCCACGTCGCCGACGTCTCCGTCGGCGGCCAGTTTGAAATCAAGCAATCGGTGTGTGTAGTCAAATGTCGGCCCAAGAACCTGTCCGCCAGGGGCATCCTTAAATGTCGCCGAGACGCGGCGATCACAAGCCATCGTCTCCGTTTCGATAGGATTTGATCCGCCAAACCGCGGCAACG
Source organism: Sulfitobacter sp. (assembly GCA_049645905.1). GTDB lineage: Bacteria > Pseudomonadota > Alphaproteobacteria > Rhodobacterales > Rhodobacteraceae > Sulfitobacter. The sequence continues at coordinate 6,764 of JBARUV010000249.1, forward strand.
TCGTGCGATATGCGCGGATCAGAAAAATCGCCTCAATCAAGTCACCGCGCGCTTGCTTGATGGCCAGGGCGGCAAGATCGGGATCAAAGAGTGAACCTTCTGCCATGACCCTATTGACTGACAGTGTCAGTTGCTCCCGGATTTGCGCGACGCTGATTTCCGGGATTGACGGATCACCTCGACGCTCTTCGGCCAGCCAGTCATGAGCGTTATCAATGGCACGCTCGCCGCCTTTTACAGCCACATACATCAGGACACCGTTGTCACGCCTGACGGCGCGCTTACCTTGGTGGTGCGTGGTAGTGCCCCAAGGCATGTCCCACTGGTGAAAATGAAATCCAGACCCAGTGGAAATAGCAGTGCATTGGTTTGGAATGCCTCAAGTTCCGGCAGTAAAAGCTCCGCCTGATCCTTAATTCCAGGGCCTTGCAAGATCGCACCGCTTTGCGACATGGCTGCGCATTCAACGATCAACGTCGCGGAACGGTCGGGATATTCCGACGTTCCGACCGGAAAGTCCGTCAGTGGAAGCTGATCCCATGCGCCAAGAGCAAACATCGCCTTCTGCGGTGCCACAAAAGGAGCGCCGGTATGAAATGTGATCCAGTCGCGCACCTGCGGTGTGTCATGGCTGGCCGCCAGAAAAATCGGCGTTTCGCCGTCGCACAACGTAAGCACAACGGCACCTGCAGCTTTTGACATCGGTGCGGGCGGCTGCGCACCTGCGATTTCGCAGATGTCACCAGGCCTTGCCATTGCTGTCATGACCGCGCGAAACGCATGGGCGGCATCAATAGGCGGGTCTGAAAAACCACCTTCCAGGATATGAGCCTGCATCAGTCTTCTCCCCGGACCATTGTAAAGAAGTCGACTTTGGTTGCCGCCGCTTTGGCAGCACGGTCCGTCTTACGCTGGCTCAATGTTTCACGCAGGGGCGCTAGAACGCCCACCTCAACCGCACCTGCTGCATCGGTTTGCATCAAAGCATCGACAAGGGCTGCCTGCAGCGCGTGGTCTTTGGCCCTGCCCTGCACATAGCCATGCCCGACAGTCCCGTCGGCAAGTTTTACGGAGGCGCGGGTCACCGTCATTTCACCCAGATTGAAAGCGGCACCAACAGCACCGGACCGCCCGCGTACCATGACGCCTCCAATCTCGGGCGCGCGCAAAAGCGTATAGGTGTGGTCAAGCTCTAGGGCTTCCCAAAGACGTGCAACCTGTGCGGCGGGCGACTTTGCCAACAGACTGAGCCAGCCTTTGCGTGCGGTGTTCGGATCGCTCATCACATTCATCTAGACAGCTTTCGGAGTTATCTATACAACTAGACAAATCATAAACAGTTGAATCCGCCATGCCAATCCCCCGAACTGTGAAGTTTTAATGACATGACGTTCCGCACACCGATCTGGAAAGCGATTGCGACCTCGCTGCGAAGCGACATCACGGACGGTCTCTATGGAGCCGGTGACAAGTTGCCGACCGAATCTATTCTGGCAGCCCGCTTTGGCGTGAACCGGCATACGGTGCGTCATGCGCTTGCAGCGCTGGCGGACGACGGCCTGGTATATGCAAGACGCGGCTCGGGTGTTTTCGTAACCACCACGCCGACCGATTATCCAATTGGCCGACGCGTACGTTTCCACCAAAACCTGCGCGCCGCAGGTCGCACACCTGCCAAGCAGGTTCTGTTGCTTGAAACCCGCGCAGCACATCCCGCTGAAGCAGACGCGTTGCAGATGCCCCACCATGCGCGGGTTCACGTCTATGAGGGATTGTCACTTGCAGAAGACAGGCCAATCGCGTTGTTCCGCAGTGTTTTCCCTGCTGACAAATTTCCCGACCTGTTGACCCATCTGGGCAAGGATCCGTCGGTAACAGCGGCCCTTCGTCATTTCGGGATATCGGACTATACCCGTGCATCAACGCGGGTGAATGCAAAATTGGCGACCGCGACGCAAGCCCTGCATTTGCAGATTGCAGAACACGCGCCTGTTTTGCGCACCATCAGCGTGAATGCCGACCCGGACGGTCGACCCATAGAAGTCGGGCGCACCTGGTTTGCAGGGGACAAGGTGACGCTAACGTACACAGACGAGTAAGCGGCTCTTGCCAAAACAGGATCGGGCCGGACCGAACCGGTGACACTTATTCGTAGTGCTCCAGAAAGGCTTCGGCGCGCAGACTGCGGAAGTGATCCAATGCGTCGCGCAGGCGATCGTGGGGCCAATCCCACCATGCCAAGGCGATCATTCTATCAGCGATGCCAGGTGCGAACCGCGGCCGCAGCGGAACAGCGGGGATACCCGCGACGATCATATAGGGCGGCACATCTTTGGTCACGATAGCCCCACCAGCGACAACGGCACCGTGTCCAATCGTAACCTCCGGGCGGACCTGCGCCGCATGACCAAGCCAGGTGTCATGCCCGATCATCGTGCGCCGTGACCGGCGGCGATCGAACCAAGCGTCATCTTGGGTTGCATCGTCAAAGTAGTCTGCGGACCGATAGTGAAAGTGATGCAGGCTGGCCTTGTCCATCGGGTGGTCTGTGGCCCCGATCCGCACAAAGGCCGCGATGTTTGAAAATTTCCCCACGGAGGCATTGGCAATGTCGGCGTAGCGGTCGCAATAGGAATAGTCGTCAATGCGGCTGTGGGCCACTCGGCTCCCGTATCCAATTTCCACGTACCGGCCAAAGTCCGCATCTGTTAACTCGCAGTCAGGATGAATAAACGGCGCATCGGCCTTTAGCCGGACCATCAGTGGCCGCCCTCGTCCCCAGTGATCAGCTTGCGGCGCAACCAGCCGGAAAACGTATCCATCAGCATCACCATCAGTATGATCAGAACGATGTAGTACGACACCTCTTCCCAGTCCTTTTGCGTCTGCATCGCCTGTGTCAGCAGCAGGCCGATACCACCACCGGTGATCGCGCCGATGATCGTCGCACTGCGGGTGTTGGATTCCATGTAATACAGCACCTGACTCAGGAGCACGGGCGTGATCTGCGGGATCACTCCAAAACGGTAGCGCTGCAGGGGTTTTGCGCCCGTTGATGCGACCCCTTCGATCTGTTTCTCATCGACGTTTTCCAGCGCCTCGGAGAAGATTTTGCCAAAGCTGCCCGTGTCTGTAATCAAAATGGCCAGCGCCCCGGTCATAGGACCGGGCCCGAAAGCGCGTGACAGGACAATCGTCCAGATCAGCCCGTCCACACCACGTACAAAATCGAAAACCCTGCGCACGACAAACCGCGCTGCACCCAAGGGCGCAAAATTTCTGGCGGCAAGAAATGCAAGCGGCAAAGCGATCATCGCCGCCCCGAATGTGCCAAGAAACGCCATCAAAATCGTCTCTCCGATGGCGAAAAACACATCGGAATGGCGCCACATCTTGTTGCCCCAAAAATCTTGCCACATGCCGCTGATATTGCTTCGGCCCGGATCAAGCTGCACGCCGCCGAACAACGGCACCAGACCCTGATCATGATAGGGACTATCTAGCGTGAACCAGAACAATTCCCAGCCCTTGGTATATTCAAACACTTCCGTACGGGACCGCGTCATCGTCAGGCGCCCTTCTTCGGTTGTCACCGTAAGACGGGTACCGGAAACATTGATGAAATCAGGCGCGTCCTTGCCGAGGTTGGTCACCACACGTCCGTCAACAACCTGCGCTTCAAGGGTACCAAAATCAGGTATGTCGAATGCAACGGCATTGTCTGGCAAGAACCGGACAATATATCCGCCATCAAGGTCCACAACGGGTTCTTTTACGTCTCCGCTCACCCATTCGGGCCGTTCGCCTTCAGGGTATGTGCCCTTACGCTCCCCTTCGATAGCATAGCTGATTTCACCATTGCGATTATCACGGGTCACATGGGTTTTGTAGGACCAACTGTCAGAGGCAAGTGTGACCGCATTATCCATCCGTGCCCGATCGGCCAACCCAGCCAGATCAAAGGCAAAAAAGATGTAAACAAAATAAACCAGAATGATCGCCGGCACAGCGAAACCAGCCCGTCGTTTCCGTTTGAAGAGGCCCACAGCATCGTGGTGCATCTGCCCCATATCAATGGCGGTCATAGCTGCGCCCCTTTTGTCAGACGATGGCGGTAATAGCTCGAAAGCTGATCGAAAAAGACGATTGTGCCGAACAGCAACAGAAAGATCGCGGCAGCCTCGTCAAACTTGCCCTGACCCCAGCTCATCGCGTTCTTAAGCTCATATCCGATGCCACCTGCGCCGACAAAACCAAGGATCGCAGAGGCGCGGATGTTGATCTCGAACCGCAGCAACGTGTAGCTGATGAAGTTTGGCGCAACTTGCGGCACAACGCCCAAGAGCATCCGCTGGGACCAGTTCGCACCAACAGACTCCAGTCCTTCGATAGGCTTTAGGTCGGCGTTCTCGGACACTTCCGAGAAAAGTTTGCCAAGCGCTCCTGTGGTATGAAACGCGATAGCGATCATGGCGGGCACCGGACCGCCACCCAACACAAAGATCAGAACCAGAGCGATAACGATTTCTGGTACGGCCCGCATGATATCCATCATCCGGCGAAAAACCGGAATCAGCCGAGGCCACTTGGAAAGCCCGCGCGTTGACAGCAACGATAGCACCAAACCAAACAACGCGCCGATAAGCGTCGAGACGGCGGCAATGTTGATGGTCTCTAGCAAAGCGCCAAAAAAATGAGCCATGTGGGCAGGCAGAAGGTCGCGCTTTTCCCATGCCTCCGAGATGACACCTTCGGGGAAGTCTCCCAACTGGTTCAACCCGGACCAAAATCCCCCGGCATTGCGACCATCAGCGATGAAAAAGCCGCCAAAGAACAGCAGGAAAAAGATCAGCAGTGTCAGCGCGCCATAGAGCCTGCGCTTTTGCACCATCGCGATATATTGCGCCTGACCGCTCCGCATGCCTTGTGCATGATCTATCGTCTCTATCGTCGTCATTAGCGCCTGCCTCATAAAATGCGGGCCCCGACTGTGCCGGAGCCCGCGCAAGATATTGGAAAGACTTAATTCGACTGTGCTTGACGCACAGCGATAATGCTTTCGTAATAGGAATGGTCGATTGGCACGAAGCCGGCTGTTTCACCTGCGGCAACGCCGTATGTACACTCAGGATCATTATTGATCATATCCTGAACCAGCTTGGTCATGGTCACCTTCACGTCCTCTGGCAGCGCGTTGCGCAACACAACCGGACCTTCGGGGATCGGTTTGGACATCCAGATCTGCGTCAGATCGTTCATGTCAACGAGACCCGCATCAACCGCACGACGCAGCGCGCCCGAGTTGTAGCCGTCTTCCCAGTTGCCCTGCGCGTCGGCCCAGGTAACGCCAGCGTCGATGTCGCCATTGTTAACGGCAACGATTGTCTGCTCGTGACCGCCGGTAAACTTCACTTCGCCAAAGTAATCGCCGGAGTCCATGGAAGCGCCCGTCGTCTGTGGAATCTCGACTGACGGGATGAGATAGCCGGACGTCGAATTCGGGTCACCAAAGCCAAAGACCTTGCCCTTCACGTCTTCCAGCGAAGTGATACCGCTGTCCACCCGCGCAAAGCCGATTGAATGGTATGTGAAGGACCCGTCCAGATTCGCCTTGACCAGCACAGGTGTGACGACTTCCGGATCTTCGAGATAGACAGCCGCGTAGCCTGATGCGCCCAACCAGGCCATGTCGATGGTGCCCCCCAGCAAGCCCTGGATCACGCCGTTGTAATCTGCAGGCGCAAACAGTTTTGTCGGAACGCCAAGCGCCTCTTCCGTCTGGATGCGCAGGCATTCGTTGTTGTTCAAACGGTCTTGTGCGTTTTCACCGCCCAACAGGCCAATGCGGAATTCACTGATGGCCGGGCCTTCAGCAAAGGCGGCGCCGGAGAGGGCGGTAGTCATAAGTGTAAGTGCGATGATCTTTTTCATCTTTGATCTCTCTTTGGATAAGAAGCACCCCGCTCAGGGGCGCGGGTGAATACTGCGGCGTTATTGTGCCGCCATTTCGGCAGGCGTTTTTTGGGCTGCCGTGGTCGTTTCAATCTGGGTGGATGTCGTCTCCTCAGAAAAGCTCGCATCCGCGCCATAGATGTCGCGGGCGGCTCCGGTCGTGAGTTGTGCCGGTGTGCCGTCAAATACGATCTTGCCATCGCGCATTCCGATGACGCGGTCGCAATAGCGCCGCGCGGTATCTAGCGTGTGTAAATTGGCGATGACCATCCGGTCATCCTGCTCGTGAATATCACGCAGCGATTCCATAACGACCTGAGCATTCATGGGATCAAGTGACGCGATCGGTTCATCTGCAAGAATGATACGGGGGTTTTGCATCAGCGCACGGGCAATGGCGACGCGCTGTTGCTGGCCGCCGGACAGGGCTTCAGCACGCTTGGGCGCATGCTCTGCTATTCCCAGACGATCAAGGATATCTATCGCGCGATGGATATCCTTGTCGGGAAAAAGGTTGAACATCGTTGAAAAGGTGGATCTTTGGTTCAGGGTTCCGTGCAAGACGTTCGACACGACATCCAGGCGGGGCACCAGATTGAACTGCTGAAAGATCATCGCGCATTGCGACTGCCAGTTGCGCTTTGCCGCGCCGCGAAGAGAGGTGACATTCAACCCGTCAAACGTGATCTCGCCGGACGTTGCATCGGTCAACCTGTTCAGCATGCGCAGCAATGTCGATTTGCCCGCCCCGGACCTACCGATGATCCCGATCATCATTGGCTTATCAACTGTAAAGCTTGCCGATTGGACAGCTGTGTTCGCGCCAAAAGTCTTTGTTAGGTTATCCAAACGTAGCATTGTCACCCCCGTGTTGGGGGTCTGATAGTTATCCGAAGCCTCAGATTTATGTCAGTTTTGAAAAACATTTATGACGGTACGCAAAGGATGATCCAGCCTGCCAAACTCAAATATTATGGTTTTGCGACACATGCAGAGTCATCTTGACTAAATCTCTTTATTTCCAATATCCATGAAATATGGAATCACAGCTCACGGATCGCCTTTCGGCCCTTAGCCATCCGCAACGGATGGCAGTGTTCCGTCTCCTTATGAGGCGTTGCCCAGACGAATTGCCCGCCGGAGAAATTGCAGATGCCCTCGCGCTTAAATCCAGCACGGCGTCAGTCTATTTGTCTGCTCTGACCCAAACCGACCTGATCTCGCAGCGGCGGGACGGGACGCGGCTGCTGTATGCTGTAAATCTGGATGCTGCCCGTGACGTTGTCGCGGGCCTTTTCGTCGATTGTTGTCGTGGCCGGGCTGACATCTGCCCGCCCCCATTTTCCAACTTCCTCAGGAGTATCCCTCCCATGACTGACAAAAAGTTTAACGTGCTCTTTGTATGCACCGGCAACTCTGCCCGCTCGATTTTTGCCGAGACCATCCTGCGCGACATAGCGGGCAACAAATTCGAAGCCTACTCGGCAGGCACCAAACATCGCTCGGAGTTAAATCCTTTTGCGGTAGAGATGCTAAGCTCTAAAGGGCATGATGTTTCGCACTTGCGCTCAAAGAATGTGTCCGAGTTTCAGGAAGCCGACGCGCCGAAAATGGATTTTGTCTTCACTGTCTGCGACCGCGCTGCCAATGAAGATTGTCCCGCTTGGCCCGGCCAGCCTGTTTCGGGCCATTGGGGCATGCCCGACCCTGTAAAGGCAGAAGGAACCGATGCTGAAAAGCGGCTTGCGTTTCACCAGACCTATGGGGCTTTGCACAACCGGATCAACGCATTCACCTCGCTGCCGTTCGAGCTTTTGGATCGCGCAGCGTTGCAAAAACGCGTTGATGAAATCGGCACCGAAACAGCCACACAGGAATAGAAACAGATGACCACTTATGCCCTCAACGGCCTTGGCCGCATTGGCAAACTTGCATTGCGCCCCCTTTTGGAGCGCGGCGCAAAAATTGCCTTTATCAACGATGCTGTTGGGGATCCGGAGATGCACGCACATTTGCTGGAATTCGATTCCATTCACGGGCGTTGGCCAGCGGCATTCTCAGCCGACGAAGGGTCGATAACCATAGACGGCACACGAATCCCTGTCACCCGAACCCGCACATTGGAAGACCTGCCATTAGATGGCGTAGATGTCATGATTGACTGCACCGGTGCGTTCAAAACCGAGGCGAAACTGGCCCCCTATTTCGCGGCGGGGATCAAGAAGGTCATTGTCTCCGCACCCGTAAAGGACGGTCCAACGGCCAACATCGTCTATGGGGTCAATGAGGACATTTACGACGCGGGTATGCACCAGATCGTGACAGCGGCAAGCTGTACGACGAATTGCCTCGCGCCGGTGGTGAAAGTCTTGTTGGAAGGGATCGGCATCAAGCACGGATCCATCACAACGATCCATGATGTAACCAACACCCAGACGATTATCGACCGCCCCGCGAAAGATTTGCGGCGCGCACGTTCCGCGCTTACCAACCTCATCCCGACGACAACGGGGTCTGCCACGGCCATAACGCTGATCTATCCCGAATTGGCAGGAAAGCTGAACGGACATGCCGTGCGCGTGCCGCTGTTGAATGCGTCTATTACAGACTGCGTATTTGAAATGGCGCGCGAAACAACTGTGGACGAGGTCAATGGCCTGTTCAAAGCCGCTGCCGATGGTCCGTTGAAAGGAATCCTCGGGTATGAAACGCGGCCTTTGGTTTCATCGGATTATACCAACGACACCCGAAGCAGCATTATCGATGCCCCGTCAACGATGGTGGTGAATGGTACCCAGCTTAAAGTGTATGCTTGGTATGACAACGAATTCGGCTACGCATATCGGCTCGTCGACGTGGCCCTTATGGTTGGCAATACGTTGTGACACGTCCCGCCGGCTTTTCTGCCTATATCGCAGTAACAGCAGCCTATTGGGCGTTCATGCTGACCGACGGGGCCTTGCGCATGTTGGTGCTGCTGCACTTCCACACGCTCGGATTTTCGCCGGTGCAACTGGCCTACCTGTTTGTGCTCTACGAGATTGCAGGCGTTGTGACAAACTTGTCTGCCGGATGGATCGCTGCGCGCTTTGGCTTGACAGCTACACTGTATGCAGGGCTGGCGTTGCAGGTCGTTGCACTTCTGGCCTTGGCCCAGCTTGATCCTGCTTGGGGCATCACTGCATCGGTCGTATATGTCATGCTCGTGCAGGGGCTGTCAGGTGTGGCCAAGGACCTGGCCAAGATGAGCGCCAAGAGTGCGGTCAAAATTCTGGCCCCGACAGACGGCTCGGGCTTGTTCAGATGGGTGGCAATCCTGACCGGATCAAAGAATGCGGTCAAAGGTGCGGGCTTCCTGTTGGGCGCGGCTCTGTTGGGCATCTTTGGATTTGTTCCATCCGTGCTAACAATGGCGGCAGTCCTCTTTGTCATATTGGTGGGGGTCGTTATCGGAATGCCAGCGGGCCTACCTATCGGGCGTAAAGGCACAAAGTTTTCCGAGGTATTTTCCAAGAACCACAATATCAACTGGCTGAGCACCGCGCGACTTTTTCTGTTCGGAGCGCGGGACGTATGGTTCGTGGTCGGCATCCCGATCTATTTCTATGCAGTGCTCTCGGACGGCAGCGAAGCCGGCAATCGTACAGCATTCTTTATGATCGGCACCTTCATGGCGGTCTGGACAATCCTGTATGGCCTCGTCCAGGGATGGGCCCCGAAGATTCTCAAGGCGGCAACACGGACCGAAGCAGAGATCCTGATACAAGCCAACCGCTGGATTGCTCTACTGCTTATCGTACCAGCGTGCCTAGCGATTGTGGTCTGGTTGGTCCCTGAACCATCAAACACTCTGACAGTAACAGTGGTTCTGGGACTTTTGGTTTTCGGTGCCATATTCGCCGTGAACTCGGCGCTGCATTCGTTTCTTATCCTCAGTTTCACAGATGCCAAACGGGTCACGATGGATGTCGGGTTTTACTATATGGCCAACGCGGCCGGCCGTCTGTTCGGCACTGTGCTTTCCGGGTTTACTTATCAGCTTGGCGGCCTGTCCCTATGCCTTGGCACCGCCGCAATAATGATAAGCCTGAGCTGGCTGTGCACATCACAACTCAATGCGCGGACTGCCCCTCAAGTGATTTGATATTGCGACCCGCTATTCGAGCTTCTGACCATTATTTGACGTATCAGATCTTCTTGCGAATGGTCTTTCTATCGACAGCGGTTTCGTTCCTCCTCCAGACAGATCAATGAGGAGGCAAGAACGTCTTGCGATGCACATATTGGCCGTAGACGACTTGTGATCCGCCAAAGTCTGCGACATAATTTCAGACATGAGAGATGATATCCCCCTGATGGTTTTCACTGATCTTGATGGGACGTTGATCGACCACGATACCTACACATGGGATGCTGCGCAGCAGGCACTTGCCGCACTTATCCAGAAGCGATGTGGCATCGTTCTGGCAAGTAGTAAAACCGCTGCCGAGGTCAGTACATTGCGCACCAGACTTGGATTGGATCAATGGCCTGCAATTGTCGAAAACGGTGCAGGCGTCCTTTCGCCTCATGACGCGGAAGTGCAAGATGCTTCGCAATACGATGCATTGCGATCCGTCCTGGCAAGCATTCCTGCAGACCTGCGCGCGCTTTTTACCGGGTTTGGGGATGTTACATCCGCTCAGGTGGCCGCAATGACCGGACTGGAGCAAAAAGACGCAAAATTGGCCAAACAACGGGCTTTTTCAGAACCTGGGAAATGGCACGGCACCGATTCGCAGCAGGCAGAGTTCTTAACGCATCTCAATGAACACCGTGTCACAGCCCAGCAAGGAGGTCGTTTCCTGACCCTCTCCTTTGGCGGCAATAAGGCCGACCAGATGCGAAAAATTATCGATGCCTACCAGCCAAAGCATACCATCGCCCTTGGCGATGCCCCCAACGATGTGCAAATGCTGGAAAGCGCAGAATTTGGGGTTGTGATAGCCAATCCAAGTCGCCCCCCTCTTGCCCCGCTCAAGGGTGAAACGGAAGGTCAAATTATTCGCACTAAGGACGCTGGTCCTTTGGGGTGGAATAAGGCGATACTCGACCTACTTGATCGACTGAAATTGTAGAAGGGCTAACGCCGATGGCTGACTTCCATCAGAACGGAAACATCACGACCCTGCACAACTTGCGAACCCGTTCTGCCGGTGAGTTGGAGCATGAGCTTGCTGTGTTCTCGGAGACCCGAAAAATTTCGCTGATATTGCCCTGCCTTTTCTCGGAGCTGGAAGGGCAGGCAATGCCTCATATCCTGTCAGAGTTGAGCAACGTACACTATTTGCACAGAATCATCATTGGACTGGATTCCGCTGACGAGGCGCAATACCGGCTGGCAAAGAAGTTCTTCAAAGGGTTGAACCAGAACCATATTGTGATCTGGAACGAAAGCCCTCGGATGCTTGCACTGGGAGCACGGCTGGAAACGATGGGTCTGGCCCCGACTGAGCGAGGCAAAGGCAAGAACGTCTGGGCGTCGTTGGGATATCTGATCGGCTGTGCCGACAGTGCGGTTATGGCGATTCACGATTGCGATATCCTGACATACGACAAAAGCCTGTTGGCCCGTCTGGTCTATCCTGTCGCCAATCCCAACTTTCCGTATCAGGTAGCAAAGGGGTATTATCCGCGGATCGGCGGCGCGAACCTTAATGGCAGGGTCACCCGCTTGCTGGTCAGCCCCTTGTTGATCGCGCTCAAACGGGTGATCGGAGACCGGGATTACATCGACTACCTGCGCAGTTTTCGATACCCTCTGTCGGGTGAATTCGCCATGCGCACGGCAATCCTGCCAGATTTGCGCATCCCATCCGATTGGGGGCTAGAGATTGGTGTCTTGTCAGAGGCATGGCGCAATCTGGCACCAAAGGCGGTCTGTCAGGTTGATATTTCCGATGCCTACGACCACAAACATCAAGACCTCAATCCGGAAGAAGCAAATGCAGGTCTCAACCGGATGTCCACAGACATTTGCAAAGCTATTTTTCGCAAATTGGCAGCTGACGGGACCGTTTTTACCTCAAATGTCTTTCGAACCTTGAAAGCTACGTACTATCGCTGCGCACTCGATATTCTTGAGGCGTATTACAACGATGCTAAAATGAACGGCCTTTCGATTGATCGTCACAACGAGGAACGCGCGATCGAGTTGTTTGCCGAGAATATCATGCGGGCGGGTCAGATATTTCTCGAGAACCCGCACGAGACCCCCTTCATTCCGACATGGAACCGTGTCCATTCAGCTGACCCCACTTTCCTGTCAGATATGACAGCCGCGGCAAAGGCTGATGAGGCCGAGTATCAGTAAGCGTTAGCCGCGATTGGTGATCCATCGACATTGATAGGGCGCGAGCGTAATCGCGTCCTGGGTCATGTCGATCGGCTCGCCACTTAAGACATCCACCCAAGTCTCATCATCGATCAGATTCATCGCCTGATGCGGAATTTCCACCGATTTATTGCTCACATTGTGCAATGCAAAGATGGATTGGTGCCGGTCAAGGCTTTGGCGCCAGACGCCGAACACGTTGTCCTCAAGCGGCATGGTAAATTGGGTCGCATTCGGATGAAAGGCAGGTTGCTTGGCTCTGATGCGCAACCGGTGTGATAGCGCCTCAAGAACACGCGCCTGTGGCGATTGAGGATCGTCCAGCAATTCGTTTAACTCCGGATAATGCCACCGGTGACGGTTGATAGCGCGGTTCATGCCACGCCTCTCGACTTGGGCGTGATCATTTGGCGTGGCCAACATCGAATGTATGTAAAAGGCAGGAATACCCTCCAGCGACATCACGATAGTCTGCGAGCAGATGAAGCGATCAAAGTGATAGCTGTCTTCGCCGGCAAAGGTCTGCCCGGTCGCCTCATAAAAGGTTGTATTTATCTCGTAGGGTGCTTCGCCACCGTTGGGGAGCGCGCGCATGGAAACAAGGCCGCCGATGTCCTTGATCGTTTGGATCATTTTAGCCTGTTCCTCCGCAGGCAATATTCCCTCGGCAGGGCGCATGCCAATTCCGTCATGGCTTGCCGTAAAGTTCAGATAAGCACAGCCGAGTTGTGCAGGCGGCATTCCCCGTTGCCACCCACGCAAATAACGGGCTGATCCAGACATCATCGCGTGCAGTATCAAGGGCGGCAGCGGGAAGTTATAAATCGCGTGGGCTTCGTTGCGATTGCCAAAATAGCTTAGGTTTTCCGCTTTTGGGACATTGGTTTCGGTCAACAGGATGATCGTCTCTGTCGCATAATTACACAGCATGCGCATCAGCTGCACGATGGCATGTGTCTGAGGCAGATGGATGGAGGAGGAACCGATCTCTTTCCAAATGAACGCGACGGCATCCAGCCGCACGATGCGCACGCCATTATCTACATGCAGCCGGATGATGCGCAGGAATTCCAGCAAGACTTCAGGGTTGCGGAAATCAAGATCGATCTGGTCATGGCTGAATGTGCACCAGACATGACGGGGACCGTTAGTTGTTTCGACCTCTCTCAAGAGAGGGGTGGTCCGGGGTCGGACAACCGCACTCAAATCATCTGCCGGCGATGCCTCAAAAAAGAACTTATCGTAGGGCGATTGCCCCTGACGATAGGCGTTAAACCAAGTGCCCTGACTGGAAACATGGTTCATCACGAGATCAGACATCAAGTGGAATGCACCGCCGATCCGATTTATGTCTGCCCAATCCCCCAACTGAGGATTGACGGATCGAAAATCCGATACCGCAAATCCATCGTCGGACGTGAAAGGAAAAAACGGCAGGATATGCACGCCGTTGACCACGCCCCGCATCCGGCGCAGCAGGAAATCATTCAGCAAGTCCAGTGGCTTGAACGTACCGTCAAGGATAGAGTCACCGTAAGTGATCAGCAGCGCATCGTGTTCGGTCCAAAGGCTATTGCTGGGCAAGCGCCCTCGCTTGCGGGGTTTTTTTCCAGGGGGCCAGAATGCCTCGACGATCTTGCTTGATAATATATCGGCATCAAGATCGGGATAGATCCGACGAACCAACGTCGCCAGTCTTTCGCTGAATGAATTTGTCTTGTTCGTTTGCACGCGCATAAAAGGTCCGCAATTTAGCTGCCTACAAGACTGCAGGATTTTTCAGAAGCAGCGCCCCGTCAAAAGGGCTAACCATCTTGAATACTTTAGTTTTCAACACAACTCGTTCGGTCTTAGGACAAGTTTTATGCATTAAGTATGAGATTGATCTCTGCATAAAATCGTTCCGTCCTCACTGGTCGTAACCATTGGTTCAATTTGCGGCATCCCGGATACGAAGCCGCTAAAGAATATTCCTGCTTCTTTGGCAGCGAACCTCCGGAAGAATTAGAAACGCCAAGGGTCTATTGCTGGACTTGCAGCGAAACACTCATGGTTTCCTGAGAATCTCCCATTCGCATACCAGACACAGGGGCTGCATCTTTTGAATCGCGACCAGTCGCCAATCGGACGTATCGTTCATCGGGAGAAATGCCGTTGGAAACATCGAAGGCGACCCATCCCAAACGGTCGATATGCGCTTCTGCCCAAGCGTGGCTGGCATCCTGATCTATCCGGTCGTCCATCATCAGGTAGCCACTCACGTAGCGGGCGGGGATACCAGCATAGCGCAGGGCCGAGATGAATATTTGTGCGTGGTCCTGGCAGACACCGCCCCCCGCACTCAACGCCTCTTCGGCAGTGGTCGCGACGTTCGTGTCCGCCTGCCCGTAGGGCACTGCGTCCAGAATAGCGGCTGACAGCGCGTGCAATTCATCCAGGGTGCCGGCAGCATCACCTGTGATCAACCCAGATAGCGCAGCAATTCCTTTGCCCGGTTCTGTGCGTTCTGTGTATCGAAGAAAATGCCACAACGGCGCGGTGCTATAAACCTTGCCATAGATACCATCCGACGTGTGTGTCTCAACATCGCCTGAAACGGTAAGCTCGACTTCGGTTGCCCCGGTTTCAGCTTGTACCAGCGTTGTTTGGTTTTGGTATTGGTCCCTGAATGTCAGCTCTTCGGCACCCCCCTTAACCTCGACTGACCAATTCATTACGGTCTGATGTCGATCGTTGACGGGGGTCAGGCGAATCTGCTGCAGACCGTAAATCATCGGCGCATCATAAGCGTACTTCGTTGTGTGCGTTATCTTAAGCTTCATGAGAACTGATTATCCATTGAACCGGTAGTCGACCTCAATCTGTGCGCCGATAGCGTTGTTGTCGCGGATAAACCCACCAATAAACTGGTGCAGACCATCCTCGAAAATCGACGAAATAGTGTGTTGGCGCAGCTTGGTCAGTTGAGCGTCGATCATTTCGTGAGATTGCATGCGTGTACCGTAGTCCTTGGCCAGATAGCCAAGGCTTTCTTCGATCATCTGGCTTGCGAAATACAGTGATCGCGGGAAGCGCGTGTCTAGAATGACAAACTCTGCAATCGTGGACGATGACATCTCACCTTCGTTGAGCCACCTGAATGACCGGTGGGCGGATACCGACCGCAAGATCGTCTCCCACTGCACATTATCCAGAGGGGAACCCACAAAGCTGGCAGAGGGCAAAAGTGTATAATATTTTACGTCGATAATCCGTGCAGTGTTGTCGGCACGCTCAAGCGCGGTTCCGATCTGGGCAAAATCATAAATGTCATTGCGCAGCATCGTGCCATGCAATGCACCCCGCACCAATGCGCTATGGCGACGGATTTCACCAAGCATGGCAGGCAATTCCGTATCGCGAATGGGACCCTTGAGCCCCTCTTTCATCGCCATCCAGCTCTCGTTAACGGCCTCCCAGACTTCTGTCGTCAGGGCGGTCCGCACCATGCGCGCATTGGTGCGCGCACTCTCGATTGCGCTCATCACGCTGGATGGGTTTTTTGTGTCGCGCAACAGATAATCGACGACATTCGCAGCCGTATAGCTGTCATATTTTTCATCATAACCGGCGCGCACGCCAGCTGTGGTCACAACCGATTTCCATTCCGAGTCTGAATCGCTGGAGCGGGTCAGCGCGATGCGAAATCCCGCCTCGATCAGACGCGCGGTATTCTCACTACGTTCCAGAAAGCGGAACATCCAATAAAGGCCGCCTGCGGTCTTGCCTAGCATCGCCCTAGTCCTCCAGAACCCAAGTGTCTTTGGTCCCGCCACCTTGGCTGGAGTTGACCACAAGAGAGCCCTCTTTCAATGCAACGCGGGTCAAACCGCCGGGTGTAATGTCGATCCCGGCAGGCGAGACAAGGACAAAGGGTCGCAAATCAACATGCCGCGGGGCTAGGCCCTTTTTCGCAAAGATCGGCACTGTGGATAGCGACAAGGTCGGCTGTGCGATGTAGTTGTCCGGCTTTTCTTTTAGTTTGACGGCGAAATCAGCAAGCTCCTTCTTGCTGGCCGCAGGGCCAACAAGCATGCCGTAACCACCAGACCCATGCACTTCTTTAACCACCAATTCAGAGAGATTTTCGAGAACATATTTCAGCGTATCCGCTTCTGAGCAGCGATAGGTTAGCACGTTCTTGAGGATTGCCTTTTCGCCGGTATAAAATTCGACGATGTCAGGCATGTAGGAATAGATTGCCTTGTCATCTGCGATACCCGTCCCCGGTGCGTTTGCGATCGTAATGTTGCCCGCACGGTAGACATCCATGATACCCGGCACGCCCAACATGGACTCAGGCTTGAAGTTCAACGGATCAAGGTAGTCATCATCGATCCGGCGGTACAGCACGTCGATCACTTTGTAGCCCCGCGTCGTGCGCATAGCGATATGGCCGTCAACAACCCGCAGATCGTGTCCCTCGACCAGCTCCACACCCATCTGGTCGGCGAGAAACGAATGTTCGAAATAAGCGGAATTATGGATACCGGGTGTCAGGATCGCTACAGTGCATTTATCGCTGCAGTTCACCGGCGCACAGGCGGCAAGCGAGCGCCGCAAATTCTTGGGATAATCGCTGACCGGCTGCACCTTGTTCTGGCTGAACAACTCCGGAAACATGTGCAACATCGTCTCGCGGTTTTCCAGCATGTAGGAAACACCAGAAGGCGTCCGCGCGTTGTCTTCGAGTACAAAAAACTCGTCTTCGCCGGTGCGCACAATGTCTGTACCAACGATATGGGTGTAAACGTTGCCCGGTGGGGTGAATCCCATCATCTGCGGCAGGAACGCCTCGTTTCGGGCGATCAGTTCAATCGGGATGATCCCGGCGCGCAGAATCTCCTGACGGTTATAGACGTCATGCAGAAACATATTAATCGCACGTACGCGCTGTTCGATCCCCTTGGACAGTCGTGTCCACTCGCGATTCGAAATGATGCGCGGGATCAGATCAAACGGGATCAGCCGCTCTTGCGCTGCCTCTTGACCATAAACATTAAAGGTGATGCCCGTTCTTCTGAAAAACGCCTCCGCCTCTTTGGATTTTTCGATCAGTCGGGACGGATCTTCTTGTGAAAACCAATTCTGATACTTGCGGTAGGGTTCGCGTACATCATCTGTGTCCAGAAGCATCTCGTCGAAGTGGTATCTTTTTGTTTTCATAATGCTAGCGTATCTGAATTCTTAGGGACTGCAACGCGCCACAGACATGATGAGAGCGCCGACCCACACATGCTATCACGAACGATTAAATTTTTGGCACTGTCAAGAATGTATACGATATAGAAGAGCTAGCTGTTGCATCCCACCTGACGCCGATGGCAAAACTTAAAGCCAGACGCGCTTTGGTGAACTTGCAGAGCCAGAATCAGCGCGACATTTAAACCCCCTCCACGATTGGCAAAATTGTGGGTGTTGCTGCGGTGCAGTAGTATGTCCAATATGGACGCAAGGAGATTACCAGCATGTCAATCACCGCAAGCATCTATCACCTGACGCATTATAAATATGACCGACCGGTCACGTTAGGCCCGCAATCCATCCGGCTGCGACCCGCGCCCCATTCGCGCACCAGAGTGATTTCGCACAGCTTGACCGTCTCGCCTTCCGGCTATTTTGTGAACCACCAGCAAGACCCCTACGGCAACTGGTTGGCGCGGTTTGTGTTTCCCGAACCGGTCCGCGAATTCAAGATTGAGGTCGATCTGGTCGCTGACATGTCGGTCTATAACCCGTTTGATTTCTTCGTCGAGGACAGCGCCAAGTCTTTCCCGCTGAGCTATGACGAGGATATTGCTCCCGACCTCAGCATTTACTTGCGCACCGAAAATGTTGGCCCCCTCTTGCAGGCTTTCTTGGGTACTGTGTCGCGCGAACCGATGGTCACGATTGATTTTCTGGTGATGCTAAACAGCCGGCTGGCGAGCGAAATCAACTATGAAATCCGTATGGAGCCCGGTGTTCAGACAGCCGAGGAAACACTCGGGCGCGCAGCAGGTTCTTGCCGTGATACAAGCTGGTTGTTGGTGCAGGTGCTGCGCAACCTCGGGCTGGCTGCGCGGTTTGTGTCGGGCTACCTGATCCAGCTCAAACCCGATCTGGTGGCGATTGACGGACCTGCGGGCACAGACACTGACTTCACCGATCTGCATGCTTGGGTGGAGGTTTACTTGCCCGGAGCCGGCTGGGTTGGCCTTGATCCTACGTCCGGCCTGCTCGCGGGCGAAAGCCATATCCCGCTGGCAGCGACCCCGCATTATCGCCACGCCGCCCCCATTTCGGGAGTGGCCAGTGCTGCGGATGTGGAATTTTCCTTCGACATGCAGGTTGCCCGCACGGCAGAACATCCGCGGATCACCAAACCGTTTTCGGATGATGCGTGGGACGCACTCAATGCGCTCGGCCACAAGGTCGATAAACGCCTTCAAGACGGTGATGTGCGCCTGACAATGGGCGGTGAACCGACTTTTGTATCGATTGATGATTTCGAGAGTGCCGAGTGGAACTCCGACGCCGTTGGCCCGACAAAACGCGGGCTCGCCGATACGTTGATGCGCCGGCTGCAGGGCAAGTTTTCCAAGGGTGGCCTGCTTCATTACGGCCAAGGCAAATGGTATCCGGGTGAAACCCTGCCACGATGGACGTTCTCGCTGTACTGGCGCAAGGACGGCCAACCGATCTGGAATGATCCCGATCTGCTGGCCCGCGAAGATACAAACGAAGATGTCGGCCCCGACGATGCGCAGGCCTTGCTGAACCAGATCGCCAACTTTCTGTCTGTACCACAGGCCAATGTGCTGCCTGCCTTTGAAGACCCTGCCGAATGGATCATCAAAGAAGGCAATCTGCCCTCGAACGTCACGCCCGAGAATTCGAAGCTTGCCGACCCTGAAGAGCGCGCCCGCATCGCCAAAGTATTCGAACGCGGGCTGACCACCCCAGCGGGATATGTCCTGCCGGTGCAGCGTTGGCAGGCACGCGCATCCAGCCGCTGGATGTCCGAAGTGTGGAACCTGCGCAGGGGCAAGGTGTTCCTCGTGGCAGGCGACAGTCCGGTCGGGTATCGCCTGCCCCTTGGCACCTTACCGCACGTTCCGGAGAGCGACTACCCGTTCATAAATCCACAGGACCCGACCGAGGCGCGCGAGGCGTTGCCCGCAGCGCCTGTAAAAGCGGCAAAGCGACAGCGGCGGGGTCAACATGTCGCCCACCGCACCGAAGCATCCAGCGGTCAAGAGCAAGTCGAGCAGACTCTGGATGATCTCGACGGACGCGTGCGCACGGCGATATCTGTGGAAGCACGCGACGGGCGTTTGTGTGTGTTCCTCCCCCCTGTTGAAAAGCTCGAGGATTACCTCGAACTGATTGCTGCAATCGAGACCGCAGCCAAAGAGATTAACCGCAAAGTGCTGATCGAGGGATATGCGCCGCCGCATGATCCCCGCGTTGAAGTGATGCGCATCGCCCCCGATCCCGGTGTGCTGGAGGTTAACATCCACCCGGCTGCCAGTTGGACAGATTGCGTTGAGACAACCCAAACCGTCTATGAGGAAGCGCGCCAGTGCCGTTTGGGCGCGGACAAGTTCATGGTCGACGGGCGGCACACCGGCACAGGTGGCGGCAACCACGTCGTTGTCGGCGGAGCAACCCCGGCAGACAGCCCGTTCTTGCGCCGCCCCGATCTGTTGAAGAGCCTGATTTTGTTTTGGCAGCGGCACCCAAGTCTGTCCTACCTGTTTTCCGGTACCTTCGTCGGTCCGACATCGCAGGCCCCGCGCATCGACGAGGCCCGCCATGATGTTCTGTATGAACTTGAGATCGCGCTGGATCAGATTTGGCCCCCCACAGATGAAACGCCTCCGCCACCATGGCTGACGGATCGCCTGTTGCGAAATGCCCTGATCGACGTAACGGGTAACACCCACCGCACCGAAATTTGCATCGACAAGCTGTTCTCTCCTGACGGACCGACAGGGCGACTGGGTCTGGTCGAATTTCGCGGTTTCGAAATGCCGCCAAATCCCCGGATGAGCCTCGCGCAGCAGGTCTTGCTGCGGGCCATCATTGCGCGTTGCTGGGAAAATCCAATCAGCGGCGATCTAACCCGTTGGGGTACCACACTGCACGACCGCTTCATGCTGCCCGCCTTCATATGGCAGGATTTCCGCGAAGTTCTGGCCGACCTCGCGACCCATGATCTGCACCTTGACCCTGCGTGGTTCGAGGCACAGGCTGAGTTCCGGTTCCCGTTCTGTGGCGAAGTCACCTATGAAGGGATCACTCTGGAACTGCGCCAAGCCCTCGAGCCCTGGCATGTCTTGGGAGAGACCGGCGCGATTGGCGGCACGGTCCGCTATACCGACAGTTCGTCAGAGCGGCTGCAGGTCACGTTGAAGGGCTCCAATCCTGACCGCTATATCGTGACGGCAAATACCCGCGTTGTGCCGCTTACTGCCACGGAAATGAATGGTCACCGCGTTGGCGGTGTGCGGTTCAAGGCATGGAAGCCCTCTTTGTCGCTGCATCCTGTACTCAAAGTCGACGCTCCCTTGACGTTCGACATTTATGATACGTGGACCGGCAAGTCATTGGGGGGATGTCGCTATCATGTCGCGCATCCCGGCGGGCGCAGTTTCGATACGTTCCCCGTAAACGGAAACGAAGCGGAGGCGCGCCGTTTGAGCAGATTCGAGAAGATGGGGCATGATCCGGGAGCATTTGTGCCGACGCCTGAGCGACCTCATCCCGAATTCCCGATGACCCTTGATCTGCGTCGCAGACCCGGATTGTGAACCTGTGCAAAACCCGCCCACTCAAACAAGAGCGCCAACGCACGGTGACTTGCTGAGTGCCTATACTGCTCGGTTTGCAGCGGGAGGCGCGATCAACGACGAGATGCTTGCGCCTGACGGGACAGCGAAACCCGTTTGGGTCGCGTTTATTGATCATCTAAGCAAATTGACGCCGGAAGAATTGTCGCTGCGATTTGCGCGCGGAGATCAATACCTGCGCGACGCGGGCGTACTCTACCGGCAATATGATGAAAGCCTTTCGAGTGAACGGGAATGGCCACTAAGCCATATCCCCGTCATTCTGGGAGAAAAAGAATGGCAAGACATTTCTGCGGCATTGATCGAACGGGCTGATCTTCTGGAATATGTGCTGCGCGATTTCTACGGTGACAATGAACTGGTCAGCTCGGGCCAGTTACCTGCAACCCTGCTAAGCCAGAACCCGGCCTGGTTGCGCCCGATGGTCGGTGTCGGCGGGAACGACACCATTCGGATAAACACCCTGTCTTTTGAAATCGGGCGGGGGCCGAACGGCAAATGGTGGATCATCAGCGACCTGATAGAGGCGCCGTCAACTGCGGGCTTTGCTATCGAGAACCGCATTGCCATGCGCCGCGTTTTTCCTAATTTTTTCAAAGACGCGAACATTCACCGGCTTTCCGGCTTTTTCCAGAATTTCCAGCAGACCTTGTTTGATATCCAGGGTCGCAGCGAGGGGGAAATCGCCCTGCTCTCGCCCGGACCCATGAACCAGAACTATGCCGAACATGCCTATATTGCCCGCTATCTTGGCCTTTTGCTTGTAGAAGGCGAAGACCTGATTGTTCAGGACGGGAAAGCGATGGTGCGTACTGTCGCGGGTTCCAAGCCGGTAAGCCTGTTGTGGAACCGCTTGCCGAGCGCGATGTTCGACCCTCTGGAATTGAACCCGGCCTCGATGCTGGGCGCTGCGGGGCTGGTCCAGTCAGTGCGCCAAGGTGCGTTAAGAACGGTGAATATGGTGGGCGCGGGGGTGCTGGAAACCCGCGCTTTGATGGCATTTCTACCCAAGATCGCCCGCGCCCGTCTGGGTCGCGGTCTGGCAATGCCAAACATTGCGACATGGTGGTGCGGACAGGACGCGCAGCGCGAGCATGTTCTTGCCAACAGGGAACGGATGATGGTGGGCAACGCCTTTTCCACAACACCGCTCATGTCTGATCCGACAACGATTTCATTGGCAAGCGGCAAAGACAGCCCGGACACAGTCCGCTTGGCCGAAATTTTGCAGACGTCGGGCCGTAACCTTGTGGGGCAAGAGGCTGTGACATTGTCGACCACACCCGCCTGCGAAAACGGCAAATTGGTCCCGCGTCCGATGTGTATCCGCATCTCTCTTGGCCGCACGAAAGATGGCTGGGCTGTTATGCCCGGCGGCTACGCGCGGATCAGCGCAGGCGCGGATGCAAAGGCACTGGCCATGCAGCAAGGTGGCAAGGTCGCCGATGTTTGGATCACAAGCCCGAACAAAGTGCCCTCACCGGATTTGCTGTCGCATGAGAAAAAGGCCATTACGCGGAGCCTGACACACGCAATATTGCCCAGTCGTGCGGCCGACAATCTGTTCTGGCTGGGACGATATGTCGAGCGGTCCGAGCAAAACATGCGCCTGTTTCGGGCCTATTATGCGCGTATAGCCGACGGCGCGCAGCATGGCGCCGCCATGCCGGTCTATATGCGCACCCATCTTATGGACAATGTAGCGCCTCGGGCGCAGGCGATGGCGCAACGGTTCGCCACCCCGCTGGGCCTTGGGCTACAATCAGCATCGCGGATCAGCGACCGTTTTTCCCCCGACGGGATGATGGCGCTGCGCGGCATCGTCAAACAAATGCAAGTGCTGGACGAACGCCCTGTTCCGCTTGACGAGATCCCTGTCCAGATCAGCATATTGTTGCGCCAGATTACCGGCTTCGCAGGACTTGTGCATGAGAACATGTACCGCTCTGACGGCTGGCGGTTTTTGAGCCTTGGCATCTCGGTGGAGCGCGCCGCAAACATGTGTGCCGTTTTGGCGGCATGCATCAGCGATGACGCACCGACCGGTTCTTATGACCTCGCGCTTGAGCTGGGCGACAGCGTGGGCTCGCACAGGTCGCGTTTTCTGGTCTGGGCCAACACGGCATCTGTGGTTGATCTGCTCGCGCTTGATCCGCAAAATCCGCGCTCCGTACGGTATCATATTTCCCGCACGAAGGATCATATCGCACATTTGCCGCGCCAGAACACTGACCACAATCTAACACGCGTTACCCGTTTGGTGCTGATGGCGGAAACCCAGCTGGCGACTGTTGAGTGCGACGAAATCACGCCCGAGTTTCTGGACGCAATGCGCCAAAGTATCTGGGATATTTCCAACGCGCTGAACGAGTATTATCTGATTTAGCATATGATCTATAATATTCGCCTCACAATCACACACCGTTATAATGAACCTGCCGCAAACGGTCGGCATCTGGTCCGTGTGCTGCCCAAGTCAATTCCTGACAGGCAACATCTGACAACCCACTTGCTGCAGGTGTACCCGGAACCTGATGCAAGATCGGATGCCCCAGATTTTTTTGGCAACATGGCAACGACCTGCGCGCATACAGCACGGCACGCCGAGATGTCGATTCAACTGTCTTGCCATGTAAAGATGTTTCCCCCCCTGCCTTGGCAGGACCAGTCACCAAACGTCACAGTCATGCGCCGACAGTGGGAAACCTGCACTGATCTGAACCCTGCTTCGCCGGTTCATTTTCTGGGGCCAACTCCCCGCTTGTCTCCTGACACAGCAATTGACGCTTTTGTACAGGACCTGTTCGAGCCCAAGGACAGCGTTGTGGCAAACGTCATTCGTTTGGGCCGGGCATTGCACGATACTATGACCTTTGATGCTGGCGCGACAACTGTTGACACCGACGCCGCCGAAGCATTTCGGCTAAGGCGCGGCGTTTGTCAGGACTTCAGCCATATCATGATCCTCGGCCTGCAATCTCTGGGCATTCCGGCGGCCTATGTCAGCGGCTATCTGCGTACCCTTCCACCCAAAGGCGGGGTCAAGCTTGCTGGAACGGACGCGATGCATGCTTGGGTCCGTGCATGGTGCGGTACCAATCAGGGCTGGATCGAATACGATCCGACCAATGCAACCCTTGTCGGCACCGACCATATTGTCGTGGGTTATGGACGCGACTATTCAGACATAGCACCTGTAAGCGGTCATTTACGCTCGTCCGGCGGTCAGCGAAACACACAGGCGGTTGATGTTACAGAGCTGATCTGAAGGGAACGGATCGGCCCGGCCCTCGGATGACTTCAGTTGCGCTCGTAGCTTGGCAAACGCATCAACGCTTTGCGCAATGCCTCCCCCCAGCCCTGAGCAACCGACTGGTAATATGCATTGTCCGCTTCGATACGGGTCTGCTCATCTACCGAAAAACTGTCGGTGGTATAAATCTGAAGGTCAAGCGGCAGACCTACAGACAGGTTTGCCTTAATGGTTGAATCAAACGAAACCATCAACAGCTTGATTGTGTCCTCGAAGCTCATATTCCGCTCGTATGCACGCACCAGTATCGGCTTGCCGTACTTCGCTTCGCCAATCTGGAAAAACGGAGCATCCTCTGTCACTTCGATAAAATTACCTTCGGGATAGATCAAAAACAAGGTCGGCGCGCCGCCTTTGATCTGGCCGCCTACGATAACCGAAGCTGTGAACCGCGACGATCCGGTCTGGCCACCCAGCGCGCTGTCTT
This sequence comes from Sulfitobacter sp., assembly GCA_049645905.1. Taxonomy (GTDB): domain Bacteria; phylum Pseudomonadota; class Alphaproteobacteria; order Rhodobacterales; family Rhodobacteraceae; genus Sulfitobacter. The sequence goes on from JBARUV010000249.1 coordinate 31,702, forward strand.
GAATCACTTCTTTCAAGGTCGATCCGACCAGACGCGCGACTTGAAACATGGTTGGCTGTTCAAGGATCGTGGGACTGCGTTCCGAAAGCGTTTTCGACCGTTCCTCGAGCAGGCTGATCAGCGCCTGTGTTGTGGCCAGGTTACCTGCGGTCATGATCGTAATTGTGCGTTCCCCCGGCACGTTCCAGGTGAACATTTTTTTTGTGGTCGAGATATTATCGACCCCCGCGTTGGTGCGTGTATCAGACATGAAAACGAGGCCGAGGTCCAAGCGAAGGCCAACACAATAGGTCATTAATTCAAGTCCAGAACAGAGAAATCACAATGCGGTGCGCACCGGGGCTGTCTAGGGCCGAAATTCACATGATACAATGGGGTTTTGTCCGGTTTTACGATACGTCGGGTCACATTCTCATGTGGTCATGCGCGTGACTTCAACAGTCTGCTCTATCAATTCAATCCTGCCATACGATGTTATGAACGAAGCATCCGCTGCATCGCGCCCCAGACAGATACGCGCAATCTCTGTGTCCTGTGCCATCCCCGTCGGGTCAATAAGGTGCCAATCGCCATCTAGATAAACCTCTACAACCGCATGAAAATCTTGCGGCGATACATCAGGGGCATAGGCGCTGACAAAGCGCGCCGGAATACCTGCCGCACGGGCAAATGAAATAAGGACATGGGCGTAATCACGGCACACGCCCGATTGGCTGGAAAAGCTGTCGCTCGCGCTGGTGCCGGCATAACTTGCGCTATTGTCATAAGTGAAGTTGGTGTTGATCCAGTCGCTCATAGCAGCAATCATAGCACCGCCCGTCAGGTGCCCGAACTGGCTGGAAACAAAGTCCAGAAACAATTCTGAATGACAATAGCGCGATGGCATCAGGTATTTGACAGTCTCGCTGGGGATCTGCATCCACGGCGTTTGGGCAAGGTTCCGCATGTCGACTGCCGCGCGTGTGACCTCGACCATTGCCTCATAGCGACACTCGAACTGCTGTCCGGCCTTTATCCATCTGCGCGTCCCGATACCTTCCTCTCCCGTGATCTCTTGATCGACAGAATTGGAATCGAAGGTGAGCTGAGACTCACGACAGAATTGCGATGCATCCGACAAAGCCTCTATCTGCAGCAGCAAATCGCAGGGCTGTGACGTCGAATACAAAAGGTGTGTCCGAATTGATAAGCGCACGACATATCCAAACCGAAAAATTGAGGGCGAAGAGAGATCTATCGCAGGCCAGTACCGGCCTGTCGACACCAAATGTGAGTTTAGCACGCAACGGACACTTTGTAACAGGGACGCGGGTAGAAGTTGAAAGCTCCGCAATACATAGGAGCATTTCAGCGCGTTTCCACAAGTTCTACACTTAAATCGCCGCAACATGCAGCAGCCCAATAAAATAAACCGCAGCTGCCTCTGGTTGATCCGAACCCGCGTTGCCATGAATGTTAGATTGTGTGAAACCTCAGGGATGTTTGGCTCTTCGTTCCGGGCGGTCATGCAGGACAGTGGTCATATGCATTTTAACGCTGACGCGTGCTTTTGATTTATGTCTCTGCGCCAGAAAGTATACGACGGTATACTGTCGACGACTGCGGTTACATTGCGTATGAAGCGCCAAACCAACTTTAAAGGGGATTCGAATGTCCGATATCATTTACACTAAAGTAGACGAAGCGCCTGAACTCGCTTCCGCATCGTTTCTCCCGATCATTCAGAAATTCGCAGCGGCTGCCGGCGTTTCTGTCGGAACCAAGGATATCAGCCTGTCAGGCCGCATTCTGGCGACATTCCCGGAGCATCTCGACGAGGCGCAGCGCCAGTCCGACGATCTGGCCGAACTTGGCCGGTTGGTCAAAACGCCGGACGCGAACGTGATCAAACTTCCCAACATCTCGGCGTCTGTCCCGCAGCTTGTTAGTGCAATCAAAGAACTACAGTCGCAAGGTTTCGCATTGCCGGACTATCCCGAGGCGCCCGTAACAGATGCGGAAAAGGCCATTCGTGCGAAATATGACAGCATCAAAGGGTCGGCTGTGAACCCCGTCCTGCGCGAGGGCAACTCTGACCGGCGTGCGGCCAAGGCGGTGAAAAGCTTTGCACAGAAAAACCCGCACCGGATGGGCGATTGGGCGGCTGACAGCAACACGCATGTCTCTGCCATGTCGAGCGGCGATTTCTTTTCGAATGAGGTATCCAGCACATTGAGCGAGGATACGACGGCCAAGATCGTGCTGATCACAGATGAAGGCGAGACTGTTCTCAAGGACGGCATCACCTTTCCTGCGGGCACAGTGGTCGACGCCACATTCATGAGCGTGGCTGCGCTTCAGACCTTTCTGGCGGATGAAATCGAGAAAACCAAAGCCGAAGGCACACTTTTCTCGCTGCACATGAAGGCCACCATGATGAAGGTCTCGGACCCGATCATTTTTGGTCACGCGGTAAAGGCTTTCCTCGCGCCTGTCTTTGAAAAGCACGGGGATGCAATGGCTGATCTGGGCGTAAACCCGAATTCGGGCCTCGGCGATCTGCTGTCACGCGTCAAAGGCAATGCTGAAATCATTGCGGATATCGACGCCTGCATGGCAGCCCGACCACCCATGTATATGGTCGATTCAGACAAAGGCATCACCAACCTGCATGTTTCATCCGATGTAATCATCGACGCTTCAATGCCCGCGCTGATCCGCGCAGGCGGGAAAGGCTGGGGCCCGGATGGCAAGGAATCAGACACCAATTGTGTGATCCCTGACAATTCCTATGCGCCGGTGTATGACGAATCCATCAAGTTCTTCAAACAGTGCGGCAAGCTGAACCCGGCCACCGCAGGCACAGTGCAGAACGTCGGCCTGATGGCGCAAAAGGCCGAAGAATACGGCTCCCATCCGACCACATTCGAGATGCCGGAAGCAGGCACCGTCAAGATGATCCTTGAGGACGGCACTGTATTACATGAGCATAAGGTCGAGGCCGGTGACATCTGGCGCTCAGCCTCAGCGCGCAAAGCGCCCATCGAAGACTGGGTAAACCTCGCGATAGACCGTCAAAAGGCCGAAGGCTGCCGCGCCATTTTCTGGCTGGATGCGGCGCGCGCCCATGACGCTGAACTGATCGCCTACGTCAAGCCGGTCCTTGAGGCCAAGGGAGTTACTGACAAATTCGAAATCATGGCACCTCGCGAAGCTACACGCGCGTCCCTTGAAACGATCACAAAAGGCGAGAACACCATTGCGATTACAGGCAACGTGCTGCGCGATTACCTGACCGACCTGTTCCCAATCCTTGAATTGGCGACCTCTGCCAAAATGCTGTCGATTGTAAAGCTGATGAACGGAGGCGGATTGTTTGAGACCGGTGCCGGCGGTTCGGCACCCAAGCACGTCCAGCAGCTTGCAGAGCAGAACCACCTGCGGTGGGACAGCCTTGGTGAATTTTGCGCGTTGGGCGAAAGCCTGACCTTCCTTGCAGATGCCAAAGGCAACGAAAAAGCCCGCGTATTGGGCGAGGCCGTAGACAAAGCCACGCAAGGTATTCTGGACAATGGCCACTCCCCCTCACGCAAAGTGGGTGAGCCCGACAACCGCGACAGCCACTACTGGTTTGCACGCTATTGGGCAGATGCATTGGCGGCACAGACCAGCGATACGGAACTTGCTGCGCATTTCGCACCCATTGCCGAGGCTTTGGCCGCGAGCGAGGAAAAAATCCTGTCCGAACTCGCCGCTGTTCAGGGCCCTGCGGCTGATCTGGGCGGATACTATCATACAGATGCAGCCAAGACTGCTGCGGTGATGCGCCCTTCAGCTACCTTTAACGACATCATTAGCTAGGCTGATCAGAACAAATGTCGGGCCGCGCGTCATTTACCGATTGCGCGGCCTAGGGCTTGTTACTGGACGAGAAAAAACGGTCGCCATCAATGCCGCCCAAAGAATGGAACAGGCTGCTGGTGTTGCTGACATTGAACTTGCGCAGCAATTTCGCGCGATACACTTCGACAGTGCGGTGTGAAATATCAAGTTGCAACGCGATCCCCTTGCTGGTCAGTCCCTCGCTGAGGTGACTCAAAATTTCCCGTTCACGTCTGGTGAGTGAAAAATATGGTCGCTCCGCCGATAGGTCGGCAAAGCTCCAGACGGCGCGTGCAAGCGGATCATCGGGCGTAAAGGAATGACCCCGAACCCGACACCAGAACAGCGCGTTATCCTTGCGCGCCATGATCCGTTCGTCCCAATAGGTGTTGGTTTCACGCAGTTGCTCTACGCCCCGGTCCCTGATGTTCACAAATTCCTCGTCCGAGGGGTACAGGATCGAAAACATCTGATTGCGCAGTGCCTCGCGGGTGTATCCAAACATCTCCGCAAAGGCGATGTTGCAGTCCCGGATCACACGTTTCTCTGTGACCACCAGACCAATGGGAGCAAAGGTAAACGCCAGTTCGGCAAAGGTCCCTTCCGCAAAGCAATTGTCGATACGTATTTCCACGATCTTGCCTCGATGCGCTAAGTCTTGGATGGTATAATGATGTTAAACGACAGGCTAGGTGCGCGCAACGTCCGCGCCAGCCTATAAGGGAGGAAATCATGAAGATATTAACGCGGTTCGCCGCAACTTTCGCCGTATCCATCGCGATGGCGGGCGCAGCCTGGGCCCAAGACCCGATCAAGATTGCACTGATCCACGGATTGTCCGGCTCCAGCTTTGAAGCGTTTTCGAAACAGGCACAGACTGGCTTCGAACTGGGTCTGGAATACGCGACGGGGGGCACAAACGAAGTCAAAGGCCGCCCTATCGAGGTGATCATCAAGGATACACAGTTCAAACCCGATGTGGCCCGCGCCGTTTTGGCCGAAGCATACGGCGATGACGAAGTGTTGCTGGCGGTCGGGGCTACCTCATCCGGTGTGACCAAAGGTATGCTGCCCATCGCTGAAGAATACGAAAAGATTCTTATCGTAGAGCCAGCCGTCGCCGACAGCCTCACCGGTCCCGACAGCAACCGCTATATTTTCAAGACTTCACGCAACTCGTCGATGGACATGCAGGCGCAGGCGCTTGCGTTGAAACCTGACGAGAACCTTTTTGTTGCCACGCTTGCCGAAGACTATGCATTTGGCCGCGATGGTATCAACGCTTTCAAGGCTGCGCTGGATGGCAGCGGCGCTACCGTCGTAACCGAAGAATATGTTCCACAGGGGACAGCGGATTTTACCGCTGCAACTGAGCGCATGTTCAACGCATTGAAGGACAAGGAAGGCCGCAAGGTCATTCTGGTATATATTGCAGGCGGCGGTGACGCACCGGGCAAAATTCAGGCATTGGACCCCGATCGGTACGGCATCGAAATTTCGATGGGCGGTCACATCCTGCCGGTACTACCAACTTACAAGCGGTTCCCCGGTATGGAAGGGGCGGTTTATTATTACTACGAAGCCTACGACAACCCGGTGAACAAGTGGCTGGTGGATACCCATCAGGAACGGTTTGACGGCCCACCGGATTTCTTTACCGCGGGTGGCATGGCAGCGGCGATGGCAGTCGTCAAAGCGCTGGAAACAGCGGAAAGCTATGAAACCGAAGACCTGATCACCGCAATGGAAGGCATGTCTTGGGATACACCCAAAGGCACGATGACTTTCCGTCCCGAAGACCATCAGGCGTTGCAGTCGATGGTGCATTTCAAGATCCGCGTCGACGATGATGTGGATTGGGCGATCCCCGAACTTGTGCGGATCATCGAAGCGGACGAGATGAACATCCCTATCGGTCGCACCAACGATTAACCGAATGTCCCGGCCTGCTCGATCGGGCGGGCCGGATACATTAACGATTTGCAAGATTTCCCCATGCCCCAACCGTCTCTTACCACAACCGATCTGACGATCCGTTTCGGCGGACATGTCGCGGTCAATCGGATCACCTGTGCTTTTCACCCCGGCGAAACGACAGTCATCGTGGGGCCAAACGGGGCAGGCAAGACAACTTACTTCAACCTGATTTCCGGTCAGCTCTCTGCGACGTCCGGCAAGGTGCATAAAGGTGATATTGACATCACCAACATGTCCCCCTCGGCGCGCGCACGTCACGGGGTCGGGCGTGCATTTCAACTTACCAACCTTTTCCCGCAGTTGACTGTGCTGGAGAACATCCGCCTTGCCGTGCAAGCGCGCGCGGGTGCTGGTTGGGGCTTGTTCCGCCCCGCAGCCCGATTGGTTGACCTCAAATCCGGTGCGGAACGGTATCTCGGAGCCGCACAATTGACCGACAAGGCGTATATGCCAGCCGCCGCATTACCGCACGGCGATCAACGCAAGCTTGAGGTCGCGCTGCTTATGGCGATGGAGCCGGACATCTACATGTTTGATGAACCCACCGCAGGCATGTCGCTGGATCAGGCCCCCGCCGTTCTGGACTTGATCGCGCAGATCAAATCCGATCCCAGCAAAACGGTTCTTCTGGTCGAGCATAAGATGGACGTCGTGCGCGCCCTCGCCGACCGGATCATCGTTCTACACAATGGCGAATTGCTCGCCGACGGCGCGCCCGACAACGTCATGGCAAGTCAGATCGTCCGCGACGTCTATCTCGGCACTGCAACCGAGGAGACGGCGTGACCCTTTTGTCGGTGCAAAACATGAAGACCAATATCGGGCAATATGCTGTCCTGCACGGTATCAGCTTTGATGTGCCCGAAGGCGGTGTGTTTGTCCTGCTTGGCCGAAATGGCGCGGGTAAAACCACAACACTCCGCTCGATCATGGGGCTTTGGCAGCCTTCACCGGGTTCCGTTACCTTTCAGGGCTCCGGCATAGCCGGGATGGCAACTGCCGATATCGCCCGCAAAGG
>JBARUV010000250.1:0-6088 GCA_049645905.1 Sulfitobacter sp.
TCATTGGTGATCCGGTATTGTGTCGCTCTTTTCGGCATCTATCCGTCGCGAAACTAGGTCACCGTGATGTAATAGAATGATGCAGCGCGGCGATTGATCTTGCCCTGCGGCCGGTCCTGAAAATCTAATCGTCCAACAAGGATTGGGCCAGAGCGATGTAATCCTCGTTTGTCTGCCCGCGCAGAAGCAGGCGAAGCGTTTGCTGCCTTTCTTCAACCGGCACCGATTTGGCCTTGGCGGGCGAGATAAAGCTGCAGGCATTCACCAACAGATGGTGACACGCGGCACGTGCTATCGGTGCGCGTAGTCTTTCAGGCAGCAGACGTCCGTTTCGAAGCACCGTGTGCATACAGTCGACAGCACGATCATGAGCACCCAACCGAAAAGTCTCCGACCCGGAATGCGAGGTGTAATAGGCAAGGGGGCGCGGATCATGCCAGACCGGCCCCGATACAGCCAGTCGCGTCCACATATCCCAGTCCATCGAATAGAGCAGCGAGGGTGAAAACCCCCCGACCCCCTCATAGGCGCTGCGCCGGACAATCATCGAAGGAAAGGTAATTCTCTGGCGCAGGGCAATTGTTTCCAGCCAGCCAGTCAGCGGCCCCGCCTTTTGACGATCAAGGGTATCGATGTGCAATGTGCGGTTCGCGTCATCAACAACCACGGTGCTTGAAAAGGCTGCGACAAGCCTGTCGTCGGCGCGCAAAGGGCCAAGCAGAGCATCGTAAAAGCCGGGCGCAATCCAGTCGTCCTGATGCAATATATGAACAAATTTCCCGGTTGAAACCCCGATGCAGCGATTGAAATTGCCAGACAGGCCCAGCCTCTCCGGATTGCGGACATAGCTCACGCGTGACCCGAAAGATCGTGCAACTTGCCGCGCAACATCTCCCGTCGAGCCATCGTCAATGACGACAACTTCTACCTCATCATGCGGGAGATTTTGCGCCAGAACCGACTCGATAGCGCGGGCGAGCCACTTCGCTGATTTCACCTCGTAAGCCGGTATCATTGCCGACAGGAGAGGCCGCGTTTCCGTCTCCACCGGTGGGATCACCGGGTTTTCTGCTTCGATGGGCTGGGAACGTCCCATTGGCCATGGGGCATCGTTCGAAGGGGCTGGGGTCTCTCGCGAATTCAGCTTTTCAGCGTCCTCGGCCAGATATCTGGACGCTTGCCAAGCCAAGAGACGCACAAGTTTGTGTTTTTGATCTATGTTCAACCGGCCTTGCGCGTCAGGCCGACCCGTGCCGGTGGAAAGCAGCAAACTCGGCGTCTTCTCAATTAATTGATCTAGTTCGGTCTTATCCAGCCGCGCAGTTTCCGCGATCGCCATCTCGGCTTGGGCAAGGTCGCCTGACCGCTCCAGACAATACCCGAGTTGGTGATGAAACGGTGCATGGGTAGGATGGCGCTGAATTGCCGCCCTCAGTGTGGAAGTTTCCTGTTCACGATTGCCCTGCTTTCCAAGGACCCTCGCCAGACTCCAATAATTCCCGAGGGACACGTCATCCAATGTCAAAGCCTGCCGGAGCGCCGCAGCCGCCCCATCAAGGTCGCCGGTCTGTTCCAGACAAACGCCAAGCTGGTGATGAAAGTCTGCGTACTCTGGATGCTGGATCAATGCCGCCCGTAGACACTCGGCTTCCTGCTCCCGATTTCCTTGCTTTGCGAGCACCCGCGCCAGACTCAAATAGAACCCGACCGGTTTGTCGTCTAACAAAAGTGCGTGGCGCATCGCGTCAGCGGCGCCGGTCAGATCGCCATTGCGTTCCAACCACACACCAAGTTGGTGATGAAGCGGTGCGTGCTCTGGATGCCGTGACAGTGCTGCCTGCAGATCCGCAGATTCCTGCCCCCGATCTCCCTGCTTTCGCAGGATCCGCAGCAGATTCATATGAAACGCAACGGGTCCGTCGTCCAAAAAGATGGCTTGGCGCAACGCGACTATGGCTCCCGTTAAATCTCCGGTTTTATCGGAGAGGATGCCGGCCCTAAAATAATAGGATGCACGATTGCCTGCTGTCGCCGCCGCTGATCTGGTCAGGGCAAGAGCCTCGGCTATCCGGCCCTCGTTTTCGAGCATTTTGCTTTCTTCAATTTGCACTTCGGGAATGCTCTCGACATAGGCTGATCTGTCTGTGCCCGGGCTGTGGCACCTCCAGAAATTTTGCCAATCGCTTACAAGTTGATCGAACTCACTTCCATTTTGCCTGTCCGCAAAATGGAGGAACGCTTCATAGGCGCGCTTGACGATGTCGGGTATGTTTTGATCAACGTCGAGATCGGCTTTCGAAGCAACATGGTGGCGCTCGGCAGGGACAAGAAACCTGTCGATCGCTTCCGCCCGGCTTTTGTCCATAGTTGCCAGATCCGGTAAGCCAGGGTGCAGGCAGACAGGACGAAGAGTGCGTCGCCAGTCACGCAACAGATCCTCATAGTTGATGACGTATCTACGCAATCCGCGCGTGGAAATCTCGGCTTCCAACATGTGGCTCAGCCATAATTGTAACCCGTGTTCTATGCTCAGTTTGTCACGGCGAGCTAATGACCGGGCAACTTCCAACGGGTTTCGACATGCAATGAGGTAGACCGGCTTTGCATGTCGTGCCGTAATCGCATCGCGCCAGACCGGCAGGACCCGCGAAAAGCGCGGATCCTTGACGACGATGGATCCTGATGGACCAAATTCCTCATTCAGGAGGTGTTTTGCATTTGCGGCGTCATTGTGGAATGTCACTGACTCTGTCCACCCGGTCGCAAACGGCTTTGGGTCGGCCCAGTGCCTGTTGAAATGGGACATAACATCGTCATTAAACTGAACGACTGATTTCGGCTCCCAATATCCGGCGGTGTTGAAACTGTTCGCCTCCATAAGATTGACGGAGGTACGCGGGCCCAGAATGTTTATTGATCGTGCAAGCGCTGATGTGCCTGATCGATGCATACCAAGAACAATAAATGTAGATTCAATCTTTTTTTCCACCGTTCAATCCGAAATCAGAAAGATAACAAGCCGAATTTAGAGGAAAAAACCAAGTGTACTCGCGGATACTCCACAAGTCGGCTTACATTTAAATTATTTCCCCAAATTAAAAAATCGCGACACATTTGGCCGTTTCATCGCATCAAACCGGGTCAATCTACGCAAAATCCTAGCTGTTTCACAGCCTCGCGATCGGCCAATGTGAATGTACGTGCAGGAACTTCGCGAAACCTCCCGATTGAGCCGGTGCCAATACCGCCAGAGAAACCGGCCAGATCGAAATCTGACAGGTGCCGATCCAGAAATTTCTGGAGACGGCCTGCTTCGTTTTCGAAACCTAAACACAGGTTATCATAATTCAGCAGATGAAATTGTTTTGATCCCATCCGGTCTCCTGTTTCAATAACACGGTGGTTAGCCGCCAGCCAATACCGCAATTGCGCCTGTGGCAGGTTTTCTTCTGTCTCAGGCTGGATATCATAGTGGCGGCCCCAGTTTAACAATTGCTGACGGTTCCTGCTTAGCGCCATGTCAAGGCCGTTGCGTATCACATGGATGTATTTCATGTTCGGGAACCGCTGCGTCAATTGAGGCAGAAACACATGTGTATTCGGCTCTTTCCAGGCGAGACCCGAATAGAGGTCCAGATCGGGCGGGCCGCTGGCCAGAACAGCCTCGAACCTGCCGTGGTCTGCGCCAAAGCCACGCGCATTCTCGAGCAGTCGCTCCACTTCCTCGCGCGCCAGTAAGTTAACGGCCTGTTCCACACCGTCGCGCATTCCCGCGGCAAAGATCCTGATAGTGCGGTCAATCTCGACGTCAGCTGGAAAAGCCGCAAACCACTCACGGCGTTTGAAAAGCAGCGTGAACAGAAGGTTATCCAGTGGTGGATTGAGAACCGGGCCGAGATAGAATCCCATTTTCTGGAGTATTTGAGCAACAAGGCGCGTGCCGCTCCCACCCAACCCGCCAACAGCGACAAAAGGGGTTGGATCTTGCGCCGACTGCATGGGCTGTCCGATAATGTCAAAGGTTACAGGAATTGGTAAAGATATATTGTAGCCCTCAGATCAACGCCAGCACTAACCCCATACCATATGGTCGTTCGATAATGCGAAATCAGGGTGAGCGAACGGCGGCTTGCAGGTGTCCCGCGAAATACATAGTGTCGCTGCAGGTAGTCCACGGATGTCGAACAATCACGGTTTCTTACGACCACAGACGCTTTAAGGGGGATGTTTTTTAGATGCCTCAACGCCCTCCGCACCTGTCGATTTTTGAATTTTTCTTGAAAACGATTGTTCGTCAAAGCAGCAGATGAGCGAATTTCCCCAAAACATTGTCGCCAAACCCAGACTGTTGTTTCGACCGCATGCCGTATTGGGGTGGTCTTTGACGCCGGGATATGGGGTCAGGGTCGGTTTTCGACCCGAAATCGTTCAGAATATCGGGGCAGACGGGTGGCGGCTTGTGCCGGGGGCGGCTGAAAGTCAGGGGCCCCGGCTGGCTGTTTACGGATGCTCGTTCACCTATGGTACCGGCCTGGCAGATGACGAGACATTTGTTGCCCTGCTCCAAAGGGATTTGCCTGCGGGGCAATTGCTGAACCGGGGGATCGGTGGGCAAAGCACGGTGCAGAATTTCCTGCAATTTCGACGCGACATCGCCAGCGGTCAGATAGATGCCGCTATCTTTGCGATCATGAGCGACCATCGGTTTCGCAACATCGCCCATCCCAAACGGATGCGACAGTTGTTGAACATGGACTGGTATCGCCTTGGCGTCGAACATGTTCCTGTGTTGCGACAGGGGCGCGACGGGCAAAACACCATTTGCTATGTGCCGATATGGCAACCGGCGTTGCAGCAAGGTGGATTTGATGTCTTCCTGCCGGATGATCACATGATTGACAGCGCGACATTGGCCATTCTGGCGGAAACCCAAAACCTTGCAAAGGCGCATAAGATTCCGATCCAGTTCGCCCTGCTGGACCAGCTTGACTTGGGCTTCAATTCAGCTGTGCAAACTCGCTTTGACTCCACAATCGACATTTCCGTGCCTCTGGACAGCGACCACAGCTTCTTGCCTCACGACCCGCATCCCAATCAAGTTGCGAACCGTGCCTTTTCGGACAGGCTCGTTAAGGCTGCCAGCAACCTGATTGGGCGGGTGGAGGGCAGGGTGCATGACCAAAGCTGAATATATTCTTGGCATTTCATCCCATTTCCACGATTCCGCTGCGGCTTTGATACAGGGTCAGGACATCATTGCGGCGGCTCAGGAAGAACGGTTCAGCCGCAAAAAGGCCGATTGGCGTTTTCCCGATCAGGCGATCGCATATTGTCTGTCGCAATTGCCTGACACGCAGGCGCCGGTGAGCGTTGCGTATTTCGAGAACCCGATGTTGAAGCTGGACAGGGTGTTAAGAAACGCGAGTCACAATGCGCCTCGGGGGGCGGCGCTTTGGCTTCGCACTTTGAATATGATGCGGGAGTATGGTCACGCACTGCCCGCTCGGTTGCAGCGCGTTTGCAACGACCCTAAACGCATATTTTTTGTCCCCCATCATCGCTCACACGCCGCTGCCGCCTTTTATCCGTCACCCTACGACGAAGCGGCGGTGCTCGTCGTCGATGGTGTCGGAGAGTGGTCAACAACCAGCCTGTGGAGGGGCGCGCACGATCGTCTGACACCCTTGGGAGAAATCCTGTTCCCGAATTCTCTGGGCATGTTTTACAGCGCGTTTACGCAGTATTGCGGCTTCAAGGTCAATTCTGGCGAATACAAGTTAATGGGTCTCGCCCCTTTTGGCCGGCCCCGCTTCAAGGAGAAAATCCTCGACAAGCTGATTGATCTGAAGGCTGATGGCTCTTTTCGTCTCGACATGTCGTATTTTCGCTTTGACACAGATGTCAGTACGATCAGCCCGCTTTTCGAGCTGCTTTTTGGTCGCGCTGCTCGGCACCCCGAGGCACCACTGGAGCAGCATTACATGGATGTTGCTGCATCAGCCCAAGAGGTTCTGCAGGAGGCTCTTGTCCGGCTGGCCACTACGGCATTGCGCCAAAGCGGTCAAAAGAACCTGTGCCTTGCCGGGGG
>JBARUV010000251.1:0-4454 GCA_049645905.1 Sulfitobacter sp.
TGCAGTTGCTATCCTTGGCCGCTGCTTGGGATTCCGCCGACCTGGTACAAATCCGATGCCTACCGTGCCCGTGTGGTACGCGAACCGCGCAAAGTGCTCGCGGATTTCGGGGTGGAACTGGGTGCACAGACAGCGGTGCGGGTTTGGGACAGTACCGCGGAAATACGCTATCTCGTGATACCTGAGCGGCCTGCCGGAACTGATGAGATGGATGAGGAAGCACTTGCCGCACTTGTCACACGGGATTCGATGATCGGCTGCGGATTGGCGGTGACCCCTTGACCCGCGCACACGACATGGGCGGGCGGTTCGGGGATGGCCCCGTGGTGACCGAAGCGGTAAAGCCGGTGTTTCACAAGGATTGGCACGGGCGCGCCCTTGCCGTCACGTTGGCCTGCGGCAGTCATGGCAAGTGGAACATCGACGTATCGCGCCATGCGCGGGAATGTCTGACCCCCACAGATTACGCGCGGTTTTCCTATTATGAAAAATGGGCGTCCGGCCTGACGGATTTGCTGGTTTCCCATCGGTTAATCACCCGTGAAGAACTGGAGGGTGAGGTTGACCCTGCGCCAAGTGACTATGCCAAAACAGTGCTTAAGCCCGAAGCGGTTGCGGCGGTATTGGCAAAGGGCGGCCCGTCATCGCGCAAGAGCGATATCGCACCTGTGTTCAAAGTGGGCGATCAGGTGGTCACACGCCGGATTGCCCAGAATGTTCTTGTTGACGGGGGCCATACGCGGTTGCCGGTATATGCGGCGGGCGCACGAGGAACAATTGTGCTGATGCACGGCGCCCATGTGTTGCCTGACAGCAGCGCCCACGGGTTGGGGGACGCAGCAGAACCACTATACGGCGTGTGTTTTGCAGCGTCAGAGTTATGGTCCCATCCCGAACATCCGCGTGACGAGGTGATGTTGGACCTGTGGCAAAGCTATCTGGCACCCGCATGAGTGCAGCACCTGAACCTGTGTTTCAATCGCCATGGCATGCGCAGGTTTTTGCGCTGACTGTGCATCTGAACGAGCAGGGACAATTTGACTGGCCCGCATGGGCGGCGCGATTTGGTGCAACGCTGGCGCGGCACGGGCTGGCAAAGGAACTCAACGGCGGCGATGATTATTTCATCGCGTGGCTGGAGACTCTCGAAACGTATCTAAGCGAACTGGATCTTGCTGCGCCCGATCAGCTCGAAGCGCTTCGCCTGCAATGGGAGGATGCCTATTTGCGCACGCCGCATGGGGAACCTGTGCAACTGGACGGGGCTGCTGGCTGACGCTCTAGCGCCCCCTGATTTGTCTCGCCTCAGGCCTCCACATCGTCCATATCGGCTTGGCCAGACAAAGCACGGCGTACATGGCTCCAGCTGAGACCGATACCCAGAACAAGGCTGAGGGCGCCGAGGCCGAGCCAGACGTTGAAGCTGGAGTTGTCCAGCCGCAACACCCCGAAATCGTAGAGCACCCATAGGCCAGCGCCGACTACCGCCAGTACCAGCGCCATCCCGAACCCGCCGATGGATCGCAGTGTGGCGCGCAGATAGATGATGTAGCCGATCAAAAGCACCAGTCCCGAGAGAGCGGCAATCGACATATTCGCGCCACCATAGGAACGCACCCAGTCAACGTAATTGTACTGTGTCGGGTTAAAAGTCGCGGATAGCAGCAGAAAGGCAAAAAGCCAGCGCAATACAAATCCCATGCTTAATCCCTTTCGGTCGTGCACTAACGGGTCATGTTCCTGTCAGGTGCATTAACCATATCCCTTGCGCGCGGGAAGGTCGAATACCGCGCGGAACGCCTGTTCGGTAAACTCTTCCGCCTCATAACCGTCAATGCCGGTTGTCTTTTTCTCTTCTTCCGCACCTGCATGCATACCATAAAGACAATGGTAGGAATGGATCAACTCGTGCGCGAGGACGATATGCGCCCATGTGGGCGTTCCGTCAGATTCCATCACCTGTGTATTGGCGAAATCCATGTAGCAGACCGTGCCATTCTTGTCATTTTGCGCCGGGTCGACCGCCTTGTTGAGGCTGCTGCCATATTTGTGAAACCGGCAGCCCTGTACATTGTGTTTCGGATGCGCCGAAGCAGCGACTGTATCGCGCACCGCGCTGCCCGCAGAATAGGCCAGCTTCTGGCCCGATTGGATATACTGCATCTGGAAGGGGCGGCAGACGACATTGACACCGAGCGGAAAGGAACCCCGGCTTTGTGGTGTGGCATCCTTGATCAGCTTCAAAAGCTTCCTGCCAAGGTCCTTGGACTGCAGCAATGTCAAATTTTCCAGCATGATAGACTTGAAGTACGGGTTTTTGGTTTGGTCGTACTCGACCGCAAAACCACCGTACTCGGCTAATATTTGTACCATATTCAGAATTCCAAAATTAATTGTTGATCAATCCGGTTACGCTATGGCGGCCCGCCTTGGCGGGCAACCGTTTTCTGTGGGCAAAGGCACGGCCAAAGAGCAAAAATTTTTCAGTTTCAGCCCTCGGCGCATGCGGTTATAGGGGACAGGCTTAGTTGAAAGGAATATCGCGATGGCCAATGTTGTTGTTGTCGGAGCCCAGTGGGGCGACGAGGGAAAAGGCAAGATCGTCGACTGGCTGTCCGAACGTGCAGATGTGATCGCGCGCTTTCAGGGCGGTCACAATGCGGGGCACACGCTGGTCATTGATGGCGAAGTCTTCAAGCTGAGCCTGTTGCCATCCGGCATTGTCCGCGGCGGCAAGCTGAGCGTGATTGGTAACGGTGTCGTGCTGGACCCGTGGCATCTGAAGAAAGAAATCGAAGGTCTGCGCGGGCAGGGTGTGACAATCACACCCGAGACGCTGATGATTGCAGAAAACACACCGCTGATCCTGCCCATTCACGGCGAGTTGGACCGCGCGCGCGAGTCGCAGAATTCGGTGGCCAAGATCGGAACGACCGGACGCGGGATCGGACCTGCGTACGAAGACAAGGTCGGACGCCGATCGGTGAGGGTCGCTGATCTGGCGGACGATGCAACGCTGGAATTGCGCGTGGACCGGGCGTTGGTGCATCATGATGCGCTGCGCCGCGGCTTGGGGCTTGAGCCTGTTGATCGCGCTGAGTTGATGGCACAATTGCGCGAGATTGCGCCCATCGTGCTGGAGTATGCCGCACCCGTCTGGAAGGTGCTGAACGAACAGCGCCGGGCTGGCAAGCGCATCCTGTTCGAAGGCGCACAAGGTGCGCTGCTGGATATTGATTTCGGAACCTATCCTTTCGTGACGTCCTCGAATGTGATTGCGGGGCAGGCGGCCACAGGCACGGGGATCGGGCCGGGGTCCATCGATTTTGTGCTGGGCATCGTCAAAGCATATACAACGCGCGTCGGTGAAGGACCGTTTCCTGCGGAATTGCATGACGAAGATGGTCAGCGCCTTGGCGAACGGGGCCATGAATTTGGCACAGTAACGGGGCGCAAGCGCCGGTGCGGCTGGTTTGATGCAGTTCTTGTGCGCCAGACCTGTGCGACATCCGGGGTTAACGGTATCGCCTTTACCAAGCTGGACGTGCTGGACGGGTTCGAGACCCTCAAGATATGTGTGGCTTACGAACTTGATGGCGTGCGGTTGGACTATTTGCCGACGGCGGCGGATCAACAGGCGCGCTGTACCCCGGTCTACGAAGAGATGCCCGGTTGGTCACAATCTACCGAAGGTGCGCGATCATGGGCGGATCTGCCAGCGGAGGCGATAAAATATGTGCGCCGTGTGGAAGAGTTGATCGATTGCCCGGTTGCCCTATTATCTACCTCACCCGAGCGGGAAGACACCATTCTGGTAACCGATCCCTTCGCGGACTGAGGAAATGATGGCGCTAAGTTACAAGGCACGGCGGCGCTGGGCGCTGATTATCCTGCTGGTCGGCCTGCCCCTGTATATCGTGGCGGCCGTAGGGATCATGGCGCTGTTTGAGCGACCCTCTTTTGGGGTCGAGCTGGCAATATACGTAGGCTTGGGTGTTTTGTGGGCCATTCCGTTGAAGTTTGTGTTCAAGGGCGTGGGGCAGGCCGATCCGGATGCAGAAGAGTGAAGGCACCCGCTCCCATTTTACGGAATTTTGACGCGTATTTGACCTGTGCGTCCCTGACGCGAATGGCAACAAGGTAAATTTTGCGTAGGCCTCGACTGAACGAATAAGGCGGCGCTAGTGCACCGCCTTATTCCGTTTGATAATTCTTCGATCAGCTCGCGGCGCGATGGTCCGGGCGAAATCCGATATCTTCGGAAACCGTGAAACGCCCGCCTTTCTTCTTCTCGATCTTGCCGTCGCGCAGCAACTTGCCGAATGACCGCAAGCTGTCCTCGCGGCTGAACCCTTCGGGTCCTGCCTGACGGACTTTGGTCATCAGCTGGGGACGCGAGAATTGTTCGCGCCCTTCTACAAAGGACATATACGCCGCTGCCGCCTCAAGCAGTT
>JBARUV010000252.1:0-5993 GCA_049645905.1 Sulfitobacter sp.
TCTTCACAAACCAGCAGACTGGGTCTTGAGAGTGACGCGCTGGGTGCCCCATTGGCTATCAATGAAGGCCTTAAAGCGCCTGTGAGCGCCTTCGATGCCTATGCCGTTTCCGGATACTTCGGGGGCATTCTCGGCGAAGCCGACCGCAGTGCGCTGATCAAAAGCTGGATGGAAGAAAGCCTGCGCGCCGCGCAAGCCGCTGCTCTTGCTGACGGTCTGGGGGGCCAGGCAGCAACGGATTATGTCACCGCACACCGCTTCGATGCGGCGGTAAAATTGGCTGGCCGCGAGCTACGCGATGGCGCGCTGAGCGGGCACGTTGAAGGTACGCTCTCCGATCTGCTTGGCCGCTTGTGGCCGTATCACGCGGCTGTTGCGCGGGCAGGCGGGCTCGACCTGATCATGTATGCCGGTGGCAGTAATGTGGCTGCCGCTGGCCACGGAGTGGAAGACCCGGAGTTGATCGCCTTTTTCGATCACCTGAATCACGCCGAAGAAATGGGAGCGCTCTACCAGACTCTGCTGGAGGGTTGGACCGCTGTTGGGGGGCAGTTGTTTACAGCAAAGACCGACGTGAAATCACCCGCCAAGACAGGGTCATGGGGTGCACTACGCCATATTGATGATGACACCCCCCGCATGGATGCGCTGGTCAATTATCCATGAAGACGTCCGTTTTGATCCCTGCGCAAAACGAGGCCGCTTGGCTGCCTGCCTGTCTGGACGCCTTGTTGGCCTCAACTGAGGTGCAGGGCAGCGTCGAGGTGATTGTGATCGCCAATGGCTGCACCGATGATACGGTCCCCACCGCGCGTGGGTTTGAGGAACGGAGCCGGCTGAAAGGCTGGAGCCTGATCGTTCTCGACCTGAAAGAAGGCGGCAAGCTGAATGCGCTGAACGAGGGGGAGGACGTCGCGACAGGGGATGTCCTGATCTATCTGGACGCGGATGTTAAAGTATGCCGCTCTTTGATCGCCCAGATCGTGGCGGCCCTCAAAGGCGAAACGCCACTTTACGCCAGCGGACGGCCCCTTGTGACGACGGGCGATAAAGCCATCATCCGCGCCTATACCCGGTTCTGGGAAACGACGCCGTTCATGGTGCATGGGGTTCCCGGCTTTGGCATTTACGCGATGAACAGGGCAGGGCGGGCGCGCTGGAAGGCGTGGCCGGATATCATTTCAGACGACACATTCGCGCGGCTCAATTTCATCCCTGAGGAGCGTATCGGCGTGTCGGCAACCTATGATTGGCCCATGATCGGCAGCTTTGGCGCATTGGTCCGCGTGCGCCGCCGTCAGGATATCGGCGTGGCCGAGGTGGCGGCGCGGTTTCCTGATTTGGTGACGAATGACGATCTGTATGACAAGACAGTGCCGATCTGGCGTCGTGCGCTGCGTGATCCTGTTGGATTCATAGTGTTCTGCACCTTGCGCGTCGCAATCCGATTACCGCTGTGGCGCAGCGCAAACCGCTGGGCGCGGGGCCGTTGACTGCCAAGCGCCGGACTTGGGCAGGTGTTTAGTACCCTGTTTGGCGAATAACGACGCCAATGGTCTTTAGCAATATCTGCAAATCATTGGCAAAGCTGAGCGAACGCTCATAATCCGCGTCGACCACTTTGCGATACGCAAAGGACTTGCCGTTGCGCGCAGACACCTGCCAAAGTCCGGTAATTCCGGGGCGCAGGGCAGAATAGGCGCGCATGTCGCCATACATGGTTTCCTGCGACGGCATCATCGGCCGCGGGCCAACCAGACTCATATCACCTTTTAACACATTGAAAAGTTGAGGCAATTCATCTAGTGACGTCGACCGAAGCAATGCCCCCAAGCGGGTCACGCGCGGGTCATGTTTCAGCTTTTGCAAGGTGTCCCATTCTTTGCGCATGGCCGGATCACTGGCGAGGTAATCCTCCAGCACCGCATCCGCGTCATGCACCATTGTGCGCAGTTTTGCGATTGAAAAGGACTTTCCGTGCTGGCCCAAACGAGTCTGGCTGTAAAAAGGTGCACCCCCTTCGATCCAGAGCGCCAACGCACAAAGTCCGATGATAGGGAGCGTAAAGGGCGCGCTTGCCACAACTATGGCCACGTCCAGAATGCGTTTACCGATGGTGCGATAGCGGTTTGCCTTGGAAACCGGCAACGCACATTGTGCTGCCCGTCCGATCCTTTGTCGCAAAGTCGACGGGGGCCGGGACACTTCAAGTTCTCTGGCAAATGTTGCAAAGTCGAACATGCTCACTCCTGAGCGGTCTGCGTCATAATTCTTCATGATAACCCCCAGGGTTTATCGAACTCATAGTTTGATACGCCGGGTCCGGCATATCGCTACTGGTTACTGCAGCCGTGTAATAGCCGCATGACAAAATCTCTTTGAGGCATGCAATCTGTAGAGGTCTCTGTGTCTAGTAACCCCGCGCCATTTCCCATTCCCAACCGCGCGATCTGGCCGGGCATTGGCAACAATTTCAGTTTTTCAGTCACATCAATAACAGTTTTTCGATACATTTAACGGTCTTTCCGGGAAACATACTGTTTCGTTCATACCGGCGATGTAGGGTCTGTAACCGTCTTAAAATAGGGGGAAATACAGCGGGTTCGCCCCATAATTCGGGAGCCGAAAGGAAAGCTAGATTTGGTAGGATTGCACTAGCCCGTAAATTGGTCCGCCAACGTGGGTTCCGGATATCTGCGGTGGTAAGACAGCTCTTACGATAATGTGATGTGGTCTTCAAAACCATCCGGCCAGAATTGATCTCGGGGCGGTCACGGGAAACGCGTCGGCAGGCCGGGATGGGGATTTTCGAATAGACCCAACGGTGTCGAAAATCCGCTCCACCAACACTCAAAGAACGGTGCCTTTAATAAGCTCTTGGGCGATCGAAGAAGCCGCTGGTCCACCGGCGCGGAACTGGCATCGCGCGCAATGGACTGTGCCGTGAGGGGCAGCCCATTAAATGCAGCAAGTCAGCGATATTGCGCTATTTAACGTCGGAATGCTGCAAAAATAGGCGCTAAAGTGTCATTATTAGCAGTTTTACCGCATTGTTCCTCTTGCTGCTCAGGCCCAAATAAAGGCCTATATAGATGCGACGATTCTGGGCGAATTCGGTAACCAGCACGGGATTGAAAGCAAAACGAAGCGGACCGGGGCAGGGTGCCTGTGCGATTTTTGCCTTTGGTGGCGGGTGGTGGCCATATGAATAAGTACATTGGTTTCGTCGGAATTGTCCGGCTGCTTGCGGTGTTTATTGCGCTGGGTCTCGCAAGTATTGCGCAGGCGACTCCCTTCACCCGGAGTGTTCCCGGCACAGGTCTGGTATTGCCGGACGACTATCCGCATGCGGGCGGCGTTGTGATCGTTCTGATTGGTGGTAACGGCAACGCCTATTACCAATTTTCCAACCCGACAGGTGCGTTTCAGGGGTTTAATAACAACGGAACCCCCAGAGCCGTTCAGGGCAATCCGTTTACGATCAACGATCCGATCGAACTCAATTGCGGCTTTTCAGCATGTTCCGAATATTTTGGGGGTTCAATCTCCAACATCTATATCCGGTTTTCCGCCTATGACGGGGATACGCAGGTCAGAGGGTTTGACGAAGACGACATTTTCCTGCGGATCAACGGATACACCGTCGGTAACTGGTCGGACGTCACGACGCAGATTACCGATAATTCGGGTGAAAACTCTTTCGGCACGGTGCAGGGTTTCGGAAACAACACTTTTAACACCGGGTGGTTTCAGTCGACCAATCCCGCACTGTTGAACAACATCCTGTCTACCGGAGAAACCGTTTCTCAGGTTTACGATCTGGATCCTAACGACAACTACTGGGATTTCCGCACCGGCAATGTCTTGACCAATCCAGCAATTGTTACCGTCGCGCCGGGATATGCGATTGAAAAATCCGCCAATGCTACGGCGTTCACGGCTGTCGGGCAAACGGTGACTTATTCCTATTTGATCACGAACATCGGCTCGGTGGCGATCAGGCAACTGTCTGTTACGGATGACAAGATTGGATCAGTCAGTTGTGCCAAGACAGTTATTGAGGCCACCGGTCCCGGGGGGATGCCCGATACGTCTACTTGTACCGCTACCTATCAGATCACGCAGGAAGACTATGACGCAGGTTTTGTCACCAACGTCGCCAAGGCTGTCGGTGTCCCTGCCTATGGTTCATTGGGCGAATTAAGCGATACGTTGACCATACCTGGACCCGCGGCACAGCCTGAACTCTTTGTTGAAAAGTCCAGTTTGTTGTCTGCATTCGGAGTTGCGGGCTCAACGGTGCCTTATAGCTTCCTGATCCGCAATGACGGTGACGTGACGCTTTCAAATTTCGTCGTGAGCGACAGTCTGATCCCCGGACTTGTCTGTAATGTGCCCGATCTGGCACCCACAGAAAGTTTTACCTGTGGCGGTAATTATCTGGTTCTTCTTTCAGATGTTGATGCCTTTGCGATCAACCCAGCTGCCCTGCTGAGCAATACTGTCACCGTGACCGCCGACTCGCCTCGAAACGGGCGACTGACACAAACCGATAATGTCGATCTGCCAGGCTCTGCCCCCAATGTGGATGTGGAACTGACCAAGACGGCGCTTACTGCCAGTTATGACACTGTTGGTGATGTGATCAATTACCAGATTGTCGTGCTGAACGCTGGCAACGTGACGTTCCCGACAGCGCCGACAGTTATCGACCCGCTGGCCGGTACGGTAACTTGCCCCGCAGGTCCGGTTGCGCCGGGAAATACTGTGACCTGTACGGCCAGTTATTCAGTCATTCAGGATGACATTGATCGGGGCTTTTTTGACAACACGGCCTCGACCACCGTGACAATTGGCGGGCAAACCGACAGCGATAGCGAGACAGCGCGCGTCCCTGCAGTGCGGTCCGTTGGATTGACGCTCGACAAGCAGTTGGATGCCGGATCACCGAGCCAGTTCAATGCGACCGGTGTCGGGCTTGAGTACGATTATATCCTCGTTAACACCGGCAATGTCGCGCTTGAGACCATAAACGTCGGCGATAACCGGGTTGGCGTGACTTGTCCCGCCACAACGCTCGCGCCCGGCGCGACGATGACCTGTAACTCGGACGTTTATGCCACGCAGCAGGGCGACATCAATTTTGGCAGCATCACCAATACTGCCACTGCCACAGCGACCGAAGCCGGGCCAATCGCTGCGGCAGTCACCTCCAACACTGATACCGTCACTGTTCCAGCGGTCCAGAATCCCGAAATCGAGCTTGCCAAAACCGCCCCCAATATTGCGGCAGCCGACTTTTTCGCGGGCAATACGGTTACGTATACCTTTGCAGTCAGCAATACAGGGAACGTGCGTATCGGCACCAACATCGGTGTCACCGAGATTACGATCACCGATGACAAAATCGGGCCCTTCACCTGCTTTGCAGCACCACTGGCCATAGGCCAGACAACGACCTGTACCCGTGATTATGTGCTGACCAATGATGACATCAATGCGGGCGTGGTGGTAAACACCGCCACAGCCTTTGCCGGGCCCACCGCATCTGAGCAGGTCTCGGCGATCATCGCCCCTACGTTCAATCCGGGAATCTCCGTTGTCAAAAGCAGCTCGACTGCTTCCGTAGCGGCCACCACCGACGCCATCAGCTACAGCTTTCTGGTCGAAAATACGGGTGACGTGCGGATCCTTGAACCGATCCAGATCAATGACCCGCTGCTCAATGCTCCGGCCACCTGCATCCAGCCTGCGGAATTTGATCCCGGTGATACCTTTACCTGTACCGGAACGCGCACCGGTGTGACACAGGCAGAACTGGACGCGGGCCGCGTGCTCAACACCGCGACAGCCAGTTTTGAATTTGATCGTAACGGCGTAAACACCACGGTCACATCCGATGCCGGCAGCGCAACCGTCCCAGTCGAGGTCCTGCCTGATGCGACGCTCAGCAAGACCGGACCCGCAACTTATGATGCAGTAAATCAGCTAGT